>NZ_AP024849.1:0-7500 GCF_019977655.1 Clostridium gelidum
ATGGATGCCGATCTCAAAAATTTATGGGATAAAACCCTAGATATTATAAAAAGCGAGCTAAGTGAAGTTAGCTTTAATACTTGGATTAAAAGCTGCGAACCTATGTCTATCTCTTCTGATACTATAAAGATAAGCGTTCCAAATTCATTTACTCAAGATATTTTAGATAAACGCTATAAAGATTTAGTTGTAAATTCTATAAAAGCAGTTTGTTCAAAACTATATAAGATTGAATTTATTATAATGTCGGATGGTTATGATAATGATAAAAGTAATCTTCCTGAAATATCAAAGTCAATTATAGTTAATGATGAAATGTCTTCAACATTAAATCCCAAATATACATTTAAATCTTTTGTAATAGGTAATAGTAACAGATTTGCTCATGCTGCATCTCTAGCTGTTGCAGAATCACCTGCAAAAGCCTATAATCCTCTATTTATATATGGAGGTGTTGGACTTGGAAAAACCCACTTAATGCATGCTATAGGTCATTATATTTTAGAAAGCAATCCAAGTGCCAAAGTAGTATATGTTTCCTCTGAAAAATTCACTAATGAATTAATTAATGCAATTAAGGATGATAAAAATGAAGAATTTAGAAATAAATATAGAAATGTCGATATATTACTTATAGATGATATACAATTTATTGCTGGAAAAGAACGTACTCAAGAAGAGTTCTTCCATACATTTAATGAATTGCATGATGCAAATAAACAAATTATATTATCATCAGATAGACCACCAAAAGAAATTCCAACATTAGAAGATAGATTACGTTCAAGATTTGAGTGGGGCTTAATCGCAGATATTCAAGTTCCAGATTTCGAAACTAGGATGGCCATTTTGAAAAAGAAAGCTGATGTTGAAAACTTAAATGTAGCTAATGATGTTATGGGATATATTGCCACTAAAATTAAATCTAATATAAGAGAACTTGAAGGCGCTTTAATAAGAATAATTGCTTATTCTTCACTCACTAATCGAGAAGTTACTGTAGATCTAGCTACAGAAGCATTAAAAGACATTATATCTAAAAAACAAGGAAAACATGTCACTATTGATATCATACAAGATGTAGTTTCTAGCTACTTTAATTTACGTATAGAAGATTTAAAGTCTCAAAGGCGAACTAGAAATGTTGTTTATCCAAGGCAAATTGCAATGTATTTAAGCAGAAAATTAACAGATATGTCCTTACCTAAAATTGGAGAAGAATTTGGCGGAAGAGACCATACTACAGTTATACATGCTTATGAAAAAATATCCGATAATCTGAAAATGGATGATTCATTGCAACAGACTGTTGCTGATCTTACTAAAAAGCTAACTCAAAATTAATCCACAGCTGTATATAGTAATTAGATAATAACCTGTGGATAATATTTTTATAGTGATATAATATCTAACAATGTGGATAACCTCTATGATTTGTTACCTACTTATCAACAAGATTTTTTAATACAATTTTGTTGATATTACTTAACTTAAGATGGTTGTTAACAAATCCACAGCCCCTACTACTACTATTACTATAAAAATATATATCTATCTTTGTTATTGTCTTTATTGCGCCTGTTAATAAATAAGGAGGGTTTTAAATGATTTTTACATGTGAAAAACAAAAAATATTAGAAGGCATCTCAATAGTTCAAAAAGCTATAACAGGTAAATCAACACTGCCTATACTTGAAGGAATATATATCAATACAAATAAGTCTACATTAACACTTATAGGTTCAGATATGGATCTTAGTATTCAAACATCTGTTGATGCTACAATTATAGAAGAAGGGAATATAGTTATTGATGCAAAAATATTTGGAGAAATAATAAGAAAATTACCTAACGCAACTATAAAAATAGAGACTCTTGAAAATCAAATAATAAAAATAACTTGTGCAAAATCTGTATTTGATGTAGTTTATATGAATACAACTGAATTCCCAGAGTTACCTCAAATTAATGAAAACTTAAAGATATCAGTAAATCAAAATATATTAAAAAACATGATTAAAGGAACATCTTTTGCAATTGCTCAAGATGAAACTAGACCAATTCTTCAAGGAATCTTATTCGAAGTAAAAAGCAAAAACTTAAATTTAGTTGCTCTTGATGGATACAGATTAGCTATTAGAAATGAATTTTTAGATACGGATATTGATATGGAAGTTGTTATACCAGGTAAAACTTTAAATGAAGTATCTAAAATATTAGAAGATGTTGATGATATTGTAGATATAACATTTACTAATAATCATATATTATTTAATTTAGAAAAAACAAAGATAATATCTAGATTACTAGAAGGTAAATTTATAAATTATAATTCATTATTACCACAAGAGCATAAATTATTAGTTAATATTAATAGACAAGAATTACAAAATGCCATAGAAAGAGCATCTTTAATGGCTAAAGACGGGAATACTAATTTAATAAAGTTAGATTTCCAGCAAGATAATTTAATAATAACATCCAATTCTCAATTGGGAAAAGTACGAGAAGAAATTTCAACTAAATTGCAAGGCGAGGGTATACAAATTGCATTTAATTCAAAATATCTGTTAGATGTACTTAAGAATGTGGAGGATGATGAAGTTATTATGAAAATGACTTCAGGGATAAGTCCATGCGTAATTGAAGAAAAAAATAATGAAAATGCTAAATATCTGGTTTTACCAGTTAGATTAATGAGATAGGAGGATAAATATTATTTTAATATTTATGCAATAAAATGAATAAAATAAAAATTAATACTGAAATTATAAAATTAGATGCTTTTCTAAAGTGGGCTGCTATTGTTAGTTCAGGTTCGGAAGCTAAACTTTACATACAAGATGGATTAGTGAAAGTTAATAATGAAATTTGCATTCAACGAGGAAAAAAATTAAAAGTTGGAGATATTGTAAATTTCAAAGATTCAGATTTTGAAATAGTATAGCGTAGTTATTAATAATAAAGTAAACTGTTATATAATAACTATGATATAATTATTATAGGTGTATTTTTTATGTATATTAAAAATATGATGTTGATTAATTATAGAAATTATGAAAAATTAACAATAGAATTAGGTAAAAATGTAAATGTATTTATAGGAGATAATGCTCAAGGTAAAACTAATATCGTTGAATCAATTTACTATGGTGCCTTTGCAAAGTCACATAGAACTTCAAAAGATAAAGAATTAATAAGTTGGAATAAGGATATGGCTTATATAAGCTTATTTATTGCAAAAAGTAGACTAGATAAAAAAATAGATATAAATATTTTAAGAGATGGAAAAAAGGCTATTAAAGTAAATAATATTAAAGTAAAAAAAATAGGAGAACTATTTGGAACATTCAATGTGGTTATGTTTTCACCAGAAGACTTAAAAGTTATTAAGGAAGCTCCTAACTTAAGAAGAAGATTGCTAGATATGGAATTATCTCAAGTAAATTCAAAATATTACTTTAATTTAGTTCAATATAATAAAGTCCTAAATGAAAGGAATATTCTATTAAAAAGTAGAAATTTCAATTCGGATGTGTTAGAAGTATATGATATACAATTAATTGAATATGCTGATTATATTATCTCAAAACGGTTAGAATATATAGATAGAATAAACTTTTATGGAAATGTAATCCACAATGAAATAACATCTGGTAAAGAAAAAATTGAGTTTAAATATAATAGTGCTGTTAATTTAAATGATTATAAACGTAATTATTTAAGGAAATTGCAAGACAATATTTTGAGAGATAGAGAAAGAGGATTAACTTCAGTAGGACCACACAGAGATGACTTTAATATTTTTATTAATGATATAGATACTAAGATATTTGGTTCTCAAGGACAGCAAAGGACAGCAATTTTAACTATGAAGTTTTCATCTCTAAAAATTATTAAAGAAATTACTGGAGAGTATCCTGTTTTATTATTAGACGATGTTCTTTCAGAACTTGATCTAAGTAGAAAAAGATACATATTGAGTACAATCAAAGATATACAGACAGTAATTACATGCACAGGAATTGATGATTTAGAAGATTATTTAGATAGTAAAGCTAAGATATTTAATGTATCGAATGGACAAATTTTAAATTGAAGGAGGAATATTTAGTGTTTTTGCATTTAGGTGAAAATGTTGTAGTTCCTATTAAAGACATTATTGGAATATTCGATTTACAAAATACAATGTATAGTTCTGATACAATACAATTTTTAAGATTAGCAGAAGAAGATGGATTTGTGCAAAGAATTACAGAAGAACAACCAAAATCTTTTATAATAGCGGAAGTTAATAATAAAAGTAAAGTATATCTTTCACCAATATCATCAACAACATTAACAAAAAGAACTGATATAGATTATAGTTCGTAATTAAAAAAAGTGAAAATTTTAATATTTATAAAGTTTAGGAGGATTCTGATTTGGAACAAAATAATAGAGAATATGATGAAAATCAGATACAAGTTCTTGAAGGATTAGAAGCAGTAAGAAAAAGACCAGGTATGTATATTGGAAGTACAAGTTCAAGAGGTCTTCATCATTTAGTTTATGAAATAGTTGATAATAGTATTGACGAGGCATTAGCTGGTTATTGTGATAAGATAGAAATTTATATTAACGAAGATAATTCAATTACAGCATATGATAATGGTAGAGGTATACCGGTAGGCATAAATGCTAAAATGGGAAAATCAAGCGTTGAAGTTATAATGACAATACTACATGCTGGAGGAAAATTCGGTGGTGGAGGATATAAAGTTTCAGGTGGATTACATGGAGTTGGTGCATCTGTAGTTAATGCTCTTTCAGAAGAATGTACTGTTACAGTAAAAAGGGAAGGTCACATTTGGCAACAAGATTATAGAAGAGGTAAAGTTGTTGAGGATCTTAAGATAATAGGTGACAGTGATGAAACTGGTACAAAGGTATATTTTAAACCAGATTCAGAAATATTTGAAGAGATAATATTTGATTTTGAAATTTTAGCTCAAAGGTTAAGAGAACTAGCATTTTTAAACAAAGGTATTTATATAAAGTTAATAGATAAAAGAACAGAAAAAGAAGAAGTATTTCACTATGAAGGTGGAATTAAATCATTTGTAAGTTACTTAAATAGAAATAAAGTATCTCTTCATGAAGAGCCAATGTATATAGAGGGGATAAAAGACAATATATCTGTTGAAATAGCATTGCAGTATAATGATGGATATACCGAAAATATTTTTTCATTTGCCAATAATATAGATACAGTTGAGGGTGGAACACACTTAGTTGGATTTAAAACAGCATTAACTAGAGTATTCAATGATTATGCTAAGAGATTTGGATATATAAAAGAAAATGATAAAAATTTTACTGGTGATGATGTAAGAGAAGGTCTTACAGCTGTAATATCTATTAAGATTGAAGAACCACAGTTTGAAGGGCAAACTAAGACAAAGCTAGGAAATAGTGAAGTTCGGGGAATTGTTGATTCATTTGTGGGAGAAAACATAGGTATGTTCTTAGAGGAAAATCCTAATATGGGTAGGATAATAATAGATAAGGCTTTAATGGCAGCTAGAGCTAGAGATGCAGCTAGAAAAGCAAGAGAATTAACAAGAAAATCAGTATTAGAGAGATCTGCATTACCTGGGAAATTAGCAGATTGTTCTTCAAAGGATCCTAAAGAATGTGAAATTTATATAGTCGAAGGTGATTCAGCGGGTGGATCTGCAAAACAAGGAAGAAATAGAAAATTCCAAGCTATTTTACCATTAAGAGGTAAAATACTAAATGTTGAAAAACAAAGATTAGATAGAATATTAAATTCAGATTCAATAAGAAATATGATTACTGCATTTGGTGGAGGAATAGGAAAAGATTTTGATGTTGAAAAGCTTAGATATAATAGAATTATACTTATGACAGATGCCGATGTTGATGGTGCTCACATAAGAACATTATTGTTAACATTCTTTTATAGATACATGAAAGAACTAATAGAAGATGGGCATGTGTTTATTGCACAACCACCATTATATAAGATTAGCAAAGGTAAAAGAGACATATATACTTATTCGGATGCTGAACTAGAAAAGGTATTACAAGAGATTGGTGGAAAAGATAATTCTACTGATATACAAAGATACAAAGGTCTTGGTGAAATGAATGCAAGTCAACTATGGGAAACAACAATGGATCCCGAGAATAGAATATTATTAAAGGTAAATATTGAGGAAGCAATGCTTGCTGATGAAATATTTACAATTTTAATGGGCGAAAAAGTTGAACCAAGAAGAGAATTTATAGAACAAAATGCTAAGAATGTTGTCAATTTAGATATTTAAAGCTAAATTATGAGGTGAAATACATGGATTTTAATCAAGGAAAAGTTAAAGAGGTAGATATTAAGGATGAAATGAAAAAGTGCTATATAGACTATGCAATGAGTGTTATAGTTGGTCGTGCATTGCCAGATGTAAGAGATGGCTTAAAGCCAGTACATAGAAGAATACTATTTTCTATGCAAGAACTAGGGTTATATCCAGAAAAAGGATATAGAAAATGTGCAAGAATAGTCGGAGACGTTTTAGGTAAGTATCATCCACATGGAGATAGTTCTGTTTATGATGCATTAGTAAGAATGGCTCAAGATTTTTCAATGAGATATATGTTAGTTGATGGTCATGGAAATTTTGGCTCTGTTGACGGTGATGGAGCAGCTGCAATGAGATATACAGAATCAAAAATGAATAAAATTGCTGTTGAAATGTTAAGAGATATTAACAAGAATACAGTTGATTTTATGCCTAATTTTGATGGAGAAGAACAAGAACCAGTAGTATTGCCAGCTAGATACCCAAATCTTTTAGTTAATGGTTCATCAGGAATTGCTGTTGGAATGGCAACTAATATTCCACCACATAATTTAGGTGAAATAATAGATGGTACAATAATGCTTATTGATAATCCTGATGTTACAGTATTAGATCTTATGACTAAAATTAAAGGTCCTGATTTTCCAACTGGAGCAACTATAATGGGTAAAGCTGGAATAAGAGCAGCATATGAAACAGGAAGAGGAAAAATAGTTGTAAGAGCAAAGGCTGAATTTGAAGAGGAAAATGGAAGAAACAAAATAATTTTTACTGAGATACCATATCAAGTAAATAAATCAAAACTTATAGAAAATATTGCTGACTTAGTAAAGGATAAGAAGATTACTGGAATATCTGATTTGAGAGACGAATCAGATAGAGACGGTATGAGAATTGTAATTGAATTAAAACGGGATGCTAATCCTAATATAGTATTAAACTTGTTGTATAAGCACACAAAACTTCAAGATACGTTTGGGGTTATTATGTTAGCATTAGTTAACAATCAACCAAAGGTTTTAAATTTGAAACAAATATTAGAATATTATATAGAGTTTCAAAAGGAAGTAATAACAAGAAGAACTATATTTGATTTAAATAAAGCTGAAGCTAGAGCACATATATTAGAAGGTCTAAA
>NZ_AP024849.1:12500-160000 GCF_019977655.1 Clostridium gelidum
TAGAGGAGCGTCGTAATCGGGCTGAAGTCGTACCGTAAGGAGCGGTGGACTGATTACGAGTGAGAATGTTGGCATTAGTAGCGAGATGTAAGTGAGAATCTTACAGGCCGAATATCTAAGGTTTCCTGAGTAAAGTTTGTCTTCTCAGGGTTAGTCGGGACCTAAGGCGAGGCCGAAAGGCGTAGTCGATGGACAATTGGTTGATATTCCAATACCACTATTATCGTTATTATCGATGGTGTGACGGAGAAGGATAGGATGTGCTAGCTATTGGATGCTAGTCTAAGCGTTTAGGGAGTTGGGATTGGCAAATCCGTTCCAACAATTCTGAGGCGTGATGGGGAAGGTTCTACGGAACCGAAGTATCTGATTCCATGCTTCCAAGAAAAGCATCTAGAAAGAGAAGTAGTGCCCGTACCGCAAACCGACACAGGTAGATGAGGAGAGAATCCTAAGGCCGACGGAAGAATTGCAGTTAAGGAACTAGGCAAATTGACCCCGTAACTTCGGGAGAAGGGGTGCCTGAGAAATCAGGCCGCAGAGAATAGGCACAAGCAACTGTTTAACAAAAACACAGGTCTCTGCTAAAGCGTAAGCTGATGTATAGGGGCTGACGCCTGCCCGGTGCTGGAAGGTTAAGGGGAATGCTTAGCACGTAAGTGCGAAGGTGTGAACTTAAGCCCCAGTAAACGGCGGCCGTAACTATAACGGTCCTAAGGTAGCGAAATTCCTTGTCAGGTAAGTTCTGACCCGCACGAATGGCGTAATGACTTGTGCACTGTCTCAACTGCAAATCCGGCGAAGTTGTAGTGCGAGTGAAGATGCTCGCTACCCGCGATTGGACGGAAAGACCCCGTAGAGCTTTACTGTAGCTTAGCATTGAATTTCGGTATTGTCTGTACAGGATAGGTGGGAGACTGGGAAATCAGAGCGTTAGCTTTGGTGGAGTCGTTGTTGGGATACCACCCTGATAGTATTGAAGTTCTAACTGGATGCCATGAAACTGGTGACAGGACATTGTTAGGTGGGCAGTTTGACTGGGGCGGTCGCCTCCTAAAATGTAACGGAGGCGCCCAAAGGTTCCCTCAGAACGGTCGGAAATCGTTCGTAGAGTGCAAAGGCATAAGGGAGCCTGACTGCGAGACCTACAAGTCGAGCAGGGACGAAAGTCGGGCTTAGTGATCCGGTGGTACCTCGTGGGAGGGCCATCGCTCAACGGATAAAAGCTACCTCGGGGATAACAGGCTGATCTCCCCCAAGAGTTCACATCGACGGGGAGGTTTGGCACCTCGATGTCGGCTCGTCGCATCCTGGGGCTGAAGTAGGTCCCAAGGGTTGGGCTGTTCGCCCATTAAAGCGGCACGCGAGCTGGGTTCAGAACGTCGTGAGACAGTTCGGTCCCTATCCGTCGCGGGCGTAGGAAATTTGAGAGGAGCTGTCCTTAGTACGAGAGGACCGGGATGGACTGACCTATGGTGTACCAGTTGTTTCGCCAGAAGCATAGCTGGGTAGCTAAGTCGGGAATGGATAAACGCTGAAAGCATCTAAGTGTGAAGCCAACCTCAAGATGAGATTTCCCATAGCGTAAGCTAGTAAGACCCCTTGAAGACTACAAGGTTGATAGGTCAGAGGTGTAAGTATGGTAACATATTTAGCTGACTGATACTAATAGGTCGAGGGCTTGACCAATTATTTAATCAAGTTGTAAAATATACATTAATTCTATATGCAATTTTGAAAGAACAATTCTTTCAAAATGCTTGACATATTATATTTTTATAAGTATAATATTGCTTGTAACAATCTCGTGACGATGGCATAGAGGTAACACTCCTTCCCATTCCGAACAGGACAGTTAAGGTCTATAGCGCCGATGGTACTGCACGGGTGACTGTGTGGCAGAGTAGGACGTTGCGAGGTAAATTAAAAGGGATCTTTAGCTCAGTTGGTTAGAGCAACCGGCTCATAACCGGTAGGTCTAGGGTTCGAGTCCCTGAAGGTCCACCATGGGGGTTTAGCTCAGTTGGGAGAGCACCTGCCTTGCACGCAGGGGGTCAAGGGTTCAACTCCCTTAATCTCCACCATTAGAAGAAACTATGAATTATAATTCATAGTTTTTTTGTTATTTAATTATTTTATTTAAATAATTTAAGAATAAAAGGTACGGATGAAAATTATATTATAAGAATATTTCAAGTTAAATATATTAAGAAAAAATTATAGTTACTATAAATAGCATTACTTTTGGTAATTTTTTAAAGTATAATAATATGTGGTAGCTATAATTATACTCATTAAATCGGAGTATAATTATTAGATGCTATTAAATAATTGAATTTAGATATAATAAATTATTTGAAACAGAATAATGATAAGGATAAAATACAATTTATAAGTATTAATAATATATGATAATTATAATTAGTAATAGGAGGATAGTATGAATTCTGTTGATAGAAGAGAAAGTATAATTAAATTACTATTAGTAAGTAATGAACCAATAAAAGGGAGTGTAATAGCAAGCAAATATTTAGTAACTAGACAGGTAATAGTAAAAGATATAGCAATTCTTAGAGCTAAGGGAGAAAATATAATAGCAACTCCAGATGGATATATAATTAACAAAAAAGAAAATAAAGTTAAAGCAATTATTGCAGTAACACATAATGAAGAAGAAATGTTTACCGAAATGAGTATAGTAATTAAATATGGTGGAACAATTGAAGATGTAATAGTAGAGCATCCGTTATATGGAGAAATAGCAGCAATGCTTATGATAAAAAATTATAATGAATTAAATAAATTTGTTCAAAAATATCAAGAGCAAAAGGCCAGGTTATTATCTGTATTAACAAATGGAGTTCATTTACATACTATATCAGCGGAAAGTGACGATGATATTAATTTAATTATATCAGAATTAAAAAAAAATAATTTTATAGTTTCAGATTTGGAGGATTAATGATGGATTATGATGTATTAATTTTAGGTGGAGGAATAATTGGCTGTGCAGTGGCATATGAGCTTTCTAAATATAATATAAACATAGCTTTAATTGAAAAGGATTATGATGTAGCGAATGATCTCTCTTGTTCCAATACAGCGGTTATTTATGATGGTTCTGAGTCTTATGATGACATTATGGCTAAATTAGAGAATAGGGGAACGAGTTTAATTGAAAAACATTGCAAAAAATTTAATATTAAATATAATAAAGTTGGTGCATTAAGAATTTCATCAAATGAAACTAGATATGATGTATTTGATATAATGTATAAAAATGCTATGGAGCGGTCTATCGAAGGCGTAAATATAATAGAAGGCAATCAAATTTATAATATAGAGCCTAATTTAGGGACAAATATAAATAAAGCTTTGTATTCTAAAAATATTGCATTAATTGCGCCTTATAATTTAGCTGTTTCTTATGCAGAAGTAGCAGCAGATAATGGTGTTAATTTTAGATTAGAAGAAGAAGTTATAGATATTAAAAACATTTCTAAGGGATTTAAGGTGACTACAAATAAAAATAAATTTACATGCAAATTTGTAATTAATACAATTTCAAATGAAATTTCTATTGATAAGCAAAGCAAAACTTATAATGAGATAAATAGTAAAAAAATAAAATATATATTATTTAATGGAAAATTAAAGAATAATATAAACGGTGTTGTTATTAATGATATTGATGATGATACGTCAATAATTAATATATCTACATTATCAAAAGGAAGTTTAATAGGAATTAAAAGTAATAATTATTTAAGTTTAGAAGAAGAATTAAAATTATCGCAAAGTATTTTAACTGGAATAAAGAAGGAATCAATAACTAATATATTTACAGAAACATATAGTGAAGAAAGTATGTTCATAGATGATAGCAATATTATTGATGGATATATAAAAGTTGTAGGAAATCATTATGCAAAAATAACAATTGCACCGGCTATTGCTTTAGATATTGAGGAAAAAATTAAAGTAAATATGAATATAACTAAGAAAAGAGACTATGTTGATAGAAAAAGAGAAGTATATATATTTAGAAATATGTCTAAAGATCAAAAAAATAAAATAATTGCTTTAGACGAAAGGTATGGAAACATTATTTGTAGTTGTAATTGTATTTCAGAAGGTGAGATAGTTGATTCTATAAGAAGGCCATTAGGTGCAAGAACTGTAAAAGCAGTAAAGAGACGTACAGGAATCGGTCTTGGAAGCTGTAATGGATCAGACTGTAATATGAAAATTATAAAAATTTTAGCTAGAGAAATGAATAAAAGTGTTTTAAATGTAGTAGATGACTCTATGCATTCTAAAGTTTTGGTAGGAAGAATTAAAGAATTCAATGAAATATAATTAGGAGGAAATAAAAATGACTAATAAAGATATTTTTACAAGTTTAGTTAGATTAAAAAGTGATCCCAATTATAAAGTTATCTCAGTAAAAAGTAATAAACCTATAGAAAAATGTTTATGGAGAGAATTTTCAAAAGTTCTTAGTAGAATTTATGTAAGTACACCTATTGATATTGGAGATATCATTTGTAAGAATATAATGAATACTGGTATAGATATAATATGTACTAAAAGGATACATTAATATTACAAATAAGGTCACTTATTTAGGTGTAGATTATTTGTAAAAAATATATAAATAAATTTCTGAAAAAAATATTGACATGGTTATTATTAATTGTTATAATCATACTTGTCGTAAGACGTGGAAAGATGGTCGAGTTGGTTTAAGGCACCGGTCTTGAAAACCGGCGTGCGTGTGAGCGTACCTAGGGTTCGAATCCCTATCTTTCCGCCACTTTTTTTTTACCTAAAAACAGATATATAGGTCACACGGAGAATTACTCAAGTGGCTCAAGAGGCGCCCTTGCTAAGGGTGTAGGTCGGGTAACTGGCGCCAGGGTTCGAACCCCTGATTCTCCGCCAAGAACATCTAACGATATAGTTAGATGTTTTTTTCATATATAAATAAATAATATATATGAAACATACTAACATGCTGAATTGATAATCTTTTTTATAGGTCTAAAAAGTCTAATTGTAATTTTACCACTAGATATATAATTAGAGATGCTTAAATAAATTTTAAGATTATTATGATAATAAAAAATTAGAATTATCACAAATCAATCAGAAAAAATTGAATTTATTATAATAAAAATGTTGACAGTTCCACTCTTGATTGGTATAATAATTTTTGTGAGTTAAGGAAAGATGGTCGAGTTGGTTTAAGGCACCGGTCTTGAAAACCGGCGTGCGTGTGAGCGTACCTAGGGTTCGAATCCCTATCTTTCCGCCATATTATTTTAAAATTAAAATATATAGGTCACATGGAGAATTACTCAAGTGGCTCAAGAGGCGCCCTTGCTAAGGGTGTAGGTCGGGTAACTGGCGCCAGGGTTCGAACCCCTGATTCTCCGCCAGAAACATCTAACAATTTTGTTAGATGTTTTTTTGTTGTATTTAGAATACTATTTGTTATAAAGGTCATTCAAATTTTAAAAGTTGATAATAATATAAATTTGAAGATAGTTTTCCGAAATAGTAAATATATAAGTTATAAAATATATTTTTTTATTGCATGAATATAAATTCTAAATTTAAAATATTATAATTAGAGGTATAATTATAAAGTAGATAAATTAATTAGCTATAGAAGGTGGGTTATGCTTAAAGGACATAATATATATTTAAGGCTATTAGAAAAAAAAGATATTAAAATATTGTACAAACTATGTAATGAAGAAAAGGTTAGTAAATATAATACAATACCTAACGATATACAAAATAATAATCAAGGAACAAATTTAAGGAAAGCATTAAGTATAATTAACGAAAAAAATGTTTTAGTTGGGTTTATAACATATAAGGAGAGTAATTATTGTAATAGGATATATTCCATTGGAATAACTATTGGTAGTAAGTATTGGGGAAAGAAGTATGGTCAAGACTCTATAGAAACCCTATTAAAGTATTTATTTGAAGAACTTAATGCTATAAGGGTAGAATTAGAGGTTATCAAATGTAACTTAAGAGCTATAAATTGTTACAAAAAGTGTGGTTTTATAGAAGAAGGTATCAGAAAAAATAAGGTTTATATAGAAGGAGAATATGTAGATACTTTAATTATGGGTATACTTAGAGAATAATTCATTGATATTTAAGAGGAGAGGTGAAAATACATATGAGTATAAGATTTATTTACGGAAGAGCAGGAGTAGGAAAAAGTAAGTTTTGTATTGATCAAATAAAAAATAATATAGTTGAAGAGACTGATAATAAATTAATTTTATTAGTTCCAGAACAATATACATTTAATACTGAAAACAAGGTTTTAAAGTTCATTGGAGAGCGTGCTCTTCTGAGAACAGAAGTATTAAGTTTTAAGAAAATGGCACATGAAGTTTCTGAAGAATGTGGTGGACGTGTTAAAGATATAATAAAAGAGTCTGGAAGAAACATGCTAATTCATAGGGTACTAAATGAAAATATGGATTCTTTAGATTATTTTAAAAAAATATCTAGGGAGCAAGGATTTAATGAAATTATATCTGAAATAATAAGTGAATTTAAAAAATACAATGTTGATATAGAGACCTTGAGAAAAATAGATGAAAAAGTAGATGATATTGAATTGATACAAAAGCTTAATGAATTAACAATAATTTATGAAGCATTTAATTCAAAGATGCATGAAAGTTATATTGATGGAGATGATGAATTAACATTATTAAGCAAGAAATTATTAGAAAATGATATATATACAGGTGCTGAAGTCTGGATAGATGAATTCACTAGTTTTACCCCTCAACAATTGGAGATTGTAAGACTATTAGCAAAGAGGTGTAAGAGAGTTAATATAACCCTTTGTATGGAATGTAAATCATTAGAGGGTGAAGACATAACGGATGTATTTAATACTATAAACAATACAGAAAATAATATATTAAAAATAATGAAAGAAAATAATGTAGCTTATGATGAACCTATTGATTTAAATAATAATATACCATATAGATTTAAGGATAACTTAGAACTTAAGCATATAGAAAGGTACTTTTTTACTTATCCATTTAATGAATATGATAAAAGCTGTAATAGTGTAGTACTTTATAAAGCAAATAACATTTATGATGAAGTAGATAGAGTTGCTAAAAGCATTGTAGAGCTTGTAAGAGAAAAGGGATATAGATATAAAGATATATCTGTAGTTTGCAGAAATATAGATGATTATGAAAAAGTAACATCAGTAATATTTAAGGATTATGATATTCCATATTTCTTGGATAAAAAAACTCAATTATTGAGCAATCCATTAATTATACTTATAAGTTCTGCTTTTGAAATATTATTTAAAAATTGGTCTTATGAGAGTATGTTTAAGTATTTAAAAAGTGGATTAGTTGGAATAGAGAATTCATATATAGATATTTTAGAGAATTTTATATTAGAACACGGAATAAAGAGCTATAAATGGACAGTAGAGGAAATAATTAGCGAAAAGTGGTTTAATAATAATGAAGAATTAACAAAAGAAAAAATATTAATATCTGAAATTATGGATGAGATAAGAAAGCCTCTTATGACTTTTCATAATAAAATAAATGGAAAATATAAAGTTAGAGATATATGCGCAGCTATTTATGAGTTTATAATAGATGTAAAAGCTTTTGAAAGAATAAATAATTGGATTGAAAATTTTGAGAAAATTGGATTAGAAGATAAGGTTAAGGAATATAGTCAAGTTCAAAGTATAGTTGTAGATATTTTAGATCAAGCAGTAGATGTAATTGGTGAAGAAATACTAGAATCATTTGAATTTTTCAAGATATTAAATTCTGGTTTTACAAATGAAACAATAGGTGTTATACCTGTAGCTTTAGATCAAGTTAATATTGGTGACATAGCAAGGATTAAAGGTAGAGATGTTAAGGTTCTTTATATAGTGGGAATTAATGACGGTGTATTACCATCTTCTAAAAAGGATGAGGGAATATTATCTGATAAAGATAGGGGAATATTAAATGAAATAGGAGTAAAGTTAGCATCAACTACTAGAAACAAGGTTTTTGAGGAACAGTTTTTATTATATACAGCATTATCAATAAGTAGTGAATATTTAATGTTATCATATCCTATGGCAGATTTTGAAGGCAAGTCATTAAGACCATCTATAGTTATACCTAGGATTAAGAAAATATTCCCCAAATTAGTTGAGGAAAGTGCAATCTATGATTTAAAAAGCCGAAAGGACAAAATAAGTAAAGTTATTGCACCAATTCCTACCTTTAATGAACTTATAGTTGCTGTAAGAAGAGATTTTGACAAAGAAGATATAGAAGCTTACTGGCCAGAGGTTTACAACTGGTTTAAGGAAAATGAGGATTTTAAGGATAAGGTTAAAAATATATTTAAAGGTCTTACATATTCTAATGTAGGAGATAAAGTTGCTAAGAAAAAGCTTAGAAAACTTTATCAAAATGAGATGGGAAAATTGGTGTTTAGTGTTTCAAGATTAGAAAAATATGCCGAATGTCCATTTTCTTATTTTGTTCAATATGGCCTTAAGGCTAAAAATAGAAAAGTATATGAATTTACGCCACCTGATTTAGGTTCATTTGTACATGAGATGTTAGATTCATTTACAAATAAGATTAAAGATGAAGGGATTTTATGGTCTGAATTAGACAATGAAAAATGTAACGCTATTGTATCTAATATAATTGATAAAAAATTAAATGGAGAAAGTAATTATATATTAAATAGTACAAAGAAGTTTAAATATTTAGCACAACGTTTTAAAAGAGTAATTTCTAAATCTGTTTCAGTTATTGCAAATCAAATAGGAAAAGGTGAATTTGAAGTATTCAAGACTGAATTTAATTTTGGAAGCTTTAGTTCGGGGGAAGCTATAACTCTAGATTTAGAATCTAAAGAAAAAATATATCTTCAAGGTAGAATTGATAGAATAGATACATTAGATTTAGATGGTGAAACCTATATTAGAATTATAGATTATAAAACAGGTGCTAAGAAGTTTGATTTAAATGAACTTTATTATGGATTGCAAATGCAATTATTAGTATATTTAGATGCACTTATTAAAAATTCTAAATATATATTAGATAAGCAAGTAAGACCTGGAGCAGTATTATATTTTAAAATAGATGATCCTATAATCAAAGGCAAGAAAGAAATGACTACAGAAGAGGTACAACAAGAAGTTTTAGATGCTTTAAAGATGAAAGGATTAATTTTAAAGGATGCTAGAGTAGCTCGTGCTATGGATAAGGATATTGAAGGATATTCATTGGTTATACCAGCTGCATTTAAAACAGATGGTGATTTTAAGGCTAATAGTGATGTAGTAACAGAAGATGAGTTTACGTTACTTAGAAAATATGTTAATAAAAAGATGATTGAATTGTGTGAGGATATGTTGAGTGGAGATATTAAGATAGAACCTACTAAACATTCAAATAGAACTCATTGTGAGTATTGTGATTTTTCAGCAATATGTCAATTTGATTCAAGTATAAAAGATAATAAATATAAAATTATAATGAAGAAACCTCAAAATGATATTTGGAATAACATAGAAAAAGAAATAAGTAATTCTAATGAAGCAAGTGATTCTTAGGAGGAATTAATACATGGGTGAGACTAAATGGACTGATGAACAATTAAGTGCAATTGAAACAAGAAATTGTAATTTATTAGTTGCAGCAGCTGCGGGTTCTGGCAAGACTGCAGTTTTAGTAGAAAGAATTATAAGGATAATTACAAATGAAGAAAATCCCGTTGATATAGATAAATTATTGGTTGTAACATTTACTAATGCAGCAGCATCTGAAATGAGAGAGAGAATAGCTAATGCAATATCAAAAGAATTAGAAATAAATCCAAATTCTAAAAATCTTCAAAAGCAACTAACATTGTTAAATAGAGCTAATATTACTACAATGCATTCATTTTGTTTAGATGTAATTAAGAATAACTTTCATAAGATTGATTTAGATCCATCTTTTAGAATTGGAGACCAAACTGAAGGTATATTAATTAAAGAAGAGGTAATAGAGGAACTTTTTGAAGATAAATATGATGAGGAAGAGATAGAATTTACTAATTTAGTTGAAGCCTTTAGTAGTTACAAGAATGATGATAATTTGAAAGATTTAGTGCTAGATTTATATAATTTTACTATGTCAGGTCCATGGCCTGAAAAATGGCTTAATGATAGTGCTGAGGCGTTTAAGATTAATACATTAGAAGAGTTAAATGAAACTAAGTGGGCTAAGATTTTAGTTAAAAGTATCAAAATTGAGGTTGAGGGATATATAAGGATGATGGAAAAAGCCATTGAGATAGTTAATCAAACTGATGGATTAGAACCTTATTTAGATAATTTTATAAGTGAGTTAAGTGAGTTAAGAAGTGTCTATGAATCTAGTAATAATGGATTAGAAGAAATGTATAAAGTATTATCATCCGTTGTGTTTAGTAGACTAAAATCTATAAAAAAAGATAAAGTTTCAGATGAAGATGCTCAAAATACTGTGAAGAAAATTAGAGATGATATTAAAAAGAAAATATCTGAACTAATAAATAGCACATTTTCAGTAACACCACAGCAAATGTTAGTTAATATTCAAGGTGCATATACCTATATAAAAAAATTAACAGAAATTGTTTTAGAATTTAGCATTAGATTTAATAAAAGAAAAAAGGAAAAGAATATATTAGATTTTAATGATTTGGAGCATTTTTGTTTGCAAATATTAATTGATTATGATGAAGATAAAAATATAATCCCATCTAAGGTTGCTGGGAACTTTAAAGAATACTTTGATGAAGTACTTGTAGATGAGTATCAAGATTCTAATAATGTACAAGAAACTATAATAAGTTTAGTATCTAGAAAAGAAAGTGATAATCCTAATGTGTTTATGGTTGGAGATGTTAAGCAAAGTATATATAGATTTAGACAAGCAAAACCTGAACTATTTATTGATAAATATAACATTTATCAATTAAATCAAGGAAATAACAGAAAAATTCAATTATATAAGAATTTCAGAAGTAGAAAAGAAGTTATTGATGGAGTAAATTATATATTTAAAGAATTAATGTCTAATATCGTTGGGGAATTAGAATATACAGATGATGAAGCATTAAATTTAGGTGCAAGCTATAAAGAGTGTAATGATGACAATGTAACTATTGGTGGTGCAATAGAGCTTAATATAGTAGATAAGAATTATGAAGTAGCAATTCAAGAGAGTTCAGGAGAATCCTTTGAAGAACAAGAAGAAATTGAGAATGTAAATTTAGAAGGTAGAATTGTTGCAAAGAGAATTAAAGAATTAATGTCACCAAATGGAGATAAGGTATTTAATGTTATAGATAAGGAAACGGGAGAATACAGACCACTAAGGTATAAGGACATAGTAATTCTCTTAAGAGCAACAAAAAACTGGTCTGAAAGCTTATTAGATGAATTAGGGGCAGAAGGAATTCCGGTATATGCAGATACAGGATCAGGATATTTTGAATCAATTGAAATTAGAACTATAATATCTCTTTTAAAAGTTATTGATAATCCAATGCAAGATGTTCCCATGATAGCAGTATTAAGATCTTCAATTATGAATTTTTCAGCAGATGAATTGAGTGATGTTAGACTTGTAAATAAAGAAAATTATTTTTATGAAAATGTAAAATGTATAAGTGAAGAAGTTTATGAAGATCAAGAAACACTATATTCAAAAGAATTAATAGATAAATGTAAGTCTTTAGTTGATTGCATTGATAAGTGGAGAAATAAATCAATTTATATGGCAATTGATGAATTTATATGGTACTTATACATGGATACAGCTTACTATGGATATGTTGGAGCTATGCCAAATGGTGTACTTAGGCAAGCTAATTTAAAGATACTTTTTCAAAGGGCAAAACAGTTTGAGAAAACGAGTTTTAAAGGTTTATTTAATTTTATAAACTTTATAAATAAGCTTACAAAATCTTCTGGAGATATGGGAAGTGCTAAAATACTCGGAGAAAATGAAGATGTAGTTAGAATTATGAGTATTCATAAAAGTAAAGGACTGGAGTTTCCAGTAGTATTCTTATGTGGAACCGGAAAGAACTTTAATTTGATGGATTTAAATAAAAATATGTTATATCATGATGAGCTAGGACTTGGACCTGATTTTGTAGACTTAGAAAAAAGGTTTAGTATTGGAACTTTAGCTAAGGAAGCAATAAAAAAGAAAATGAAGTTTGAAACATTATCAGAAGAGATGAGAATACTTTATGTTGCATGTACAAGAGCAAAGGAAAAATTAATTATAACAGGTGCAATTAATAATATTCAAAGATCTATAGAAAAATGGATGAGTTCAGCATCATTAGATCACAATATTATTTTACCTTCAGAAGTTTTAAAAGGAAGGTCATATTTAGATTGGCTCGGTATGGCACTATGCCAACATAATGATGGAATTAAACTTAGAGAGTCTATTGGTGTTTCAAATGAAATATCAAGGGATGATGATTCTAAATGGGAAATAAACTTATGGAATAAAATTGATTTAATTAATACAGTGGATTTAGAGGATATAAACACTGATGAGAAACATGAATCGAAAATTACTTATGTTGATTCAATGGACAAAACTACTATGGAAGAGGTAAATAGAAGATTATCATATAGATATCCATTAAAAGCATCAACTATTCTTAAAAGTAATATTTCAGTTTCTGATTTAAAGAGAAAAAATATTGAAGAAGATTATGAGGTTGAAGAAATTTATAAAGAAAAAGTAATAATTACCCCTAAATTTATTCAAGAAAGAAAGGGTTTAACTCCAGCTGAAAGAGGTACGGCAGTCCACTTTGTAATGAAAAAGATAGATTTAAGTAGAGTTTCATCTGTA
Organism: Clostridium gelidum; assembly: GCF_019977655.1. Taxonomy (NCBI): domain Bacteria; kingdom Bacillati; phylum Bacillota; class Clostridia; order Eubacteriales; family Clostridiaceae; genus Clostridium; species Clostridium gelidum. The sequence goes on from NZ_AP024849.1 coordinate 25,457, forward strand.
AAAGAAATTGAAGAACAGTTACAGGAGTTATTTGATGGGGAATTCTTACTTAAAGAAGAATTAAAAGCTATTAATCCATATAAAATATTAAATTTCTTCAAATCTAATTTAGGTACAAAGATGCTTGAATTAAATGAGAGTGGTAAAAAAATATATATAGAAGTGCCATTTTATACTGAAATAAGCAGCTTAGAGATAGACAATACATTAGATGATAAATATAAGGATGAAAAGGTCAGATTGCAAGGTATAATTGACTGTTTCTTTGAATATAATGAGGATTTAATACTTTTAGATTATAAAACTGATTATGTGAAAGATGGAGATGAAGATACTCTTAAAGAAAAATATAAGAAACAATTAGATTATTATAGTGATGCAATATTTAAGATGACAGGTAAAAAGGTTAAATATAAGTATTTATATTCATTTTCTTTGGAGAAAGAAATAAAAGTTGATTAAATTAAAAAAGATATAAGAACTAAATTAAGTAATATAGAAGTACAAAATACTCAAAAAGTATTTCAATAAAAAAGAAATAAATCTAATAATATTTTATAAATTAAGATATTGATTTATTTCTTTTTTTTATAATGATATTGTTTTAAAAATATTTTATAAGAGTATATTAGCTTGTAGTACTTATTTTATGATTACTTTACTTTCTTTAGGAATATTAGTATAAATCCATTTAGCATCATCAATAGAAAGCCTAATACAGCCATGGGAAGATCTCTTATTCATTGTATAATCTAAAACAGTAGTCTTATCTTTATCAAATGGAACTGAGTGAAATAAAATATCACCAGTAATTTGAGTCCAATACTTACCACCTTGTTCATATTTATCTGAAAAAAACCAATCACCTTTTTCTTTAGTAGAGAAAGATCCAGAAGGGGTATCTTCACCAATTATTCCAGTAGAACATGGACATGTTCTAACTAATTGCCATTTATCTGGTTTACCCTTATATATATAGGTTTTTTGATTCTTTAGATTTACATTAATAAAATAAGATGTAGTACTTTCTATATTTAATGTATTGATGTTATTTGGTGATATAGTAGTTGTTAATGCACGTGATGAAGCTTCAACAATTGCAGAATTCTTATCTAAGTATTCTTGTTGTTTTGTTTTAATTTCTACTATTTTTTCTTTTACATTATTATCATCTCCTAAAATATCGTTATTGTTTGAAATTTTAGAAAGTGCTTCATTATAATAATCATTGCTAACTAAATTATCACAATAATCTAATAAGTCTTTTTTAAATCTATTCTTTGAGTTATTTAAGTACATTAATGAATCAACGTAATTTAAGTCTAAAGTAGAAACTTTTTTCAAGGAAGATATTGCTTCTAGATATTTTCCGTTGTTAAAATAATCTATACCAGTATTATAATTTTTAGTAGAATCTGCAATTGAATCTATTGAAGCAGAAATATCCTGTAATTCAACATATGATATAATATTATAACGTTGTATTTCTTTGAGCTGTATTAATGCATCTTCATTAGATATGTTTTTAGAGTTAATATCTTCTGACAAAGTTTTAATTTTAGTATTAAAATATTGAGAAATATCATTATTCATGATAAATAACTTAAATGGATTAAAATTTTGTTTAGTTAATAATAAATTATTTGCTTCTGAGAATTTATAGTTATTAAAATTTGTTTTAAAATCATCAATGAATTTATTATATCTATAACCCTCATAAATACTACTTAAGCATATAATGATAGATAATATTAATAAAAATACAATTTTATTAAATATCTTCTTATTTTTTATTTTATTATGATGAATTTTGTTTATGTTCAAAAAAATGCCTCCCAGTCAAGTAACTAATAAATTAAAGTGTACTCGAATAAACTGTAAATATATTTATCTTATATTATCAAATATAATTAAATATCAGTATTTCTTATTTTATCTATAATATTGACAATAAAAACAAATAATAAACATTAACATCTTAAATGATGCTATAAAGATAAAGAATAGTAATCTGGAGGAGAAAATGGAATATAAAACTAATTTTTTTAAAAAGGTTATGACGTCTATATACGACATAAAAATATTTTCTAAATATGCAAAAGAAGGAGTATTTAGATCAATTTCATATGCAATGTTACTTACTTTAATTTTAGTTGGAGTAAAAGATATCTCTATTGGATATAAAACTGAGAATATTGATATTATAAGTTTTGTATATATAATAAGTAGGGATTTTGGACTAGAATTTTTAAATTTATTGTTCAATTGTGCAATAGTAGTTATGATTGCATTAATTTCTACAATATTCATGAGGATGGTAGTTAAATATACTGCATTATATTCATTAACGTTATATGCAGCTACATTGCCATTAATAATTCAAACTATATTAGAATCAGTTAATCGTAATATAAGTTTTGATGTTATGTTTATAATAGGAACATTGACTTATGTTATATTAATATTAAAGTATATAAAAGACGAAATAATAAAGAATAGTAACTAAGAAAAGTATAATAATTTCTATTAATATTTTATTTCTCTATTTTATAATAAATAGTTAAAAAATTTATTATAAATTATATAAAATATTAATTAAGGCGGAGTTGTTAATTGGGAAAAAATGTGATATTATATAATGAGAGCATATGGTAAAAAAAGTAAAAACAACAATAAAAAGGGGATTTGAAAATGGTTGAGGTTGATGCTTTGAAAGACGATGAAGCAGATAAAGAAGAGATGTTAATCAGAAGGGAACTTGATAAACTATCAAAAGAAGAATTAATCAATAAATTTATTAATTTATCAGAAGCTAAAAAAACTCAAGAGGATTTTATTTTAAACATTTCTCATGACTTAAGATCACCGCTAAATATAATTTTAAGTATTTTACAATGTTATAAGAATGAATATAAAGACATGAATAAGGGGAATCAATGTCTAGAACATATGGAGAGTATAAAAAGAAATGGGTATAAGATATTGAAACTTATAAATAATCTCATAGATACTACAAAATTAGAAAAAAAACATTATAATATTAAAAGAGAGAATTTGGATATAATTAATTTGATAGAATGGAATATATCATCTATAGATAAATATGCCAAACAGAAAAACATAGCATTAGTTTTTGATACAAATGTTGAGGAGTGTACTATGGCGATAGATGCTGAGGCAATAGATAGAATAATTATGAATTTAATTTCTAATGCTATAAAGTTTTCTAAGCCTGGAAGTAGCATATATATAAATACTTGGAAGAGCATTAATCAAATAATTATTTCAGTAAGAGATGAGGGAATAGGAATACCTGAAGATGAACAAAATACTATTTTTAATAGATTCATTCAATCATCAAAAAATAAAAGACATGAGAATTCTGGAAGCGGTATAGGGTTAGATTTAGTTAAGTACTTAACCAAAGCTCATAATGGAAGTATAGAGCTTAAAAGTGAAGAAAATATTGGTTCAGAGTTTATAATTAAACTACCAATAGAAATATTAAAATATAATGAAACATCTGAAAATAAATGCTTAAATGCTCAAAGTAAAGTAGAAGTACTTGAATTAGAGTTTTCAGATATTTATCTTTAATGAACGAAGAGATATATTATAAAATAGGTTATCTAAGAATAAGCAAATAAATTTTATTTTTAGATAACCAGTTCAATATACAAACAATATTCAAATAAATAGTAGAATTAAATTTCATAAAATTAGAATTATAAGTTATTATAAACTTGATTATTATCATAGCTTGTGATAATATAATTTTGTTGTTTGAAATTAGTATGGAGCGTTAGTTAAACGGATATAACCTACCGCTACGGACGGTAAATTGATGGTTCGATTCCTTCACGCTCTACCAAATCAATAAAAAGAATGGCTTAACCCTTATGGTTAAACCATTCTTTTTATTATATAATTTTAGTACCAATACTTTCACCAAGTTGAACTTTACATTCAAAGCCTAAATTAGATTGTTCTAGAATATCGGTATCTATTTTCACACAATCTTTTTCAAAAAATAATATTGTGGTTGATCCTCCAAATTTAAAATAACCTTTTTCATCACCTTTATTTACACGAGTATTAGGTGAATAACTTTGAAGGATTGAACCAACACAAGTAGCGCCAACTTCTATATGCAACACATCTTTAAAGTTATCTGATTTAAATAATGACCATTCTCTTTTATTTTCACAAAAAAGTTTAGGAATACTCTTTAGTGCTATTGGGTTTACAGAATAGTAATAGCCTTTAATAAAGTGATTTTTACAAGGGGTTCCTGAATCCACAAAGTGAAATCTATGGTAGTCAGTAGGGCATAGTCTTAATATAAGACATACTCCATTCTTATATTTATCAGCAACTGTATTATCATTTATTAATTCCCTTAAACTATAAGTTAAGCCTTTAATTTGAACTATGTTATCTAAATCAATATTTTCATAAGTAGTAATTCTTCCATCACCAGGAGAAATTAAAATATTTTCATCTTTATTTAGTGGTCTGGCTTCAGGGGTTAATTCTCTTATAAAAAAATCATTAAAAGAATTAAATTCATGGGCTTTTTTCTTTGCCATAGTCATATCAACATTAAAACTTTCTATAAATGATGAGATTTTATTTGAACTTAATTTTGTATCGCAATACATTCCATATATCTTAGAAAATAGTTTCTTTTTAGCAAAAAGTTCAGTAATATTTTTTCCAAGTGGAGATTCATATGTCCATTCAATGTACTTTTTCCCAGCAATAAGTTCTTCTTCATAAGTTTTAGTAGTTCTATTATATATTTGAATCATAAATATAATTGTCAAAACCTTATAAAACATATAGATAGAAATTCTACCAAGTTTTATAATGTTACATTATGACAATAACCTCCATTCCTTATTTTGAATATGCTTATATAAATTATGTGTAACAGACACAATTTAGCTTTATTATTTTTACACTTTAATATTAATTTTATCACACATAATACCAAATTGAAAAGTATGTTAAATTTAATAAATATATTGCTAAATAATAAAAAGCATTAAACTGTAGAATTATGGTTTAATAATGATCTAAATGATATAATATTATCAATATAGTAATGCTAAGATTATGATGGGGAAACGAGGAGACGTATTATGAATAAAACAAAGAGCTTAATATTTGAATCTGCGATAAAAACATTTTCTGAATCTGGATATAGAGGAGCTACAATGGATGATATAGCTTCAAATGCAGGTCTTGCAAAGGGAACATTGTATTATAATTTTGCAAGTAAAGAAGAAATATTTAATTTTATCGTTGAAGAAGGACTTCAAATATTACAAAATCAAGTTATTGAGGTTCAATATATGGATATGGAACCAATTCAAAAATTGATAAAAATATGCAGAATACAATTAACTTTCCTTTATGGATATACAAATTTTTTCAAGGTAGTAATGAGTCAACTATGGGGAACTGAAAATAGACAAACTGAATTACGTGAAAAAATAAGAAAATATATAAATGAAATTGAAATTAATATAAAAGCTGCAATGGAAAATGGTCAAATTGAAAAGGGTGATACGGAACTTATAGCATTTCAATTTTTTGGATCACTATGTTCATCTGCAATATATGAATCAATTCATATTGAAGAAATAAGTTTAGAAAATATTATAGATAGTACAATAAGATTTACACTAAAGGGATTAGGAATACATATTGAAGTAGCTAATTAGCAATTATAAAAAAACGCCCTTTCAAAAGATTTTAATAATCATTTTGAAAGGGCGTTTTTCAAAAAAGTCTATTTATTAGAATTAGAAAACTCTAAGTATTCATCAAATGACATAGTTTTATCAACTATAGAACCATCATCTTTAATATCTATAACTCTAGTTGCTATAGTTTGGATGAATTGGTGGTCATGAGAAGCAAATAGTAGGTTACTACTATAATCTTTTAAACCATTATTTACAGCTGTTATTGATTCAAGGTCAAGATGGTTAGTCGGTTGATCTAACATTAATACATTAGCATTAGAAAGCATCATTCTAGATAACATACATCTAACCTTTTCTCCTCCTGATAATACATTAGCTTCTTTTAGTGCTTCTTCTCCAGAGAATAACATTCTGCCTAAGAAACCTCTAATATAGCTTTCAGATTTTTCTTCTGAATATTGTCTAAGCCAATCTACTAAAGAAAGGTTACAATCATCAAAGAATTTTGAATTATCATTTGGGAAGTAAGAATTAGTAATAGTTATTCCCCATTTGAATTCGCCACTATCTGGATCCATTTCCCCAGCTAATATTTTAAATAATGTGGATACAGCTATTTCATTACCAATGAGAGCAATCTTATCTTCTTTATTAACCATGAAATTTATATTGTCTAATATTTTAACGCCATCAATAGTTTTAGATAAATCAGTAACTGATAAAATATCATTACCAACTTCTCTTTCAGGTTTAAATCCTACAAAAGGATATTTTCTGCTTGATGGTTGTATATCATCTAAAGTAATTTTATCTAATAATTTTTTACGAGATGTTGCTTGTTTAGATTTAGAAGCATTAGCACTAAATCTTGCAATGAAGTCTTGCAAATCTTTAATTTTTTCTTCCTTTTTCTTGTTTTGATCTTTTGATAATTGAAAAGCTAATTGACTTGATTCATACCAGAAATCATAGTTACCAACATAAATCTTAATCTTTGCAAAATCAACATCAGCCATTTGAGTACAAACTGAATTTAAGAAATGTCTATCATGGGATACAACTATAACAGTTCCATCAAAATTACCCAAGAAGTCTTCTAACCAGTTTACAGCTTTTAAATCTAAGCCGTTAGTAGGTTCATCTAGAATTAAGATTCCAGGATTTCCGAATAGAGCTTGAGCTAAAAGAACTTTAACTTTTTCTCCACCAGTTAATTCTGATACATTTTTTAAATGAAGATCTGTTCCTATTCCTAATCCTTGTAGAACAGAAGAAGCTTCAGATTCTGCTTCCCAACCATTAAGTTCAGCAAATTCACCTTCTAATTCAGAAGCTTTAATTCCATCAGCATCAGAAAAATTAGGTTTTGCATATATTTCGTCTTTTTCTTTCATGATTTCATATAGTCTTTCGTTACCCATTATTACAGTTTCTAAAACTTGAAAACCATCATATTTATTATGTTCTTGTTTTAATACTGACATTCTTAAATTAGCAGCAATTGAAACTTCACCAGTATTAGGTTCTATTTCTCCAGACAGTATTTTAAGGAATGTACTCTTTCCAGCACCATTGGCACCAATAACTCCATAGCAATTACCAGGAGTGAATTTAAGGTTGACATCTTCAAAAAGTTTACGTCCACCAAATCTAAGACTAACATTTGATACGTTTATCAATCTATTTCTACCTCATTTCTTAGTATTATAATTATTATACAATGCACAATGTACATTATAAGTAGTTTCTTTTCATGTTGATTATTATATCATACAATTAATACATTTTAAATTTTAAAAATTGTTAAATATGAAATTTATACACTTAAGTAGGATATTTATGTCCAAATATAAATTTTTTATTCAAAGTATGCCACTAATTGTTATTTTCATGTAGGTTATTTTATTTAATTATAGATGACAGAAATTTTTTATATCTATTATATATTATAGTTTAAATAAAGAACTAACTATTTGTGATTTTTAGGAGTGTCAAAACATTCATCTATTAATTGTTCACTCATACGTCTATAGAGATTACTCATGCTAGTGTATGCACATATTAGTAGAATTTTTTCTTCATAATCCCCTAAGAGATTATCTTTATTATTTACCAGTTGTTTTATATTTTTATATATTTTACCAGAAGAATTTTTAAGGTCTTCTAAATTTAAATCATATATATCAAGAAAAGATTGATATACATCATTTAAGTGATATTCTTGTTCTTTTTCAAATGAATCAACTATAGGAGTTAAAATTGTTTTAATATCAGTTAAAGATAAAGCCCCTTTTAAATTATAAATTAAACCCATTAAAATAAGATGATTTTTAGTATACTTTTTATTTTTAATTTTCATCAAGAGATTACCTTTTGCATAATTATTAATCATAGTTTTAGTAAGAACTTTATCATCATCATTTCTTTTAGTGTAACTTAATTTACTTTCAAATAGCTGCATTACTTGATCCATGTACAAATCAATTTCGGGAAAATCATTTAAATTAATATTGTTAGATGATTTTTGTGAATTTATATAATTATCAATATTAAATTCAGTCATAAAATTTCACTCCTCAACATAGTAATAAAAACTATGTTTTTTATTATAATTTCAATATTAATGGAAAGAGGGAGATAATTCAAGCATTTGTGGGTAAAATACTAATTAATAATAGAAAATAAACAAAAATAGATTTTGCAATAAAAATGAATATATGAAATAATTACTAATATATCAGCATGTAGTTATTAAAACTATGTGGAATTAAATGGGAGGTTATAAGAATGGAGAAATATTTAAGAGAACCTATTAATGGATTAACTCATTGTATTGCTGCAGTATTATCATTATTTGCTTTGATTGCTATGTTAGTTAAGGCATATGTAACAGGAAGTTCTGCAGTAACATTTGGATCAGTACTATTTTTTGGTGTAAGTATGATTTTATTATACAGTGCATCGACAACATATCATTGGGTAAAGGCTAGTGATAAAGTAATAAAAGGTCTAAAAAGATTAGATCATTCAATGATATTTATTTTAATTGCAGGATCATATGCTCCATTCTGTTTGGTAGCATTAAATGGGAAAATAGGAATGAACTTATTTTTAGCTGTTACAATCTGTGCAGTTGTAGGAATAGGATTTAAATTATGTTGGGTAACTTGTCCTAGATGGTTAAGCAGCACAATGTATATAGGAATTGGTTGGCTTGCAATAGTTGCAATATATCCAATGTCACAAGTTTTAGCAGTAGCTGGATTAGTATGGTTGATTTTAGGCGGTTTAATGTATACAATAGGTGGAGTCATATATGCATTGAAAACGGAGAAAAGGATATGGCTATTTGGAAGACATGAGATATTTCATGTATTTATTATGTTAGGTACACTTTGCCATTTTATTTGTATATTTGTATATATAATTTAAGTAAGAGATAATATGAAACTAAAAAAATGAATATAAAAATTTTATATTTTGTTGTTTTTTATTATTAAATAAATATAGGGCTAAAGGATTCGATTTGTATCCTTTAGTCCTTTTTATCTAGTTTAGAAGAAATATCTTTAAGTTCTTTTAAAATTAAGTTATTAGTATTTTTAGAATGACGTAAGCTATTTATTATTTTAACAATTATAAATATAAAAAATGATAATATAATTAAAATGATAAAAAAGTTAATCCAATTCATTATTAGTGTAGAATATTAAATCTCCATTTTAGTAAATCTCCTTCTTTAGAAATACATTTATTAGTAATAAGTGTACTATAAATATCCACTAAAGGATAGGGAAAATTTAGGTGGGGTATTTTCTGCTTGATAAGATAAATTAGGTATAGTAAGATAAAATATAAGAAATAAAATGACTTTTAAGGGGATGTAAAAATGGGCTTTCGTCAAAGGTTAAAAGATGCAAATAGAATAGTTGTAAAAGTAGGGACATCAACATTAACTTATGATAATGGAAATATTAATTTAAGTAGAATTGAAAAATTAACAAGAGTTTTATCTGATATAGTTAATTCAGGTAAGCAAATTACACTTGTAACATCAGGTGCAATAGGTGTTGGTGTTAATAAATTGAAGTTAAAAGAAAAGCCCGAAAGTATAAGAGAAAAGCAAGCAGTAGCATCAGTTGGGCAATGTGAATTAATGCATATATATAGTAAATTTTTTGGAGAATATAGTCATATAGTAGGTCAAGTTCTGCTTACAAGAGATGTAATAGAAGATGATCATATTAGAGAAAATGTATGTAATACATTTGAGACTTTATTAGAGAAGAAAATAATTCCAATAGTAAATGAAAATGATACAGTTTCAATAGATGAAATTGAAAATATAGTTAAATTTGGAGATAACGATAATTTATCAGCAATAGTAGCATCATTAATTAATGCGGATTTACTAATAATATTATCTGATATTGATGGATTTTATGATTGTGATCCAAGGAGTAATACTTGTGCAAAATTATTAAATGAAATTAAAGATATCACTCCAGAGCTAGAAGAGTGTGCTGGAGGAGCAGGTTCAAGTTTAGGAACAGGTGGAATGATTACAAAATTAGCAGCAGCTAAAACAGCAATAGAGGCAGGAGTAGATATGGTTTTAGCTAATGGAAGTGAACCAAGTATATTATTAAATATTTTATCAGGTGAAGAAATAGGAACTTTATTTGTATCGTCAATAAAAAAATAGAAATGGGGGGCTAAAAAATGAGTGAATTATTAAGAAAAGATTATTTAGTAGATATGGGCCAAAAAGCAAAAGAGGCATCTTATGAATTAGGTGTTGCATCAACGAAGGAAAAAGATGATGCATTAGTTTTCATGGCTGAAGAGCTGATTAATTTAAAGGAAGAAATAATTAAAGCTAATAAAATAGATTTAGAGGTTGCTAAGTCAAAGGGTACATCCAAGGTTATGTTAGATAGATTGGAACTAAGTCATGAGAGAATTGAAGGAATAGCTGATGGACTCAAAGATTTGGTTAAACTTCAAGACCCAATTGGAGAAGTAATTTCAATGTGGCAAAGACCAAATGGATTACAAATTGGTCAAAAAAGAGTTCCACTAGGGGTTATAGGGATAATTTATGAAGCTAGACCTAATGTAACTTGTGATGCTGCTGGACTTTGTTTAAAGGCAGGAAATGCCACTATATTAAGAGGTGGTAGTGAAGCTATTAATTCTAATAAAGCTATAATTAAGGCTTTAAATAGCGGAATTGAACGAGCTGGATTACCTAAAGCTTCAGTTCAACTTGTAGAAGATACAAGTAGAGATGTTGCAACTGAGATGATGAGATTAAATGAATTTATAGATGTTCTTATTCCAAGAGGAGGAGCGGGTTTAATTCAAGCAGTTCTTAAAAATGCTACTATTCCAGTTATAGAAACAGGTACGGGTAATTGCCATATATATGTAGATGAAAGCTGTGATTTTGAAATGGCAAAAAATATTGCTGTTAATGCAAAAGTATCAAGACCATCTGTTTGCAATTCAGCTGAAAAGTTGCTAGTAAATGAAAAAATAGCTAAGGATTTTTTACCAATAGCTATTAGGGCTTTAAGAGAAAATGGAGTTGCAGTTAAAGGTGATGAGGCCTCACAAGCTATAATAAATGATATTGAAAAAGCTAATGAAGAGGATTGGGGAAAAGAATACTTAGATTATATTATGGCTGTAAAAATAGTTAAAGATGTAGATGAAGCAATTGCTCATATAAATAAATACGGGACAGGACATTCAGAAGCTATTATTACAGAAAGTTATAAAAATTCTCAAAAGTTCTTGCAAAGAGTAGATGCTGCTGCTGTCTATGTTAATGCATCAACAAGATTTACTGATGGGTCTGAATTTGGGTTTGGAGCTGAAATAGGAATAAGTACTCAAAAGTTACATGCTAGAGGACCAATGGGACTTAAAGAATTAACAACAATAAAATATATTATTTATGGAAATGGACAAATAAGATAGAAATTTAAATTAGGAGTAATGTATTAAGAACTACTCATTCTTAAACAACTAATTTAGGGATGAGTTACTAAAGATAAAATGCCATGATGGGAGGAATAGCATAATGAATAAATGGGAAATAAAAAAGTTTAATGAATTGTCATTAAACCAATTATATGAAATAGCTAGAAGCAGATATAAGGTATTTATTGAAGAACAAAAAATTATATGTGAAGAAGAACTCGATGGATTAGATGATAAATGCATACATGTATTTTTACAGGACGAGGAAAGAGTCGTAGCTTATTGCCGTATAGTCCCTAAAGGCATAAATTATGAAAGTATATCAATTGGAAGGGTATTAGTTTTAAAGGAATTTAGGCGGAAAGGTATTGCCCAGGAAATGCTAAATGAAACTGTTGAATATATTAAAGCAAATTTTCACGATAATAGGATTATATTATCTTCACAATTATATGCAAAGAAACTATATGAAAGTGTAGGATTTATTGTAGAATCAGATATTTATGATGAAGCTGGGATACCTCATGTGAAAATGTACAAAAATATATAATTAAGTTCAAATAATCTTTTTAATTATATAAAGTTATAGTATAATTTCAGTGTGAAAATGTATTACAAAAAATGTTGATAAGGGGATGGAAGTTATGAAAATTGCATTAATAGCTCATGATAAAAAGAAACAAGAAATAATTGAGTTTGCAAAAAAGTATAAAGAAATATTAGCTAAGTATGATTTGGTTGCTACTGGAACAACCGGAAAGATGATATCAGAAGCAACTGGGCTTGATGTTAAGAGATATTTATCTGGACCATATGGAGGAGATCAACAATTAGGTGGACGTATTGCTGAAGGTCAGATTGATTTAGTAGTTTTTTTAACAGATCCATTAACTTCACAACCTCATGAACCAGATGTATCAGCATTACTTAGAGTGTGCAATGTACATAATGTAGCAGTTGTTACTAATATAAAAACAGCGGAGCTTATAATAGACAAATTTTAATTAATGGACATGCTCTAATAGAAAATATAATAAAAATAAAAGGCGCTTATCTAAGTTATGATAAGCGCCTTTTAAGAAAAAGTAGTGTTGAAAGAGGTTCAGATCATTGAGGTCAGCTCAGAATGAACTGTAACTGCCTAAATATTCTGAATATTTAGTTGATTTAATTATACCACAAATTAAACTAAATTACAAATTAACTCTAGTTTAAATTAGAGTTAATTTGTTAAATACTCTTTAATTTTTCATCAAGAAATTTATTTAATAATGCCAATTTATCTTTCTCTATATATTTAAATTCAAAGGCTGTTTTATAATTAGCACTTATTTCATCAAAATCAGATCTTATCATAGATGCTAATATATCTATTTTCTCACCTATAGCTAGTGAAATTATAGCATCATTAGAAGGATTTTTTTCTGCATATGTTATCATTTTTATACCACTGTTACTTATATCTATAGTAAAGGTCTTCTTCATTTTCTTGAAGTATAGTGATGGAACTTGCTTAATATAAGTATAATTAGCAGGTGCTGGCAAGTGATAATAATCAACTGACATAACAAGTGGAATTCTTGGATCTTTTCTTCTTTCAATTTTAGTTGTAATTTCAGGCATAGTTAATACTGCTAGCTGAAAGCCATCTTCTATCTTACAGCCAAGAACACGAGATGAGCAATTAAAAGCTTGACTTTTTGTTGCAATTATAAAGTGAACTTGTTCATTAACAACAACTGGATTGTAATTAGATTGACTACAAAATATGCTGACTGCAAAACAATTTTCATACTTATTAACAATTTGACCTTCTGAAGAAAACTTCTGTTGCTTAATAAAATAAAATTTTTCTCCAATTACTAGACTATCAATATCTAAGTTATCCTGTTTATCTAATTTTATTGAAAGTTTATCTATATTATTCATTTTTCACCTCTTAAATTAATTACTAAATTGATTAGAGTCTATTTGAAAAAAATATTATTTTTATTTTGTTAAAAAGAACCTTAAAGATTAAATTACTGATATTTGTCATGAAAAACATTAAAAAAATTGTTATAAAGCTATTTTTAAAATTAAATAACATGTTTATTATTAAATATTTTATCATATTTTCTTTTAATTAGACAGTGAAAAAGCATAACCTAATTTCGAAAAAACTTCATAAGTTTCTATTAGTAGCAGAAATTAATTAAATAGATAGTAGTAGGTTTTTATTACGACTTAAAGATGTACTATGGATAAGATTTTTTTGTTATAATTATGTAAAACAATATGAGAAGGAAAGATAAAAATGAATATTTTAAATAGATATACATTAATAACTGGTGGCACAGAAGGAATTGGACTAGAACTCGCAAAACTTTTTGCGGCGGACAAACATAATTTAATTATTGTAGCTAGAAATGAAGATAAGCTAGAAGATATTAAAGTTGAATTTGAAAAAGAATATAAAATAACCGTGGAAATAATACCAACTGACTTATGTGTGGATAAATTCTGTGAAAAAATAATAAATGTTGTGGAAGAAAAAAAAATTATTGTGGATAATTTAATAAATAATGCGGGTATTGGAAGCTTTGGATTCTTTGCTGAATCAGAAGAGGGCTTTGAGGCGAAACTAATAAATATAAATATTATTGCATTAACTACTCTTACAAAGTATTTTTTAAAAGGCATGATTAAAAGAGGAAATGGTGGAATTTTAAATGTAGCATCTACAGCAGCTTTTACTTCTGGACCTAAGATGTCTATGTATTATTCTAGTAAAGCATATGTTTTGTCATTAACAGAAGCAATTCATGATGAAGTGAAAAGTTTAGGAATAAGAGTAAGTTGTCTTTGCCCAGGACCGGTCAAAACATCATTTCAAGAAAGCGCTGGAATAAAGAAATCAGAAAAAGCAAAAAAATATTTGATGGATGCCAATAGAGTTGCAAAAGAAGCTTATTTGGGGTTTATAAAAGGAAAGACAATAATTATTCCAGGTTATAAAAATAAATTATTAATTTTAGGAAATAAATTAATACCAAGAGTATTAAGCAGAAAAATAATATTAAAGAACAATAGTTAGTCATAAAGTATAATATATGAATAAAAATTCAAAATAAATGTATTTTTATACTTTATATAATTATAGTTATGTGATAATATTGATATATAAAATGAATATTTATTCTGAATGTTTAGAATAAAATTAATGGAATATGATTAAAATAAAAACATTGTATTAAATATAGAACTATCCCTAAATTATCTTGACATAATATCATCTATCAACTAGAATAGTTGAAAAGAGAAAATTTAAAAAGTTAAGGTACACTTTAACTTGGTCCTGTGAGGCCAAAAAGGGAGCATAACTATGATATTTGGAAGCATAATGAAGAATTTCATAGCTTATCTTTTGAATTCAATATTTGTAGGGTATATCACAGGATAGTGAAGAGAACAGTTTTACTGTAGTCTCTTTGTTATCCTTTTGTTTTATATAAAAAAGATTCATAAGGTGTAGTTTTAGCAAAAATATATTTGTAGGAGGCTTGAGCATGAAGGCAAAGCTTATATTAGAAAATGGTATGGTTTTTGAAGGTAAAGCTTTTGGATACCTAAAAGAAAGCGTTGGAGAAGTAGTATTTACAACTGGTATGACAGGTTATCAAGAGGTGCTTACTGACCCATCTTATTACGGACAAATAGTAACTATGACTTATCCTTTAATAGGTAACTATGGAATTAATCTTGAAGATATGGAATCTGACTCAATTAAGGTAAGAGGTTTTATTGTAAGAGAAAAATGTAATTTACCAAGCAATTTTAGATGTGAATTAGAACTTGAAGATTTCTTAAAGCAAGGAAAAGTTATTGGTTTAGAAGGAATAGATACAAGAGCATTAACTAAAGTTTTAAGAAACAGCGGTACAATGAGAGGCATAATTACATTAGAAGATGTTGATGATAAATATGTTAAAGAAAAAGTTGCAGGATTTTCAACAAAGGAAGCTGTAAAGACTGTTACTACAAAGGAGTCTTATATAATTGAAGGAACAGGTAAACATATAGCAATAATGGATTTTGGTATAAAGAATAATATCATAAGGAACTTTAAGAAGAGAAATTGCAAATTAACTGTATTCCCAGCTACAGCTACAGCAGAAGAAGTTTTAAGTGTAAATCCAGATTTAGTATTCTTATCTAATGGACCTGGAGATCCAGAAGACTTAGATTTTGCTATAGAGAATATAAAGAAATTAGTTGGCATTAAACCAATAACAGGTATTTGTTTAGGACATCAATTATTAGGATTAGCTTTAGGAGGAAAAACTTCTAAGTTAAAGTTTGGACATAGAGGATGTAATCATCCTGTTAAAGATTTAGAAGCTAATATTGTTCATATAACTTCTCAAAATCATGGTTATGTAGTAGAAAAGTTACCGGATGATATGGAAGTTACCCATGTAAATATAAATGATGGAACAGTAGAAGGAATGAAGCATAAGACTTTACCAATATATTCAGTTCAATTCCATCCAGAAGCATCAGCAGGTCCAAAGGACAGCGAATACATATTTGATAAATTTTTAGAATATGCACTATAGGAGGGGTAAATGAAATGCCATTAAATAAAGATATAAAAAAAGTTTTAGTTATAGGATCAGGTCCCATAGTTATAGGTCAAGCAGCAGAGTTCGATTATTCAGGAACTCAAGCTTGTGAAGCATTAAAATCAGAAGGTATAGAAGTTGTTCTTGTAAATTCAAATCCTGCAACTATTATGACAGATAAAGACGTTGCAAATAAGGTTTATATAGAACCATTAACATTAGAATTTGTTGAAAAAGTTATTGCTAAAGAAAGACCAGATAGCTTACTTGCAGGAATGGGTGGTCAAACAGGGCTTAACCTTGCTGTAGAATTAAATGACTCTGGTATTTTAGAAAAGTATAATGTAAAAGTAATTGGAACATCTATTGCATCTATTAAAGATGGTGAAGATAGAGAACTATTTAGAAATATGATGAATAAAATTGGAGAACCAGTTATAAAAAGTGAAATAGTAAATGATTTAGAAACAGGTATGAATTTCGCAGATAAAATTGGATATCCAGTTATAGTCAGACCAGCATATACATTGGGTGGATCTGGTGGTGGTATTGCTGATAATAAGGAAGAACTTGAAACTATATTAAAATTAGGACTTCAATTAAGTACAATAGGTCAAGTTTTACTTGAAAAGAGTGTTAAAGGTTGGAAAGAAGTAGAATACGAAGTAATGAGAGATTCTTATGGAAACTGTATTACTGTATGTAACATGGAAAATATAGATCCAGTTGGTATACATACTGGTGATAGTATAGTTGTTGCGCCATCACAAACTCTTTCAGATAAAGAATATCAAATGCTAAGAACAGCATCAATTAATATAATAAATGCAGTTCGAATTGAAGGTGGATGTAATGTACAATTCTCATTAAATCCAACTAGCTTTGAATATGCAGTTATAGAAATCAATCCTAGAGTTTCAAGAAGCTCAGCTTTAGCATCAAAAGCAACAGGATATCCTATTGCCAAACTTGCTGCAAAGATTGCTCTTGGATATGGATTAGATGAAATAAAAAATGCTGTAACTCAAAAGACTTATGCATGTTTTGAACCAACACTTGATTATGTTGTTGTCAAGATACCAAAATGGCCTTTTGATAAATTCTTTGGCGCTGATAGACAATTAGGAACAAAGATGATGGCTACTGGAGAAGTTATGGCTATTGGAGCTAACTTTGAGCAAGCATTTTTAAAAGGTATTAGAAGTTTAGAAATAGGAAAGTATTCTTTAGATCATAAGAAATTTAAAGAACATAGCATTTCAGAGTTAAAAGAGATAGTAATGAAACCAGATGATGAAAGAATATTCGCACTATCTGAAATGATAAGAAGAGACTATATGATAGATAGAATAAACAAGATTACAGGAATTGATATGTTCTTCTTAGAAAAGATCAAATGGATAGTTGAAGAAGAACAAAGATTAAAACTTAGTAAGATTGAAGATCTAGATAAAGAATGGTTGCATAATTTAAAGAAAAAAGGATTTTCAGATAAAGCTATTGCAGATATGCTAAAGGTTACCCCTGATGATATCTATAGATTAAGGGACATATGGAATATAAAACCTTCATATAAAATGGTTGATACATGTGGAGGTGAATTTGAAGCATTATCACCTTATTATTACTCAACTTATGAGCAATATGATGAAGTTGAAGTATCAAATAATAAGAAAGTTATAGTTATAGGTTCTGGTCCAATAAGAATAGGTCAAGGAATTGAGTTTGATTATGCTTCAGTACATTGTGTAAAAGCATTAAAGAAACTTGGAATTGAAACTATAATAGTTAATAATAATCCAGAAACAGTAAGTACCGATTTTGACGTATCAGATAAATTATACTTTGAACCATTAACTGAAGAAGATGTGTTTAATATAATTGAAAAGGAGAACCCAGATGGTGTAATACTTCAATTTGGTGGTCAAACAGCTATTAAACTTGCAAATTTCTTGAAAGAAAAAAATATTGTAACTCTTGGAACTACAGCAGATCAAATAGATTTGGCTGAAGATAGAGAAAAGTTTGATGCATTATTAGAAAGATTAGGAATATCAAGACCAAAGGGTAAAGGCGTATGGACATTAAAAGATGGATTAGAAGAAGCTAAAAAATTAAAATTCCCAGTGCTTGTTAGACCTTCATACGTAATTGGTGGCCAAGGAATGGAAATAACCCATGATGATGAAGAATTAACATTCTACCTTGAAAATGCATTTGCTAAAGATAGTAAAAATCCAATTCTTATAGATAAATACTTAATGGGTAGAGAAATAGAAGTTGATGCAATATCAGATGGGGAAAATGTATTAATCCCAGGAATCATGGAACACTTAGAAAGAGCTGGAGTTCATTCAGGAGATAGTGTTACTATGTATCCAAGTCAAAATTTATCTGACAAGATAAAAGCATACGTATTAGATTATACTAAGAAGTTAGCTTTAGCAATTGGAATCACTGGAATGATAAATATTCAATTCATAGAATTCGAAGGAGAATTATATGTAATTGAAGTTAATCCAAGAGCATCAAGAACAGTACCTTATATAAGTAAGGTAAGTGGAGTACCAATAGTAGATTTAGCTACACAAGTAATGCTTGGAGCCAAAATAAAAGACTTGGGATATGGAATAGATGTATATAAAGAACCTAAATTAGTTTCAGTTAAAGTTCCAGTATTTTCAACTCAAAAATTGCCTAATGTTGAAGTATGCTTAGGACCTGAAATGAGATCGACAGGAGAAGTTTTAGGTATAGGAAGAAACTTAAAAGAAGCTCTTTATAAGGGATTTGTTGGAGCTAATATGTATCCATCAAAAGAAAAAGGGAAGATACTAGCAACAATAAACAAGCATGATAAGGAAGAATTCTTACCTATAGCAAAAGATCTTGCAGCAGTTGGATATAAGTTTATAGCGACTACAGGAACTGCTGAATTGTTAAGAAATGCTGGTATAGAAGTAGAAGAAATTAGAAAAATTGATGAAGAAGAACCAAACATATTGGATATAGTTAAAAATAGAGAAGTAGATTTAGTTATAAATACCCCAACTAAGGGAAATGATTCAAAGAGAGATGGATTCTTAATAAGAAGAGCTGCAGTTGAGAGAAATGTAGGTGTAATTACTGCATTAGATACATTAAGAGCGATTGCGGATGTAGAACTTGCAAAGCTTGATGAAAATAAGGATTTAGAAGTATTTGATATGGCAGCAGAATAAAACATTATAAAGTTAATAAAAGCAAAATAGAATAGAGATTGCGAGGCTACTGAAAAATTACTAGATTTTTTAGTAGCCTTGTATTTATATAAGGTTAGGCACAATCAAATAAATAAAAAGTCCATTTGCCTTATGCATATAAATTGATTTTATATAAACTAGCAGTGAGTAAATTAATATTAGTTGACATGCAAACATGTGTTCTGTATAATGTAATTAATGAACATACGTTTGGTAGGGAGATGTGTAATATGAAGGAAATAGGAAATTTTTATGTAAAATTAAACTGCAAGAATGTTGATAATATTAGAAGTTTGATAATAGATAGGCAGGAAAAATATATTGATAAACAAGAAAAATACATAATGTGTGCAGGGAAATATGATAAAAATGGTTGGACGTTAGTATTTAGAGCTAGAAGTTTTGAAGAAGCAGAAGAACTTGCAAATCTTAATCCATTTATACATAAAAAAGAAGTAATAAATTAAAAAATACATATTAAAATTTATAATCTACAATTCATAAATAAATTTTTTGAAACTATCATAGTTAATTAAGAATTGATCATTGCAATACATATATCAAAAAAATAAGCCACTAACAAGATTTAGTAACTTATTTTATATTTCATATTGTATTTTAGAAATTACAACTGAAAGAGTATCTATTAAATTAACTTTAGAGCCAATGTCATTTAAACGCTCACTTTTAACTATTTTTACAATAGGCCTTAATGGGAAGTTTGGAAGTGTTTGTTCAACTACACAAACATCACCATTGCTAAGACTTACAAGTGTTCCTTGGGGAAATGGAATAACAACCTTGCAAAATACATTAACAATATCATAATCAAATTGCGTGCCAACATTAGACATTAAATATTCTAATACATCATTGGGGCACATAGCTCTTTTATAGGGGCGATCAGAAGTAAGGGCATCATAAACATCAGCTATACTTACAATCCGAGCTAGATAGCTAATTTGTTTGCCTGAAATTCCATTAGGATAACCTAATCCATCAAATCTCTCATGATGTTGTAGAACAATTACTTTAATTTGAGAACTTAAAGTTAAAAACTCCCCTAAAAATTTATATCCATGTACGGGATGTTCTTTAATTATTTCAAATTCTTCTTGAGTTAAACTGTCGGGTTTTTGAAGAATTTCATTTGGAATAAATGATTTTCCTACATCGTGGATTAGTGCACCAATACAAAGATAAAATAAGTTTCTCTTAGAAAGTTTTAAACTAATACCAAGTACAATGGATATTACAGCAACATTCACACTATGAGAATAAGTATAAGTATCCATACTTTTTATATCAACTAAAGACAACAATACATGTTTATTGGATAAAACATTTTCTAATAATTCTTCAGCTATTTTATTAATTGACTTAAAGTATCTTTTTTCTCTTTTTGTATAATCCTTTATACTACGGTTTTCGAAGTTATGAACAGTGGCTATACGTTGTATATCACAAAAGGTTTCTTTAATAATAGATATAGATTTTTGCCTTAATTCTGGTTTTATAATATCTTCAATTTCATAAGAACTATATTCATCAATTATATAAAGAGAAAATATTTTGAAATCCTTGATTTTTTCTAATATAGCCTCTGTTAAAACAACGCCAGATCTAAGCAAGCATCGTCCATCAGAAGTATATATATTTTTACCTAATAATGAATTTTCTCTAATACACTCAATAGGAACTAATCTCATAATTATATACCTCCTCAAACAATAATAATAATTATATCATAACTAATATGTAAAATTATACTATAATAATAAAAAACGTGAAGATAATAGCATTAAAAGTAAATAATATGCAATAAAGTATCTCAAAATAATGTTTATCTTGAGATACTCTATTTTTTATAATAATATTAAATATCTAAAAGGTTCATTTTATAAACGGAATATAAAGTTCTAAGTTGGATCATCTTATCTTCAAGTTCAAGATATAGTCTTGATGCATCAGCATAATCTTCATTATTGAAAGCATCTTTAATTTTTGTAAAAAGACTCTTACTAGTATAATTATCATTTATAAGTAGTTAATACTATCAATATATTTAAAAAAATAATAAGTAACTATTTTAGTCTATTTTATGTGATATGACTAACAGAAATTGTATATAAAGTAGTATATTATTAGTTATACCGAAAATTTATGTTAATAGTATAGTTAAAAATAATTTCTATATAGATTTATTGTAAATAAAGTAATAAAATATTTATTAGATAAGGTATATTTAGAATGACTTTTTTTATTTCATATACCTAATTTTAGAAAAAGATGGAGTGAGACACTTTGAATATTAAAAATAGTCCTATTGGATTTTTTGATTCAGGGGTAGGTGGCTTAAGTGTAATGAAAGAAGCTATTTCTATCATGCCAAATGAAAATTTTATATATTTTGGAGATTCAAAAAATGCTCCTTATGGAACTAAGGAGCTAGATAATGTTAAAAATCTTACTTTGAATGCAGTAGATTTCTTATTGAATAAGAATGTTAAAGCAGTTGTAGTAGCTTGCAACACAGCAACTAGTGCTGCAATTGAAGATATTAGAGATAAGTATAAGAATACTGTTATAATCGGTATAGAACCCGCTTTAAAACCAGCAGTTAAGTTAAAGAGAAAAGGTAATATAATAATAATGGCAACGCCTATGACATTAAAAGAGAAAAAGTTTAAGCTTCTAATGGATAAGTATAAAAATGAATCAAGTATAGTATCATTACCTTGTGCAGGCCTTGTAGAATTTATAGAAGAAGGCATATTAAATGGAGAAAAATTAGAAAATTATTTAAGGCAAAAGTTCAAGCCTTACCTAAATGCTAATATAGCAGCAATTGTTTTGGGTTGCACACATTATCCATTTATAAAGGAAGCTTTATCTAATGTTATTGGAGAGGACATACCACTTATTGATGGCGGGCTTGGTACCTCTCATGAATTGAAAAGAAAGTTAATCGAAAAAGACTTGTTAAATGATTCAAAAGAAAAAGGGAAAATAACAATTTATAATTCTATAAATGATAATAAAATTATAGATTTCTGTTATAATCTAATTAATATAAAAATATAAATATAATTCACAGCTTAGAAGAAATCTATATGAGGCATGAATTTAAATTTATATTTTAGATAATAATATTATTTAAGATTGATATCGAGAGGAGAAATTTAAAAATGAAGAATCCAATTATTACAATGACTATGGAAAATGGTGGGGTTATTAAGGCAGAATTATATCCTGAAATAGCACCAAATACAGTGAGTAATTTCGTAGATTTAATTAATAGAGGTTTTTATGATGGATTAATATTCCATAGAGTTATTCCAGGATTTATGATTCAAGGGGGATGCCCGGATGGTAATGGTATGGGTGGTCCAGGATATGGCATAAAGGGAGAATTTACAAACAATGGATTTGAAAATACATTAAAACATTCAAAGGGAATATTATCAATGGCTAGATCTATGCACCCAGACTCAGCAGGAAGTCAATTTTTTCTTATGGTAGCAGATGCTCCACACTTAGATGGACAATATGCATCATTTGGTAAAGTTATTGAAGGAATTGAAGTAGCAGATAAAATTGTTGCTCAAAAGACTGATAGATCAGATAGACCTTATGAAGATCAAGTTATTAAGAGTGTTACAGTAGATATGCAAGGTGAAGAAATTAAAGCGCCAGAAATAATTGAAGAATAAAATTTTAGTTAAAAAATATAATTATGATAGATAGTTTTCTTAAAAATCATTTCAAAAAGTATATTTAAATTATAGATTTATACATAAAGTAAAGAGAAAAGAGGTGTCACAAATGGCTATAAGTGATAGGTGTATATTAGCATATGGATTAAAACAAGAAGAAATTAAGAAAATTGAAAGCCAAAACATTAAGGTAATAGAAATAAATAATGATACGGCATTAATGAAGTTGGAAGATATAATATGTGAAAAGACCAATGAAAATTCTTATGATGAGTTGCCATTAAATGAAAAGGCACTTATTTTTAATGGATTTAAAGAACAACAATTAAAAGTTACTATTAGATATATTAGAGGTTTTATTCAAGGTGGAGTATTGGCTGTATCTACAACTCAAAATTATAAATGGACCTTTAAATACTTATTAGAACATTTAGTTGAAGAAAGAGAATGGTTCGAGACACAGAAAAAAAATAACTGAGCATAACAAAAGGGGAGAAAGTAAAGTGAGTCGTGTAGGAGAGAATATAAAACAAGCTAGAGAAAAGAGTGGCATGACAGTTAAAGCATTAGCTAAGAAGTTAGGTGTAGCAGATAAATACTTAAATGAAGTTGAAATGGGAAGAAAAGTTGCTCCTGAATCCTTCATAGATAACGCATCTAAAGTTCTGAAGTCTGATTTGAATGATATAAGTATGGTTGTTACAGATGAGGCACTAATGGAAGAAAGGAAGACTTTAAAAGAACTTCCAAAGAGAAATGTGGAGAGTTCAGAAGTTTGGACAGATGCGTTCTCATCAGTACTCAGAAGTGTTCCAATATATAATTATTCGTTATCTGATAAAAAGGGATCTAAAGAGATGCCGATTCATTCAAATAAAATAGAAAATTATCCACAAGATAAGGTATTTTATTTAGAAATAGAAGATAATGAAATGACTGGTTTCAGAATGTTAAAAGGTGATATCGCTTTTGCACATAGTATAAAAGAAGTGAGTAATAATGGATTTTTCCTAATTGACTATAAAGGAAATAGAAAGATAAGACAAATAAAAGTTTTGGGAAATTCAAAAATACTTTTAGTTGGTAATGAAGGAAATCTAATTACTGAAACTATGGAATTAAAAGAAATAGATGTAATTGCGAAATTAGAAAGAATTGAAATTACACTATAGTATCAAGTGAAACTTGATTCAGGTGGGGGTTGATCCCCATCTGAATCTTAGTTGAACTTATCTCTAGGGTCGTGCCGCTGTTATCTCCCACTTATAGAAGTGGGAGTGTTACAGCGGCTAGACATCAGATAAAGAACTATAAGAAGTTGATTTAATAGATTAAATAGAGTTATAAATAAAGAAATAGAGGTTGATTGGATTCCAATTAATCTCTATTTTTGTTACATATAAATACTTAGTTGCATAGGATATCTATATACTTATTTGGGGCGTGGTTATTATTAGAAGTTTAGAACGACAAGTATCATCAAAAGTGGATGCATCAATAGGGTTATTAACTAATGTACCAGCAGCATTATTAGATAAATTAGGTTATAAATTTAATTTAGAAAATCAAAGTAATAATATAGAACTTGTTATTTTATATAGGGATAGTCCAGAGCAAACAAAGACATTTGTTGAAAGTTTAGGCGGAAAGTTTCAAGACTTAGGATTTAACTTTGGAATTGTTGAAATACCTATAAATAAACTAGAAGAACTGTCAGTAAGTAACACAATTCAATATATAGAACTGCCTAAAAACTTATATGAGCAAGATCAAGAAAGTAACAGAGTATCTTGTATACTTGAATTAACTCCTAATTTTGATGTTTCAGGTGAAGGTGTGCTAATTGGATTTGTAGATTCAGGAATAGATTATACACACCCAGCATTTATGAATACGGATGGAAGCACAAGGATAGAATATATTTATGATTTAAGTACTGGGGGAGATATTTATAATAAACAAATGATAAATGAAGCAATAAAGTCTACTAATTCATTTTCAATAGTCCCATCCATTGATAATACAGGGCATGGGACTCATGTTGCAGGAATTGCATGTGCTGGAGGAAATATAAATCAAATGTATAAAGGGGCTGCACCAAATGCTTCTATAGCAATGGTAAAAGCAGCAAGAGGTGTAGCAATTTTAAGCTCTCAAATAATGCAAGGAATTAAATTCTTAATAGATAAGAGCAAAGAACTCAATATGCCTTTAGTTATTAGTATTAGCTTAAGTACAAATGATGGAGCACATAATGGAAGTAGCCTATTGGAACAATATATTAGAACAATAGCTAATTTAGAGAGAGTAGTTATTGTTATTGCTGCCGGGAATGAGGGAGATGCGGGACATCATGTTGGAGGGCAATTAAATAAAACACAAAGACAAATTTTTAACATAGCAAGTGATGAAAAATCAGTTGTCATGAATTTATATAAATCAATTTTACCTAATATATCAATTAATATAATAAACCCAACAGGACGAAGCAGTGGAGATATTACTATACAACAAGGATATCTTCAAGGTGCTATAGGTAGTGATAGATATGATATATATGCAGCAGGACCTAAGCCATTTGAATTAAATAGTGAAATTAAAATAATTTTATCTGCTAGATCCGAGTATCTTCTTGAGGGCGTATGGACTTTAGAGATAAATGTATCAAACGAGTACTTGGGAGAATACTCTATATGGCTTCCGGTATTAGAAGGTCTTAATCCTAAAACCAAATTTTTAGAGCCAATTCAATTTAATACTTTAGGAATTCCTGCAACAGTAGATAATATAATTGCAGTGGGAAGCTATAACTATAGAACTAATAATCTTTCATCATTTAGTGGAAGAGGTGCACAAAATCAAGGAAGTTTAGTAAGACCTGATTTAGTGGCACCAGGAGAAAATATAATGGGTCCAGTTCCAAATGGAAGTTATGATAGTAAGACCGGAACATCTATGGCTACACCTCAAGTATCTGGAATATGTGCGCTAATCATGCAATGGGGAATAGTTAAAGGAAATGATCCATATTTGTTTGGACAAAGATTAAAATACTACTTAATAAGGGGGGCAAAAAGAAGGCGTATAGATGTAATATATCCAAATCCATTATGGGGATATGGAGAAGTTTGTGCTCTGGATAGTTTGAATCTAATCAAAGACGATTTAAGTGCTATTTTAACTAGAAAAAATATAAATTCGAAAGATACATCAGTAACAAATAAAGCATTTTATAAATATAATATTTTGAGGAAAAATATCAAAGGGAAGATTATGGATAATATGAGTAATGGGTCTGATATAGGTAGATTGAAAGTTCAATGCTTTAGAGGTAATGATTATATTCCAATTGATAATGCTAAGATAACTGTAAAAGGATCAACAGGAACTGAAAACTTAAAAACTATTGATTTAGTTACAAATAATGTTGGATTAACACAAGAAATAGAATTACAAGCTCCTCCAGTAGAATATTCCTTAAATGAAAATAATACTAAGCTCCCTTATAGCTTATATGATATAACTGTAGAGAGAAGCGGATTTAATCCAATAATAATAAAGGGGTGTCAAGTATTCTCTACACAAGTTGCTTTTCAAATATGTAATTTAGAAAGCAATTTAGGACGAGGACATATGAGACAGGAAGTAATAGATATACAGCCTAATACTTTAAATGGGAATTTTCCACCAAAGATACCAGAAGAGGTTGATAAACCATTGCCACCACCAACCTCAGGGGTTGTATTACCACAACCTATAGTTCCGGAATACATTATTGTTCATCAAGGAAGTCCAAATGATCCAGCAGCACCAAATTATAAAGTACCATTTAAAGATTACATCAAAAACGTCGCTTCATGTGAAATATATTCAACTTGGACTGAATCAGCTATAAGAGCAAATATTTTTTGTATGGTATCTTTTACGTTAAATAGAATTTATACTGAGTGGTATAGAGGTAAAGGTAAAAATTTTGATCTTACAAATTCAACAGCTTATGATCAAGCATTTAATTATGGAAGAAATATTTATGATAGCATAAGTGTAATTGTAGATGAGATTTTTTCTACTTATATAAGGAGAATTGGAAAGAAACAACCACTTTTCTCACAATATTGTGATGGAAAGAGCGTTACATGTCCACAATGGTTAAGTCAGTGGGGTAGTCAATATTTGAGTACACAAGGTAAGGTTCCATATGAGATATTGAAATATTATTATGGAAATGATATTGAATTAGTTACAGCTGAAAAGGTTGCTGGAAGTCCTCAGTCTTATCCAGGGAATGAGTTAACTATTGGATCATCTGGTGAGTCTGTAAAAACAATTCAAAATCAACTTAATAGAATAGCTAGAAATTATCCTTTAATTCCTAAAGTTGCTGAAGACGGACAATTTACACCGAAGACTGCAGAGGCAGTAAAAGTATTCCAAGGAATATTTACATTGCCACAGACTGGCATAGTTGATTATGCAACATGGTATAAAATATCAGATGTTTACGTTGGGGTAACTAAAATAGGAGAGCTTACCACTACTGAATCAAGTAGACTTTGGAGGGGAAATGAATTTATTCCACCAGTTCTATCAAGTTTAGATAATAAAAGAGAAATTCCTAAATTTTACTATTAAAATACACAAATGAAACTGGTATATTTAATTTAATACTGCACATAATAATACTTGAAAGAGGTGATTGTAATGGGAAATGATTTTAAAGATGATTATTGGAGATTACTCCAAAAATAACTTTTAAATCCCCATAGGTACACTTATTTCAAAATGAATCCAGGGTTTAAGAATAAGCCCTGGTTTTATTTTGTGTATAATCACTTAAATGTTAAATGAGGAAATTAAAAAAGTCACAAAAATATTGAAATATAATTAGTTGAAATTTATAATAATCGGAAAATAAATAATTTGAAATCAAACATTCGTGATTAAATAAATGATTCTTATTTCTAATCTAAGAAGTACAAGCATAGAATCATAGTTTATTTGCTTACACCTTCTAAATTAAAGGAAGGAATAAAATCAGAATTATTAGTACCCTCATCTTGAATAAATCCATTTGTAACTCCAAGTTCTACTGCATAATTAATTAAGCTATCATAGTGTTTTGGATTAAGGGGTTTATTTATTTCAGGGTAATCGCAAGCCTTAAACATAGGTACATATTGATTCATTAAACTTATATAAATTTTATCACCATACCTATTGTAAATAAGGTCAATTACTTTTTTTGAATCGAAAAGAAGCCCTGGAAGCATTAAGTGCCTTACAATAACACCTTTAAGAATATTACCTTTTGAATCAAATTTTGGTTCTCCAACTTGACTTATCATCTCATCAATTACTTTTATGGTATTAGAAGCATAATCATTTGCACTAGAGTATTTAATTGCATATTTATCATTAAAGTATTTAAAATCTGGCAAGTAAACATCAATATATCCATTTAGTGATTTTATCGTTTCAATAGAATCATAGCTATTTGTGTTATAAAGAATAGGTATTGTTAATTTATTTTTCTTTGCAATTTTTAGTGCTTCTATTATTTGAGGAACATAATGGGTTGGAGTAACTAAATTAATATTATTAGCTCCTTTTTCTTGAAGCTCCAGAAATATTTCAGAAAGTCTTTCAATAGATACTTCCATCCCAGAAATAGATGTTTCAGTTGTTGAAATCTGAATATTTATATTGCTCGGAGCAGAAGAAATATTTTTTTCAATTCCTTGGCTTATATCATGATTTTGACAAAATACACATTTGAAATTACAATGAGAAAAAAATACAGTACCAGATCCATTACTTTGAGAAATAGGAGGTTCTTCGCCAAAATGTAATGCAGCTCTAGCAATTTTGACTTTATTTGAAGCTTTACAAAATCCAATTTGATTATCATTTCTGTTAACTTTGCAATTTCTATGACAAAGAGTACATTCATCTAACATATCTAAATAATTCATATATATCAATCCTTACGATAATTATTAAAACATTTTTACAAAAAGTATACCATATTTACTTTTCAGATGTTTTAGAAAAATCTTTTTTATGTTTAAAGAAAAATATTATACATTGAGATATGAAAATTAAACTTAATAATCCAAACATAGGGTATAGCTTAGTTATGAGATTTCCAAATCCAAATTGAGAAATTAAAAGAGCGATACCTAAAACTACGAATATAGCTTTTTTAAATTTAATATTAAAGGATTGTTCTAAGGTTTTACTTATTGAATATATATCTGAAACCTCAGTAGAAAACATTTCTAACCAGATAATTACAAGTAACAAAGCTTGAATAATATTACCAAACCTATTTGCTACAAAAAGCAGTGGAATTTCATAGTTATATATATAAGGTTGATTAACGGTTAATAATAAATTTATCATTAAGCAAAGTATAGTGAGTCCAATTGCACCTGTTATTACTCCAATAATCATGGTTTTAGTTTTTTTCATTTGAGTACTAAGTGGAACCAAAACTCCGGAGGCTGAAAGGGTGTTATATCCTGCATATAATATTGTTGAAATAGCAAGTCCTGATTTTTGAGGTGGAAAACTAGATATATTGCTAAGTGAAATTGTATCTTTGCAAAATGAAAAGTATAAAGCTGTAATTAATGTAAGGGTTACAATCAATCCTGGAACAATAAAAGAATTAACTTCAATCAAACCTTCAGTATCACGAAGTAGAAAAAAGACTGCAATTGAAATCATTATTAATGAGCCAAGTATTTTGGGTATCCCAAAAAATTGATGAATTAAGGCTCCACTTCCAGCAAGTATTATAGAAGCACTGGAAATAAGAAAAAAGGTAGTTATAAAACCAGTAAATTTTCCGAGTATGTTAGGACTTATTATATTTATAACATCACTATATGAACTTAGATTATAATAAATACTGATATTTGAGATTATAGAGCCCATTACAATATAGAAAATACCACAAGCTATAATACCTAAAAAACTACTTGATCCATACATGGTGAAAAATTCTGTAATTTCTTTTCCTGAGGCAAGTCCAGCACCAACAATTGTACCAATAAACACTGTGGCAACTTGAAATACCTTGAGTAATTCTTTTTTCAATATTTATCCTCCTCGAAGAATGTTCCTTGTATTAATATATAAGGTTTACCTTTGATTTATTCTTTAAATTTACAATATTTAAATAAGTAATCTAAAACACATTAAAAAAACAATAAGTGATTATGCTAGTTTATTTGATATATAAATTTCTTTAATACGATTAATGTACATTTAATAATTTTAAATGTACAATGAAGAAAGAAAAATTAATTTGGGATTTTTAAAATTTGTTAATAAATTTTATAGAGAATTTTGAATTTAGTGATCATGTGAAAATCAGGAGGAAGTATGAATAATTTTTGGAATGGAAAGAGATATCATAGTTTAAACTATTTTTTAAGAGATAAATTTGGAGAAAAGGTATTTAAAATATCTTTAGATGGAGGATTTTCATGTCCTAATAGGGATGGGAAAATAAGTAGTGGAGGTTGTCTTTTCTGTAGTGAAAGCGGTTCAGGAGATTATGCTGGAGATAGAGAATTGTCTATTACAAAGCAATTTAATCATATAAAAGAAATGATGGCACATAAGTGGAAAAGCGGAAAGTATATTGCCTATTTTCAAGCTTATACTAATACATATGCACCAGTTGAAGAATTAAGGAGAAAGTATGAAGATGCTTTAAACCAAGAGGATGTTGTAGCAATTGCAATAGCAACAAGACCAGATTGCTTAGGGGATGAGGTATTGGATTTACTAGAAGAGATAAATAATAAAGTATATCTTTGGATAGAACTTGGGCTTCAAACTTCAAATGATGAAACTGCTAAGAGAATAAATAGAGGATATAAATTAGAAGTTTTCGAAGATGCGATGAAAAAATTGAAAGAAAGAAATATTGACGTAGTAGTACATGATATTCTGGGATTACCAGGTGAAACCAAGGAGGATATGCTAAAAACCATAGAGTATATTGCTCAATCCGGTGCTAAAGGAATTAAGTTTCATTTATTGCATTTAATGAAGCAAACGCCAATGGTAAAAGTATATGAAAAAGGTGAACTTGAATTCTTATCACAGGAAGATTACATAGAGTTAATAACAAAAGGCATAGCAATGATTCCTAAGGAAATGGTAGTACATAGATTAACAGGAGATGCACCAAGAGAACTTTTAATTGGACCTATGTGGAGTTTGAAAAAATGGGAAGTCTTAAATTCCATAGATAAAGCGTTAGAAGACAATGATTTGTGGCAGGGAAAAAACTTTAAGTGAAGATAGAAGGGGAGAGTGGAAATGAAAGTAGATATTATAATATCAGCTGATGATATAACTGAAAGTAAAATTGAAAATAAGATAGCAGTTGTAATTGATATGTTTAGAGCAACTTCTGTAATAGTCACAGCACTAAGTAATGGGTGCAAAGAAGTTATTCCTTATTTAACAATTGAAGAAACATTAGAACATGCTAAGGAACTTAATAGAGAAGATTACATACTAGGTGGAGAAAGAAGAGCTGTTAAGATAGACGGCTTTGATTTATCTAATTCACCATTAGAGTATACAGAATCGGTAATAAAAAATAAGACGGTATTAATGACGACTACAAATGGGACCAGAACTCTTACAAAATCAACTTCTGCTAAAAGAGTATTAATAGCAGCTATGATAAATGCAAAAGCAGTAGCTAAAGAATTAATTAATATTAATGAAGATGTAGTTATTATTAATGCAGGAACAAATGGTAATTTTTCCATGGATGATTATATTTGTAGTGGATATATAATTAATGAAATGTTGAAGGCTGATAAAGATTTAGAACTTACAGATATAGCAAAGACAGCGAATATTATATATGAAGGAAATACCGATATCATAAGCTACGTAAAAGAAGCTACACATTATTCAGTTATGAAATCTCTAGAATTAGATGAGGATATTGAATATTGCATAAAAAAGAGCATTACAGATATAGTGCCAGAATATAAAGATAAGAAGATAACAAGATAAGAAGATATATAAATTAAAAGGGATATATTCTAATATGGTACACCATAAATATGGTGCACCATATTTATTCTTCACCATATATATGGTGAAGAATATGCACAGATAAAAAAAGTGCGATAGCACAATTAAGAACTTTTACACATATAAACAAAGTGCGAAGAACAATCAAGAACTTTTAATAGCACAATATCTTTAGATTTTAGACTAATAAAGTTATTCTTGAGATTGCCTTAATAAATCGTTTATCCGTGGAGAACAATTTTTCCCTTTGCAAGGACCACTACCAGCACCAGTGGCCTTTTGAACTTCTTCTATAGTAGAGGCACCATTTTTAATAGCTTCTTTAATTTTAGCTCTAGTAATTAGTTTACAAGTACATGTTTTTGTTAATTTATCTAAAATAGCTTCATTTAAATTATTATCCATATCAATTCTCCTAAAATATATTTTCAAATTTGAAAGAATGAACCCTTCACCTTAAATTATACATTTTATAGTTTAAATTAAAAAGCATATTATAATAAGTAACTTTGTTATTTTATAGAAAATTATCATTAAGCTACTGATTCAAAAATAGTTGATTTAAAAGTGATTTCAGTATAGTAAGAAATATAAGTAAAATTAAGCAATCATTAAGAAAACTATTATATAATTAGAATAAATTTAAGCAATAATTATAAAAGTGCTTATGGGAATTTACTAAGGATTTTATAATTATTACATTGGGAGTGGAAATAATGATAAAAGTGTTACTTGTTGAAGATAATATCGAGATAAGTCAAAATATAGTTGAATATTTTAAAGGTGAAGTAGAAATTGAGGCAGTTTATAATGGAGGAGATGCTATTCAATATTTAGATGTTTATACTTATGATGTTGCAATATTAGATCTTATGTTGCCAGAAGTAAGTGGAATGGATGTTTTGAAGCATATGTCTAAAAATTGTTTAAATACAGGTGTAATTATATTAACAGCAAAAGAAGAACTTGGAGATAAGCTTAAAGCTTTCAATTTGGGTGCCAATGATTACTTAACTAAACCATTTTTCATGGAAGAATTAAAGGCTCGTATTAATTCTATTTTAAAAAGTATGGGGAAAGTTAAGAAGCCTAATATTCTTGAATTTAAAAGTATGCAAATTGACATGAAAACAAGACGCGTTTACATAAATGAGAATGAGTTAGAATTAAACGAGAAATTATATAAACTTCTTGAATACATGATTATAAATAAAGGTGTATTGTTATTTAAAGAACAGATATTTGATAATATATGTGGATATAATAGTGATGCGGCAACTGAAATAATTGAAGTGTATATAAGTAGATTAAGGAAGCAGCTAGGTGCATTTGGATATGGTAAATATCTTATAACTAAGCGAGGAATGGGATATTTATTAGATGAAAGTATAGAGGATTAGGATATGAAGAAAGATATATTTATGGCTACAAAGAAGAATATCATAGCCATAAGTACGAGTGTAGTATTTGTATGTCTCATTGTATTTGCAATAATAACGAATGCACTATACTCTTCTAAGGTATTAGATAATGTAGATCGTCAGCTTTTAGAACAACAAAAGATTTTAATTGAACAACCTTTTACTCTTAATTCTGAATTAAGTTTTGATGAAGCTAACTTTATTCCACATGAAAATAAACCAGAAGGTGAATCAAAAATTCAGTCACAAAATAAAATCGAAAATCAAAAAGAAACTCGACATGAAAATTTTGGAGGTAAACAAAATGGAAAGACTAAGCGTATTCCACCGAACTTAATTGTTATTATATATAACAATAATAAATTTGAAGTTATGAGTAAAAATTATTATTTTAGTGAAGATGACTTGCCGGTACTTCCAACAAGTGCAGAAGGTGAGATAGTTACATTAACAAGTAATGGATATAGCTTTAGAGAGACTATAATTAATAATGGAGATTACAAAATACAAGTCATTGCCAATATTGATTCTGAAGTAAGTTCACTAAATAGATTAAGAGCTTCAATTATAAAGAGCTTAGTTATATTGATTATAGTTGCTATAATTCTTTCTACGTATCTTGCATCTAGAGTAATAAAACCAATTAGAGAAGCTTATGAAAAACAAATTTACTTTGTTCAAGATGCATCTCATGAAATGAGAACTCCATTAGCTGTAATAAAAGGAAAGTTAGAATTATTAGCTCATTCATGGGGTGATACCATAGATGATCATTTTGAACATATTTCAAAAATGATGAGTGAAGTAAGGGGATTGGAAAGGTTAACTAGTAATTTATTGTTATTGTCTAAAGAAGATTTAGATTTAGCCGTTAATATAACAAACTTCAAGTTAGATGATTTTATTAATGATATAGGTGAATTTTATACAGATTTAGCAGAAATTAAAGAACGGAATTTTAATGTTGTAAAACCAAAGGAAGAAATATTTGTCCAATGGGATTATGACAAGATAAAAAGGGCAATTGTAATATTAATTGAAAATGCATTTAAATATACTAATGAAAATGGAGAAGTAGATTTAATTATTGAAGATATGAATAAACATATTAAAATAACAGTCAAAGATAATGGAATAGGAATTAAAGAAGAGGAACAAAAGCGTATATTTGATAGATTTTATAGAAGTGACGCAGTAAGAGGACAAAATATTAGTGGAACTGGGATTGGTCTTAGCTTATTAAAATCCATGTCAAAGAATTTTAGGATTAAACTAAAAGTAAATTCAGAATATGGAACTGGTTCTGAATTTATATTAATGATTCCTAAAATAATAAAATAAAAACAGTAATAAACCTAAGAACAAATAAGAAGTATTTTCCTTGGCTTGTTATTAAGTTTATTTTTAAATAGTCCTAATTAAGAATATCAGATGTTAATGAATAGTGATTTCTTAATATCTATATTTATGGCCACCTACTATAGCTGAGATTATTACAGCAAAAAAGAGAACATAAATAACAATAAATATAAGTGTGATTATAAATGCAACAAATCCTGCTCTATTCCAAGTATCTTGAACTAAGAAAAATTCTCTTGGATTAGAATAATTTCCATTTTGCCAAGCCCACTCATTTCCCTTGACACCACAGACAAATATCCAAACAATATTAAGTATTGGAACAAGACATAGTAAAGGAAGATAACTTTTATTTCCTATTCCCCATATGATGTTATACATGAATGCTCCCCAATTCCATTTTTTAATTTCATTAGGGATAACTCCATTTGAATAGTTATTTTCTGGATAATTTGAAGTTTCCATTAAAATATTCCCCCTATTTTTTATTTTATGTTAATAATTAAATTAAGAATAAAATTATAACATTAATACATGTTATGTTCAAATGTGAAAAATATGGGTTTAAAGTAAAAAATATAAATACATATTTACAATAATAATTCTAAAACAGATCACTGAAGCATAAGTATACAGAGCCTAGTTGAATTATATTAAATTGTAGCTTATACTAAGTTAAAATAGGAAACAATATCCCATCAATAGTTCACTATTAATTGACATTTAAAAATCATTAATATATAATTATTTAGAATGAAAGACTATGATTAGGAAAAGTATCTTAGATGTTATTTTTAGAGAGTAGCTGTTTGGTGAAAAGCTATATTAAGTCTTAGAGAAAATCACCTAGGAGTTGGGGACTGAAAAGCAATAATTTGCTAAATAAGTTATCACGTAACAGCCTGCGTTAAAGGGTAGAGTATGCATGTACTTGAAATAGAGCATTTGATTTTTAATTTAAATGTTTAACCATAGGTGGTTTGCGAGTTTAACTTCGTCCTGTAGGATGAAGTTTTTTTACGTTCATAAAAGGATATAATAAAGAAAACAATTTTAAAGAAAAAAATATATAGTTTACTCAGCATGAAAGGGGAAAAATTTAATGTACAATAAAGTAGATTCGTCAAAAGGCACTGTAAATATGGAACAAGACATTGCAAAACTTTGGACAGAAAAAGATATTATAAAGAAGAGTTTTGATTCAAATCAAGACGGAGAGTATTTTACTTTCTATGATGGTCCTCCAACAGCAAATGGAAAGCCTCATGTTGGACACATATTAACAAGAGTTATGAAAGATATAATCCCAAGATATAAAGTTATGAAGGGATATAAGGTTATAAGAAAAGCTGGATGGGATACACATGGACTTCCAGTAGAATTAGAAATAGAAAAGAAGCTTGGAATATCAGGAAAAGAGCAAATTGAAGAGCTTGGTATAGAGAAATTTGTTAAGGAATGCAAAGATAGTGTGTTTTCATATGTAAGCTTATGGAAAAAAATGTCTGAGCAAATAGGTTATTGGGTTGATATGGATGATCCATATGTAACTTACCATGATAATTATATTGAGTCTGAATGGTGGGCTTTAAAACAAATGTGGGATAAGAAATTATTATATAAGGGTCATAAAGTAATGCCTTATTGCCCAAGGTGTGGAACTGCCCTTTCATCTCACGAAGTAGCTCAAGGATATAAGGATGTTAAAGATTTAACTGCTACAGCTAAATTTAAGGTTAAGGGAGAAGAAAACAAGTACATATTAGCTTGGACAACAACTCCTTGGACTTTACCATCTAACTTAGCATTGTGTATTAATAAATCATATACATACTGTGAAGTAAAAGTAGAAGGTGAAATTTATATCTTAGCTAAGGATTTAGTAGAAAAAGTTTTAGGCGAAAGAGAACATGAAATAGTTAAAGAATTTAAAGGTGAAGACTTATTGGGTATGGAATACGAACAATTAATGCCTTTTGCTAAAGTTGAAGGTAAAGCATTTGTAGTAATTCATGGAGATTATGTAACACTTTCAGATGGTACTGGTATAGTACATATTGCACCAGCTTATGGTGAAGATGATAGCGTTGTTGCTAAGAAAAATGGAATTGCATTTGTAAACTTAGTAGATACAAATGGTAACTTTGTAGAAGAAGTTACACCATGGGCAGGAAAGTTTGTTAAAAAATGTGATGAAAGTATTGTTAAATATTTAGAAGACAATAATCAATTATTTAGTGCACACAAACATACGCACTCATACCCACATTGTTGGAGATGTGATACACCACTTTTATACTATCCCAAAGATAGTTGGTTTGTTGCAATGACACAAATGAGAGATAAATTAATTGAAAATAATAATAAAATAAATTGGTATCCTGATAATACTAGAACAGGAAGATTTGGTAAGTTCATTGAAAATGTAATTGATTGGTGTATTTCAAGAGATAGATACTGGGGAACACCACTTCCAATATGGGAATGTGAATGTGGTCATAGAGAATGTATAGGTAGTAGAGAAGAATTAGAAGCAAAAGCAACTACAGAATGTAAGGGAATAGAATTGCACAAACCTTATGTAGATGCAATTAAATTAACATGTCCACACTGTGGAAAAGAAATGACTAGAACTCATGAAGTTATTGACTGTTGGTTTGATTCAGGGTCAATGCCTTTTGCACAATGGCATTATCCATTTGAGAATAAAGAAACTTTTGAAGCAAATTTCCCAGCCCAATTTATATCAGAAGCTGTTGACCAAACAAGAGGATGGTTCTATACATTACTTGCTATTTCAACATGTATATTTGATACAAATTCATTTGAAAACTGTATTGTATTAGGTCACGTTTTAGATAAAAAAGGAATTAAGATGTCTAAGCATAAAGGAAATGTTGTAGATCCATTTGAAGTATTAAATAGTCAAGGAGCAGATGCTACAAGATGGCATTTCTACACTGCAAGTGCACCATGGCTTCCAACAAGATTCTCGGTTGATGATGTTGGAGAAGCTCAAAGAAAGTTCTTAGGAACATTATGGAATGTATATTCATTCTATGTTTTATATGCTGAAATAGATAATTTTGATCCAACAAAATATGGAGATTTTGTTTCAGATAATATAATGGATAAATGGATTATATCTAAGTTAAATACATTAATTGAAACTGTTGATGATAATTTAAATACTTATAAAATCACTCAAGCAGCGTTAGCTATTGAAGATTTTACAGATGAATTATCAAATTGGTATGTAAGAAGAAATAGATCAAGATATTGGTCACAAGAATTAAGTGATGATAAAATAGGTGCTTATGTAACTTTATACAATGTATTAACAAATTTAGTGAAGGTTGCATCACCATTTGTACCATTTATGACAGAAGAAATTTATCAAAATTTAGTTGTAAATCTTGATAAAAATGCAGAAGAAAGTATTCATTTATGTGCTTGGCCAGAAGTTAAGAAGGAAGCTATAAATAAAGACTTAGAGAAGGAAATGGATTTAGCTTATACACTTGTTAAGCTTGGTAGAAGTGCTAGAAATGCTGCTAATATTAAGAATAGGCAACCACTTTCAGAAATACTTATTTCAACAAAATCTCTTCCAGAATATTATGGAGATATCTTAAAAGAAGAGTTAAATATTAAGAAGGTTGAACTTGGAGCTGACCTTTCAAAACATGTGAACTTTGAAATAAAACCTAATTTACCTGTTATAGGAAAGCTATATGGTAAGTTAATTCCACAAATAAAGAAAGCAATTTCTGAAAAAGATCAAATGGAATTGGCTCAAAAGATCAAAAATGGTGGAAGTGAAACTATTGATGCTAATGGAACAGAGATAGTTCTTAATGGCGAGAATCTTTTAGTTACAATGCAAGGCTTAGAAGGATATGCATTTGCAGGTGAAGGAGAACTTGGAGTTGTTTTAGATACAACAATAACACCAGAACTTCAAGAAGAAGGTCATGTAAGAGAAATTATTTCAAAGATTCAAAACATGAGAAAAGATAAAGGATTCGAAGTTTCAGATAAGATAAAACTTTATGTAGCAAATAATGATATGTTATTAGATGTTATTAAGAAGTTTGAAGAAACAATTAAGAAAGAAACTTTAACTTGTGAAGTTATTTATAAGGCTGAAGCTGATTATACAGAAATAGTTATAAATAGTGAAGCATTAAATATGACTGTTGAAGTTATGACCTCAAGGGTCACAATGTAAAGTAGAAATAAATAATGACTAGGAATTAAAAGATTATCTTAAAATTCCTAGTCATTCAAATTCATATACTAA
Source organism: Clostridium gelidum (assembly GCF_019977655.1). NCBI lineage: Bacteria > Bacillati > Bacillota > Clostridia > Eubacteriales > Clostridiaceae > Clostridium > Clostridium gelidum. Next base: position 64,876 of record NZ_AP024849.1, read on the forward strand.
ATGCTATGTTAATAATTAAAAGCTTATATATTTATAGATAATATTTTATATAATTGAATAAAAGTATAAATTAAAGTGTAAAAACTATGAGTTTTGACAAAACTGATAATAAAATAATAAATTATTTACAGTATTGTTGATTTATAATGTAATATATTAGTATAATGAAATTATCTAGAATAATTCAAAGGAGGAATAATAATGGCTACTTCTATTAAGGATGTTGCAAAAGAAGCTGGAGTATCAATTGCAACTGTTTCTAGAGTTTTAAATGATATCGATGTAGTAAATGAAGATACTAAGAAAAAAGTTTTAGAAGCAATAAAGAAACTTTCGTACAGACCAAACATAGTGGCAAGAAGTTTAAAAACTCAAAGAACAAAGACAATAGGAATTTTACTTCCAGATATATCAAATCAATTTTATCCAGAAATTGTGAGAGGTGCTGAAGATGTTTCGAATATATACGATTACAATATAATATTGTGTAATTCAGACCTTGATATAGAGAAGGAAAAAGAATATTTAAGAGTACTTAGTGAAAAAATGGTTGATGGTGTAATTTACATGAGTAGTTCTCTAAATCAAGAGATTTTAGAACTAATCAATGAATTAAATTTAAAAACTATATTAGTTGAAACAAAAGATAAAGACGGATTACTACCAAGTGTAACTATTGATAATGTTAAAGCTTGTTACGACAGTACAAAATTATTAATAGAAAAGGGAATAAAAGAAATTGCATTTATAGGAACTGAAAAAGATAACAAGAATGCTTGGGGAGACAGATATGTTGGATATGAAAATGCTATGAGAGAAGCAGGAATTCCAATAGATACCGAATTAGTATATTTTGACTCAATAAAAGTAAAGAGTGGATACGAAGGCGTACAAAAATTCATAAAACAAAATAAAAAATTTAAGGGCGTTGTATGCGCATCTGATGATATTGCAATGGGAGCGATAAATGCTTTAAGAGACAATGGACTTAAAATCCCAGAAGATGTAAGCGTTATAGGATTTAATGATAATTTTGCAGCATCAATATTCTATCCTAAGATTACAACAGTATCTCAACCAACTTATGACATGGGTTCAGTTGCTATGAGAATGCTTATTAAACTTTTAAATAAAAAGGAATTAGAAGAACCACATTATGTTTTAGAACATCAATTGATTGAAAGAGAAAGTACAATTTAAGCAGAGAACCCAAATCTATGATTTGGTGTGAATCGCTTACCCAGCGAGCGAATGCGAGTCGGGTTTCCTTAATATAAAGAGCACAGTAAATGTGATTTGCATTTACTGTGCTCTTTTATGGTTTATGTAGCTTAAATAATTCCTTCGCTTTTTAAAATATTTTCTAAATTTTGAACTCTACTAGATAAGCAGATAAACTTTTCTTTTAACTGTTCTCTTGAAGGTTCATTATCATTGATGAATCGCTCCATATCTTCCACAGCTTTTAAAGCTTCTTCTACATCTTGTTGAGCTATTTTTAAATTTAAATCGTCCATAAAAAGTTCTCCTTTTAAAATTTAATTATGATTAGCAATTATATCCTATCACTACTAAAAAATAAGTGCAAGGAATATAAATGTAAAGAACAATTATACTATGGGGGAGAATATGATAAATTATATTTGGTTTTTTTTAATATTTTGTGGGATTTTAGTTGGATTATTAAGTGGAAATGGGGACGCTATCTCTAAAGCAATAATTAACTCTTGTGGTAATACTGTTACTTTTGCAATTGAACTTACAGGGATAATGTGTTTTTGGTGTGGGGTTATGAAGGTAGCAGAAAATAGTGGACTTACAGAAAAAATATCTAAATTATTAAAGCCTATCCTTAAGCGTATATTTAAAGAGGCGGCTAAAGATGAAAAAGCTTTAGGTGCTATAGTTATGAATCTTACTGCTAATATGATGGGCTTATCCAATGCAGCAACACCTTTTGGCATTAAAGCTATGGAAGAGATGGATAGGCTTAATAAGGATTCAGAAACGGCATCTAATGATATGGCACTCTTTTTGGTTTTAAATGCAACATGCATTCAATTAGTGCCATCTACAATAATTTCTATAAGAGCTGCTTGCAATTCAGCAAATCCAGGAATAATAATATTGCCAACATTAATATCTACAGCTGCAGCAGCAGTAGTTGGAGTAATATGTTGTAAAATATTGCAAAGATATTTTTAGAGTTAGAATAATAACATTGACACAACTATTTTTGGAACAGCATCATTTAATACTTAACTTTACAGGGGGAATAATATTACTATGTTAAATTATTTAAGTAAGAGCATAATACCAATAATATTTTTACTTATTATAACTTATGGCATGTTTAAAGGAAGAAAAGTGTATGAATGGTTTATAGAAGGTGCTAAAGAGGGATTAAAAGTAACTTTGAGAATATTTCCGTATCTTTTAGCTATGATAATTGCAGTGCAAATATTCAAAGAAGCAAATTTAATGAATTTACTAAATAATTTCATAGCACCACTTGGAAATTTTATAGGATTGCCTAAGGATCTTATACCATTATTAATCATAAAGCCTTTATCAGGAAGTGGAGCAATAGGAATGTTTACAGATATAATAAAAAGTTTTGGACCAGATACTAGAACTGGCCTTATAGCATCTGTTGTAATGGGAAGTACAGAAACTATATTTTATACAATCACAGTTTATTTTGGTGCAATAAAGGTCAAAAAAATAAGACATACTTTATGGGCAGCTATTTTTGCAGATATGACAGCAATAATTATGGCTATTTTGATGGTAAATATTTTTCTTATTTAAGGCACATTAAAAGACGAAGTATAAGAGTATCTTTAGTGTATGAATTTGTCTTATATGATTAAGTACCTTTATTAGTATAGATTTTTGGAGTATTATATTTAAAGAAAACATTGTAGGAAGAAAGAGGTTGGAGTTATGAATAATGATGAGTATATAAAAAATAGAAGTAGATTTATGGATGTAATAGAAGACAATTCAATAGTAATATTATTTGCAGGGAAGCCATGTAAGAAAACAGGGGATGAACTATATCAATTTACTCCAAATAGAAATTTTTATTATTTAACAGGGGTTCAAGAAGAAGAACATATAGTAGTATTATCAAAATTTAAAGATATTGCACATGAAAAGTTATTTTTAAAGGATTTCGATTTAGATAAGGAAATGTGGAATGGAAAGACTTTAAGAGACAGTGAAGGAAAAGAGATATCTGGAATTGAAGATGTAGTATACATGAAGGATTTCAATTTTTATATAAATAAATTGATTAATGGCTCAGAAGAAATAAATTTATATTTAGATTTAAATAGAGAAGCTATTGATGAAGCAGATTCTATAGCTAATACTTTTGCAAATGAAATTAAAAATAAATATCCACAAGTTATAATTAAGAATCTTTCAAGTAAGATTGCGCCACTTAGAATGGTTAAATCTGAACAAGAAATAGTAGAAATGCAAAAAGCTATAGAAATAACAATTGATGGAGTAAAATCTTTAATGAATAATGCAAAAGTTGGAATGAAGGAATATGAACTTGAAGCATATTTTGATTTTGAATGTAAGATTAAAGGAGTTAAGGACTTCGCTTTTGCAACAATAGCAGCGGCAGGTAAGAATGCAACTATACTTCATTATGTAGAAAATAATAGTGAATTAAAAGATGGAGACTTAATTCTTTTTGATTTAGGAGCCCAATGGAACTTATATAATGCAGATATAACAAGGGTATTTCCTGTTAATGGTAAGTTTACACATAGACAAAAAGAAGTTTATGAAGCAGTTCTTAGAGTAAATAAAGCGGTTATTAAAAAAATAAAACCAGGAGTTGATTGTAAGGAACTTAATACATGGTCTAGAGATTTAATAGCTGAAGAATGTATTAAATTAGGTATTATAAAAGAAAAGGAAGAAGTTAGTAAATACTATTGGCACAGTATAGGACATAGTTTAGGATTAGATACGCATGATTTAGGAATGCAAGGAAGAGAATTTGAATTTAAAGAAGGAATGGTATTTACAGTAGAGCCTGGAATATATATAAGTGAAGAAAGCATTGGAATAAGAATTGAAGATGATGTTTTAGTTACTAAAGATGGCTGCATAGTTCTAACAAAGAATATGATTAAAGAAATTAGTGAGATTGAAGAATTTATGAAGTAATTACATCTTAATTCACGGTTGAATAATTAAAGGCTGCTTTTGCGACAGCCTCTTTTAATTATTTTTATTTATTATTTATTTCAAGTCACTAAGTTCCAGCCGTTTTTGTTCATTATTAACATTTACATAACAAACTATATTTTGTATTTCAGTTAATTTTGCATTGCTATTTAATAATTCTTGTTTAATATAATTCTTTTTCCAAATACAATCTTTTGTAACAGTTTTATTTGGAGGAATTACTGAATCAAGAAGGAATATATGCTGATCATAAACACTACCTGGCTGTATGTATTTATCTGTAAATAATATATGAAATGAAATTTTTGATATTTCAATATTTGTATTATTCTTAATTTGAAATTCACTATAATAATAATTGTTATCATCAAAAAAAGTTTTTTCTGTTATAACAATTGGATCTTCACTAGGTCCACTTATTATTTTTGGTTCTAATTGATTATCATTATCCTTGCTCATAACATCCTTTGAATTCTCATAATAGTAATATCCCAAAGATATCCCCATAGAAAAAATAATAACAAAAATGGCTGTTGATATAATTGATATTATTTTTAGTTTTCTAGCACTTTTTATTACTGCTATTAGTAGAAAAATACATGAAATTATTATACCAATAGCGCCTATAGCAAACATTATTTCATAAGCTTGAAACATATTATATTATCTCCCCTATCCAGTAGTTTTATAAAATAAAACTACTTTTTAATTAATATAAGTATATCACAATACTTATATTTTGTAGTAAATATCTTGTAAAACACGCCATAAAGGATTAGAAGGTTTATGGATTCTCAGTAGAATATGTATCAATAATTTATTAAAAAATTTTCATAAATTTATCTGTTTTTCACAATATATCTGAATAAATAAGATTAATATGATAAATTAAAAGAATCAATTGAGCATTAATTTTATTAATGTTGGGTTTAAAAACATTTCTATAAGTGGTACAATATAGAAAGAAAATGGTATAATATGTAAAATAATTACATGTAAATTTGAGATTAATAATTAATTATAAAATTTTAGGAGGAATGAAAAAAATTATGTTTAAAAGAGCAAATAAAATTACATCTTTATTAGTGGTTATTGCTGCTGTTGTTTCAATAGTACCTTCAACTATTACTAATGCTTCAGAGAAAGTAGAACCTCCAGCTGTTATTGCTAATACTTCAAGACAATCAGGAACTTATTCTATTGGTTGGTCTAAATTAGCTGATGGAGCTTGGAACTTCTACGATGCAACGGGTACTAAGATTACTGGCAACTGGGTTAACTTTGCTGGAGTTTGGTATTACCTTAAGGTTGATGGCACTATGGCTATTGGATGGTATCAAATTTTAGGGAAGTGGTATTGCTTCAATCAATCAGGAGCTATGTTAAGTAACACAGTTATTGATGGTTATAAATTAAATGCATCAGGAGCTTGGGTTGAATAGTGAATTTGAATTAAAAATAAGGTGATTGTTACCTACAATATATAAAGTATGTTGATTATATAATTTTGGACAAATAACCATGTGAAGGAGATGAATATTTTTTTAAAATAATAATTGATTATATTAGCAAAATTAGTTACAATAATAGAATAGTAAAAAAAATTAAATGCAATGAAAAGAAGAGTAATAAAAAAAGCATTCTAAAAGAGAGTTAACATATGCTGAAAGTTAGCGTTTGCGAATTTTATGAAGATGGTCTTAGAGCATACTTTTTGAGCCAAGATTATTTGGTTAGGGAAGTACGGTAGCAACCGTTACATTGCAAGGTGATGATAGTCACCTATTGAGTTATTTATTGTGAAATAAGTAAAAACTAGAGTGGTAACGCGTATAATACGTCTCTATATAGGTTTAAATATACCTATATAGAGGCTTTTTTGTTATAAATAATAAAAAAGATAATTTAATTTCAAATGTTAAAAATGCAATGGGGAATTTTAAATTGTTACTCATTGTTTAAAATAAGGAGGAACACAAATAATGTGTACAGATTGTAAAAAAACATATTATATTACTACACCAATTTATTATCCATCAACAAAACTTCATATAGGAAATACATATACTACTGTAGCTGCTGATGCATTAGCTAGATTTAAGAGATTAACAGGCTATGATGTAATGTTCTTAACAGGAACAGATGAACATGGTCAAAAAATCCAAAGAATAGCTGAAGAAAAGGCCATTACACCAAAGGAACATGTAGATGAAGTTGTTGCTGGAATTAAAGACCTTTGGAGCATGATGAATATAAGCTATGATAAGTTCATTAGAACTACTGATGATTATCATATTAAAGCAGTTCAAGATATATTTAAGCAATTATATGATCAAGGAGATATATACAAGAGCTCTTATGAAGGGTGGTATTGTACACCTTGTGAATCATTTTGGACTGATACTCAATTAGAAAATGGAAACTGTCCTGATTGTGGAAGACCAGTTGAGAAATCAAAGGAAGAAGCTTATTTCTTTAAAATGAGCAAATATGCAGATAGATTAATAAAATATATTGAAGATAATCCAGAATTCATTCAACCAGAATCAAGAAAGAATGAAATGTTAAATAACTTCTTGAGACCAGGACTTCAAGATCTTTGTGTTTCAAGAACTAGCTTTAATTGGGGAGTTCCAGTAACCTTTGATGAAAGTCATGTTGTCTATGTTTGGATTGATGCATTATCAAATTACATAACTGCTCTAGGATATGGTCAAGACAATAAAGAATTATATGAAAAATATTGGCCAGCAGATGTGCATTTAATAGGAAAAGATATTTTAAGATTCCATACTATTTATTGGCCAATTATGCTAATGGCTTTAGAGTTACCACTTCCAAAACAAGTATTTGGTCATGGATGGTTACTTGTTGATGGTGGGAAAATGTCAAAATCTAAAGGTAATGTAGTAGATCCAGTTGTTCTTGTAAATGAATTTGGAGTAGATCCAGTAAGATATTATTTATTAAAAGAAATCCCATTTGGAGCAGATGGATTATTCAATAATGAAATATTTATAAAGAAGATAAATTCAGATCTTTGTAATGATTTAGGCAATCTTTTATCAAGAACTGTTGCAATGGTTGAAAAGTATTTTGATGGAGAAATGCCAGCACAATCTGAAAAAGAAGCTATTGATGATGAATTAATAGGTTTAGCATTAGCAGCACCAATTAAAGTTGAAGAATCAATAAACATATTAAATATACCGCAAGCTTTGGAACATGTTTTTGAATTAATAGGAAGAGCTAATAAGTATATAGATGAAACAACACCATGGATATTAGCTAAAGATGAAAGTAAAAAAGCTAGACTTGGAACAGTTCTTTATAATTTAGCTGAAAGTCTTAGATTTGCATCAGTAATGATTTCATCATTCTTACCAGATACAGCTAAGAAGATTAATGTCCAAATCAATACTTCAGAAATTTCATGGGATTCTCTAAAGGTATTTGATGGAACAAAAGCAGGAACAAAAGTAATCAAAACTGAAAACTTGTTCCCAAGAATAGATGTTGATAAAAAACTTGAAGAATTAGAAGCTTTAAGGGTAGTATCTATTCCAACTAAGAGAGAAATAACACCTATAAAAGAAGAAGTGACAATTGATGATTTTGAAAAGCTTGATTTAAGAGTGGTTAAAGTATTAGCTTGTGAACCAATAAAGGGAGCTAAAAAATTATTAAAACTAAAGGTAGATTTAGGTGGGGAAGAAAGACAAGTAGTCTCTGGAATAGCAAGTTACTATAAACCAGAAGAGTTAGTTGGGAAAAATGTAGTATTAGTTGCTAATTTAAAGCCAGTAACGCTTAGAGGAGAATTATCACAAGGAATGATTTTATGTGCTGCAACTGATGATGATAGTATATTAAAAGCAGTAGATCCAGGGGAACTTGAAACAGGTAGCATAGTAAGGTAAGCAGATAAGTGAAAGTCCAAATCTATGATTTGATTCCTTGAACTTAGTTAACTCATTTATGAGTTAACATCATATGAAAATGATTTAGTGTGAATCGCTTACTCATCTGACGTTAGGAAGAGGAGTTTCATATATAAGGAATATTACAGAAAATAACAGGTCAATGCACTAAGTGTATTGATTTGTTATTTTTTTTAATATGCATAAAAAAATAGAACGTCTCACTTAGGGGGGTGAGGCGTTCTTTAACCATATAAATTAGTGGTTAAAAGGGGTAAATAATAATGCTTTAACTACTTTACAATTCAAATTTTACGCTATTAATATGTCAATTGGGTGTCAAATATATTGAGAAATAATTAAAAATATACTTTATAAATAGGAGAATATTAATATTTTAAGAAACTAATTAAATAAAGGGTACATGACCAATTACAATAGATAGTATTTTATTAGGTGTAACTAAATTCTAAATAGACTTCATTGGATTAAATTTAATAGAGCTAGATTTTATGGGTAAATAATGCTTGTTAGAGGTAATCGGAAATTCATTTTCATTATATATAGTTTCTTGTATTAAGTGGAATTGATTCTCATCTGAAATAGGATAAGTTTTGGCTGCAAAGTTTCCAGCTGTTGAATATTTTATTTCTACTAATATGTTAGTAGATATTTTATAAAGATCTCTTTCTAAGAATTCTAAAAATTGATCTTGATTATTTAAATCTATATTAAGATTTGAAATAGTTTCAATTGGTAACAAGGTAAATGTATAAGCTATAGTTTTACCTTTAGACCTGTACCATCTATCTACTAACACAACAACAGCAGTTTTCTTTACTAAAATTTGATTGAAATAATCTGTTGATGGCTCTATACGTAATTTAAGTTCTACATCATCAATTGTATCATTCATACACTTATATATAGGGTGTCCTATAGTTTCTAATCCAATGTCGTTATTGGGTTTCAATTTCACTATAAAATTGCCTTTGCCTCGAATGTTATTTACTAGTCCATCATCTTGTAATAATGAAAGTGCTTGCCTTAAGGTTGTTCTGCTAACACCAATTAATTTAGATAGTTCAGGTTCTGATGGTAATCTACTTCCCTCAGGAAAAGTACCTTCATTTATCATTTTAAAAAGTTTATTATATACACTTACATATCTTAATTCCTTTTGTTTATCTATTATATTAAATTCATTCATAAAAATATCACCCTTCTGTAGAATATAAACTTGTTTAGACAAGTAGACTGATTAAATTATAGTTTTCAATTAAATATATTGATTATATTGGGTATAACTTCAATTATTAAATATAAACAATTAAATTATTATGAATAATGCGTAAGTATTAATGAAGCACCATGTTGTCTAGCTTGATATTTATATTTTACCATAGATTGAAGCAAAATAATAACTATAAAGTATAAAAAGTTTTAAACTACTTGACATGGAACAATAGACATGTTATTCTCTAGGAGTAGACAAATATACAAGTTGATAGACAAGCTTGAAAGATGTTTATTTTTTTTATGATACGATTGTAATCGTATTCTGAAACTAGTTTATATAAAAAATAAATGGAGGGATAAATATGAATTATTCACAGGATTCGGGTAAGCAATATCATATTAATGTTGGAGAGGGAGACGTAGGAAAGTACGTTATAATGCCAGGTGATCCAAAGAGGTGTGAGAAGATAGCTACATACTTTGATAATCCAAAGTTAATTGCAGATAATAGAGAGTATGTTACTTATACTGGTTTTTTAGATGATGTAAAAGTAAGTGTTACATCAACGGGAATAGGTGGACCATCAGCATCTATAGCATTAGAGGAATTGGTAAGATGCGGTGCTGACACTTTTGTTAGAGTAGGTACATGCGGAGGAATGGATATAAATGTTAAAGGCGGAGATATGGTTATAGCCACTGGAGCAATTAGAATGGAAGGTACTAGTAAGGAATATGCACCAATTGAATTCCCTGCTGTTGCGAATCTTGATGTTATTAATTCATTAGTGCAAGCGTCTAAAGATTTAGACAAGATATATCATGTTGGAGTTGTTCAATGCAAAGATTCATTCTATGGACAACATTCTCCAGAAACAAAGCCAGTGGGTTATGAATTAATAAACAAATGGAATGCTTGGTTAAAATGTGGATGCCTTGCATCTGAAATGGAGTCAGCAGCTTTATTCGTAGTAGGAAGTTATTTAAAAGTAAGAGTAGGTTCAGTATTTTTAACAGTTGCTAACCAAGAACGTGAAAATGCAGGATTAGAAAACATACAAGTACATGATACAGAAGCAGCAATAGAAGTAGCAATAGAATCAATTAGAAATTTAATAAAAGCTGATAAAGAAAAGATGATTTAATAGAAAATTAATTTATTTACAAGGAGGACAAATATGAAAGAATATCAAGATATTTTAGACAGAGCTTTTGAAGCAATGGAAAATGCATATGCACCTTATTCAAATTATCATGTTGGTGCTTGTGTTTTAACTAAAGACAATAAATACTTTATGGGTGCAAATATTGAAAATGCATCTTATGGTTTAACAAATTGTGCTGAAAGAAATGCAATTTTTCAAGCTTATTCAAATGGATATCGTAAAAAGGATATAGAAGCAATAGCTATTGTAAGTGAAGGAAAAACATTAGCAACTCCTTGTGGAGCTTGTCGCCAAGTATTAGTAGAATTATTAGAAAAACATACTCCGATAGTATTATCTAATCATAAAATAGAAAAAGTTACGAATATACAAGATTTATTGCCAATGTCTTTTACAGAAGAAGATTTGAAATGATAATAAGCTTAACCTTTGGAGAACATATTATTTAATAGGTATGAGATTAGCTTTTAGGATTACTAATTTAGGAGGGATAAGATTATGAATAAATATAATAGAATTTTCACAATTGTAATAGATTCACTTGGAATTGGAGAAATGAATGATTCAAAAGAATATGGTGATGTTGATGTAGATACACTTAGACATATATCAGAATCAGTAGAAAATTTTAATATTCCTAATTTACAAGGGTTAGGATTAGCTAATTTACATTCTATAAAGCATGTAGATTCAGTTGAAAAGCCTTTAGCTCACTTTATGAAAATGGCAGAAGCAAGTGTGGGAAAAGATACTATGACTGGTCATTGGGAAATGATGGGTCTAAAAATAGAAACGCCATTCCAAACATTTACAGATACAGGTTTTCCAAAAGAATTATTAGATGAGCTAATAAAAAGAACAGGGCATAAAATTGTTGGAAATAAAAGTGCTAGTGGTACAGAAATCTTAGATGAATTTGCAGAACATCAAATGGAAACAGGGGATATGATTGTATATACTTCAGCAGATTCTGTTTTACAAATTTGTGGTCATGAAGAAACATTTGGATTAAATGAACTTTATCGTTGCTGTGAAATTGCAAGAGAATTAACATTTAAGGACGAATGGAAAGTAGGAAGAGTTATAGCAAGGCCGTATTTGGGAATGAAAAAGGGTGAATTTAAACGTACAAGTAATAGACATGATTATGCTTTAAAGCCATTTGGAACAACTGTACTTAAGACATTAAAAGATAATGGTTTTGATGTAATATCTGTTGGAAAAATAAATGACATATTTGATGGTGAAGGTATAACAGAATCAAACAAGTCACAAAGTTCTGTTCATGGAATGGAACAAACATTAGAAATAATGGACAGAGATTTTAATGGGTTATGCTTTGTTAACTTAGTTGATTTTGATGCATTATGGGGACATCGAAGAAATCCAGTTGGCTATGCAGAAGAATTAGAAAAGTTTGATGTTAATTTGGGTAAGGTATTAGAGAAATTAAAGAAAGATGATTTACTAATAATTACTGCAGATCATGGCAATGATCCAACTTATAAAGGTTCTGATCATACACGTGAATTTGTCCCTTTCTTATCATATTCACCATCTATGAGTGAATATGGATTAATGGAAACAAGCGATAGCTTTGCTGCTATTGGTGCTACAATAGCAGATAACTTTGGCTTAGAAATGCCTGAAAATACAATTGGCAAATCAGTATTAGATAAACTTGTTTAAAGGTATTAATAAATTGAAAAATAAATCATATAAAAATTTTTTGAGAAAGATATTAATAGCAATAGTTGGAGTTGCGTTGGTAGGTATTGCACTTTCATTTAACTCATCAGCAATGTTAGGAAATGATCCAGTTGCAGTTTTTTATGATGGAGTCCGCAATTTATGTGGACTTCCACGAGAAGAACTTGGACTAGTAACAAATTTAATAAATTGTGCTTTTGTAGTGACAATGTTCATACTAGGACGCAAGTATATAAATATAGGGACGTTTGTGTATGCAGTACCAATGGGGAGCTTTATTGATTTAGGGTTTAAAATACATCAAATGCTTAACATCCCTAATACTTTAAACTGGAGAATATTTACTGCTTTTTGTGGCTGTTTAATGTTGTTTTTAGGTGTTGGTATTTTCATAGCAGTAGATATTGGAATGGACCCATGTACAGGAATTGTAGTTATTTTAAGAGATAAAATAAAGAATCAATATAAAACATCAAAAATAATTTGTGATATTTGTATGTTGATACTAGGATTTACATTTGGTGGGAAAATGGGTGCTGTTACAGTTATATCAGCTTTAATTGCTGGACCAACTATACAGAAAGTATCAGAAGTTTTTGATAAGAGAGTTTTGAAGTTGATTAAGTTAAATAAATTAACTGTTAGTAGTTAATTTTAAAATAAAATTTTGGGAGGATAAAATTATGATAAATACACCAACTCCACATAATGGAGCTAAATTAGGAGAAATAGCAAAAACAGTATTAATGCCAGGAGACCCGTTAAGAGCAAAGTTTATTGCAGAAAATTTTTTAGAAGATATTGTTCAATTTAATTCAGTTAGAAATATGCTTGGATATACTGGGACTTATAAAGGAAAGCGTATCTCTGTTATGGGTGGAGGTATGGGAATGCCATCCATAGGAATTTACTCATATGAACTATTTAATTACTATGATGTAGATAATATTATTCGTATTGGAACAGCCGGAAGTGTATCTGAAAAGTTACATTTACGTGATATTGTAATCGGTTTAGGAGCATCAACTGATTCAAATTATGCTTCACAATATAATTTACCAGGCACTTTTGCTCCAATTGCAAGCTTTGATTTAACTAGTAGTGCAGTTGAAAAGGCAAAGGAAAACAACATAAATGCTGTTATAGGAAATATATTATCATCTGATATATTTTATAATGCAGATAAAACAGCATTAGAAAAATGGAGAAGTATGGGTATTCTTGCAGTAGAAATGGAAGCTGCTGCACTTTATATGAATGCGGCAGAGGCTGGAAAGAATGCATTATGTTTACTTACAATTTCAGACTGTCCATTAACAGGAGAATCTCTTTCAGCAGAAGACAGACAATTGAGTTTTACAGAGATGATGAAAATTGCCCTTGAAATAGCAAAATAATAAATTTTTAGGAGGAAGTATTATGAAAAAAATTATCGCATTATTAATGACAACAATGATGATGGGAACTATGGTTGGTTGTGGATCAAGTAGTACTAAAACAGAGGATAAAGGAACTAGCAGTGAAAAGGAATATAAGGTTGCAATGGTAACTGATACAGGTGGGGTAAATGACCAATCATTTAATCAATCTTCATGGGAAGGGTTACAAAGCTTCGAAAAAAATAATAAAGGGGCTAAGTCAAGTTATTTAGAATCTAAGCAAGAATCAGATTATGCTACTAATTTAGATAAAGTTGTTGATGGTGGTAATAAATTAGTTTGGGGTATTGGTTTTGCAATGTCAGATGCAATAACAAAGGCAGCACAATCAAATCCAGATGTTAACTATGCTATAGTTGACAACTCATATGGAGATAAGACTCCAGCTAATGTTACAGGAGTTATGTTTAGGGCTCAAGAACCATCATTTATGGTAGGTTATGCAGCAGCAAAGACAACTAAAACAAATAAAGTAGGATTTGTTGGTGGTATAAAAAGTGGAATTATAGATCAATTCCAATATGGATATCAAGCAGGCGTACAGTATGCAGCAAAAGAATTAAACAAGGAAATTACTGTAGATGTTCAATATGCTGAAAGCTTCTCTGACGCATCAAAAGGAAAAGCAATAGCAAATAAAATGTTCTCTTCTGGATGCGATATTGTATTCCATGCAGCTGGTGGAGTAGGAGTAGGAGTAATTGAAGCAGCTAAAGAAGCAAATAAATTTGCAATTGGTGTTGACCGTGACCAAGCATATTTAGCTCCTGATAATGTTTTAACATCAGCATTGAAATTAGCTAATGTTGCAGTTGAAAATATTTCAAAAGAGGCTATGAGTGGAAATAAAATTGGTGGAAAAACATATACTTATGGTTTAAAAGAAAATGCTGTAGGAATTCCAACTGAAAATAAAAATATGGATCCAGCAGTATATAAAGCAGCTATGGAAGTTCAAGATAAAATTAAAGCTGGTTCAATAGTGCCACCTTTCAATGAAGAAACTTTTAAAGCATTTGGCAAATAGTAGAATTTAAAGATAGTATTAATATAAAAAATAGGTATGCTTTGCTAACTAGGAATTCTATGTTGGCAAAGCATATAAATTAAGGGAGGATATTGGTATGGAAATTAGCAAACAATATGCAGTGCAAATGCGTGGAATTACAAAAATGTTTGGTTCGTTCTGTGCCTTAGATGATATCAGTATTGATATTAAAAAGGGTACAATTCATGCACTACTCGGAGAAAATGGAGCAGGTAAAAGTACACTAATGAATGTACTTTATGGATTATATCAAGCTGACGGAGGAGAGACATATCTTAATGGTGAAAAGATAAATATAAAGAACCCTAATATAGCTATTGAAAATGGAATAGGAATGGTTCACCAACACTTTATGCTAGTTGAAAATTTTACGGTAACACAAAATATTATATTAGGTGGTGAAGTTACAAGTAAATTTGGAATATTGGATATGAAAAAAGCTCGCGCAGAAATAATAAATATTGTAGAAAAATATGGATTAGAAGTAGATCCAGATGCAAAAGTTGAAGATATTTCAGTAGGGATGCAACAACGTATTGAAATATTAAAAGCATTATACCGTGGAGCTGATTTATTAATATTAGATGAACCAACAGCAGTGCTTACTCCACAAGAGATCCAAGATTTAATAAAGATTATGAATAATCTTGTTGCAGATGGGAAAACAATAATTATAATTACACACAAATTAAAGGAAATAAAGGAATCCTCTGATGTTTGTACAATAATTCGTAGAGGAAAATATATAGATACAGTTAATGTTAAAGAGGTAACAGGTTCAGAACTTGCTACTATGATGGTAGGTCATGCAGTTAAATTGGTTGTTGATAAGGAACCTGCCAAACCAGAGGAAGTTGTGTTTGAAATAGATAATTTAAGTGTAAAGGATGAAAGAAAATTAGATGCAGTTAAGAATTTATCACTTAAGGTTCGTAAAGGAGAAATTGTTGGTATTGCAGGAATTGATGGAAATGGACAAAAGGAATTAATTGAAGCAATTACATGTCTAACAAGATGTGAGAGCGGTACCATTAAAATAAATGGAACAGAAATACAAAATACTACTACTGAAAATGTAATTAAACATAAAATCTCAACAATACATGAAGATAGACAAAAAAGAGGACTTGTATTAGATTTTAGTGTTGCTGAAAATGTTGTAATAGAAAAATATAAAAGCAAACCGTATTGTAAAAATGGTTTTTTAAATAATGAAGAAATTATCTCTCATACTAAGGATATGATAAAACAGTATGACATAAGACCTGATAACTGTGAATTAGCGCCTGTCAGAGGATTATCCGGAGGAAATCAACAAAAAGTTATAATTGCAAGAGAAGTAGCTAGTGATCCAGATTTATTAATTGCAGTTCAACCAACCCGTGGATTAGATGTAGGAGCAATTGAGTATGTTCATAAAACATTAATTAGAGAAAGGGATAAAGGAAAAGCAGTTCTTTTAGTTTCTTTTGAACTTGACGAAGTTATGAATGTTTCGGATACTATAGCTGTAATTTATGCTGGTACTATTGTAGATACATTTAAGCAAGGAGATGTTGATGAAAATACGATAGGTTTATTAATGGCAGGAGGTAAAGGTAATGAAAACAGTAGTAAAGATTCTTAAAAAGCCAGTTACTGCAACATTTATTGCAATATTTTTGGGATTTGTTGTTTCTGCAATAGTACTTAGTTTAGCAGGATATAATTCAATAGATGCTTTTAGTGCACTTTTTAATGGGATTTTTTCAAAACCTAAATATATGTCAAATACAATTATCAAAGCAACACCTATAATTTTAACTGGTCTTAGTGTTGCATTTGCATTTAAAACAGGGTTATTTAATATTGGAGCAGAAGGTCAATATATAATAGGAACAATTGCTGCAACAATGGTTGGAATTAAATTAGATTTACCTGCAATAATACAAATTCCTATAGTAATTATGGCTGGTGTAATAGCTGGAGCTATATTTGGGGGTATTGTAGGATTACTTAAGGCTAAATTTGGAATACATGAAGTCATAACAAGCATAATGTTAAATTGGATTGCATTATATTTATCTAATTTTATTGTATCAACAAATGTATTTCATCAACCAGATTCAACAAGTACTTACCCTATTAATGGATCAGGTTTTACTACTATACTAGGCAATTGGAAAACTTCTGATGCTGGAATTCAATTTCTTTCACAGCACAAATGGCTTTCAGAAGTCTTACTAAAAACAGATGTAAATGTTGGAATTATCGTTGCTATTATAATGGCTGTGTTAGTATCAATTCTACTGTATAAATCAGCTAAGGGATATGAATTACGTGCAGTTGGATTAAACAAAGATGCAGCAGAATTTGCAGGGATAAATGTTAATCGTAATATAATACAATCAATGATAATTGCAGGTGCATTATCAGGACTTGCAGGTGCACTCGCTATTACAGGAACATCACCGCATAAATTATCTACTATGGCAGCGTTTGAAAATAATGGATTCAATGGATTATCAGTTGCATTAATTGCAGGCAGTTCTCCAATTGGATGTATATTTGGAGGTCTATTATATGGTGGATTATTATATGGAGGACAATCTATACAATCTGCAATAGGTGCACCATCGGAAATAATTAATATTATGATAGGTACTATTGTATTCTTTGTTGCATTGACTAAAGTTGTACCTGCTTTAGCGGATAAACTTTTAAAGAGAGGTGAAAAAAATGTTAAATAGCATATTATTATTATTAAGTATTACGCTCATGTATTCAGCACCATTAATTTTTGGAGCATTAGGTGGCGTTGTATCTGAACGTGCTGGAGTTGTAAATATTGGAATTGAAGGAATGATGACTATAGGTGCTTTTACTGGTGCAGCAGTAGCATATTATACTGGTAATGCATGGTTTGGTTTCTTGGCAGCAGGAATTTCAGGTGGAATAATTGCTTTATTACATGCAGTTGCTTCTGTAACATTTAATGCAGATCAAACAATTTCAGGTATTGCTATAAACCTCTTAGGATCTGGTTTTTCTTTATTCTTATGCAGATTATTATTTGAAGGTGCTACAATGACTAAACCGGTTACTACTAAATTACCTAAAATATTTAGTGTAGATATTACAGTTGTTTTAGCAGTTATAATAACAGTAGTTATATGGTTTATTTTATATAAAACTAAATGGGGACTTCGTATTCGTGCAGTAGGAGAACATCCAGCAGCAGCAGATACCCTTGGAATTAGTGTAACTAGAATTCGTTACATATGTGTAATAATCTCTGGAATACTAGCAGGATTTGGAGGAGCATCTATGACACTAGCCATAATTGCACAATTCACTCCAACAGCAATTAGTGGGCAAGGATTTATTGCTTTAGCTGCAGTTATTTTTGGAAAATGGACTCCACATGGTGCATATGGAGCTTGTATATTATTTGGATTTGCACAAGCATTGACTGTTGTATTAGGTGGCGGAAACTTTGTTATTCCTTCACAAATACTTGCAATGTTACCTTATATTCTAACAATTGTAGTTTTAATTCTTTTTGTTGGAAAATCAGTTGCACCAAAGGCTGATGGAATACCTTATGAAAAAGGAACTCGTTAGGTTAATAAATTAAATTAAAGAATAGGAGATGTAAGAAAATGAGATTCTTTTTAGACACAGCAAACATAGAACATATAAAAGAAGCAAATGAAATGGGAGTAATATGTGGGGTAACTACAAACCCATCATTAGTTGCAAAAGAAGGAAGAGACTTTAATGAAGTAATAAAGGAAATTACAGAAATAGTAGATGGACCAATAAGTGGAGAAGTTATAAGCGAAGATGCACAAGGAATGATTAAAGAGGGAAGAGAAATTGCTGCAATTCATAAGAATATGATTGTAAAAATTCCAATGACAGCAGAAGGACTTAAGGCAACTAAAGTTTTATCTAAAGAAGGAATTAAAACAAATGTAACTTTAATCTTCTCAGTAACACAAGCATTACTTGCAGCAAATTCAGGAGCAACATATGTAAGTCCGTTTTTAGGAAGAATAGATGATATATCAATGGATGGAATGGAACTAGTTAGAAATATCGCAGATATATTTGCAATTCATGGAATAGAAACAGAAATAATTGCAGCTAGTGTAAGAAATCCAATTCATGTTATTGAAGCAGCAAAAGCTGGAGCAGATATATCAACAATACCCTTTAACTTAGTTATGCAAATGGTAAAACATCCATTAACAGATCAAGGTTTAGAAAAGTTCAAAGCAGATTGGGCAGCAGCTTTTTGTAAATAAGCCTTTAACAATGAACAACTGAAAATTGAAGAACAAATTAATTCAGAGTTCAAAAAATATAATTAAGGGGAGATATAAAATGAATATAGCTAAATATATAGATCATACAATATTAAAGCCAGAAGCAACCGTTGAAGATGTTAAGAAACTTTGCAGGGAAGCTAAAGAATATAATTTTGCATCTGTTTGTGTAAATGGATGTTATGCAAAATTAGTTAGCGCTAAACTTGTAGGAAGTGATGTGAAAACTTGTGTAGTAATAGGATTTCCATTAGGAGCTATGACTAAGGAAGCTAAGGCTTTTGAGACAACTCAAGCTATTGAAAATGGAGCAAATGAAATAGATATGGTTATAAATGTAGGGGCATTAAAAGCTAAGAATTATGATCTTTTTAAAGAAGATATAGAAGCAGTAATAAATGCAGCTAAAGGAAAGGCAATAGTTAAGGTTATTATTGAAACATGTTTATTAACAGATGAAGAAAAAGTTAAAGCATGTGAAATATCTAAAGAAGCTAAAGCAGATTTTGTTAAAACATCAACAGGTTTTTCAAATGGTGGAGCAACAAAAGAAGATATTGCACTTATGAGAAAAACTGTAGGGGAAAGTTTAGGTGTAAAAGCATCAGGTGGTGTTAGAGATTATAAAACTGCTATGGATATGATAAATGCAGGTGCAAGTAGAATAGGTGCAAGTGCTAGTATTGCTATCGTTAATGAAAGCAAGTAAGTTTTGCCATGTTTTACAAAAAGATAAACTAAATATAAATTGTAAAAATGCAAGAACAAAAAATACTATAACAATATAGAAAAGTTATAGTAATAGTGTCATTTAAGTTATATTATAAAATTTAAACGGTAAAGTGAGGAAAAAAATGAGTAGAGAATTAGATAAGTTATCTATTAATGCAATAAGAGTGCTTTCAGCAGATGCTATTGAAAAATCAAAGTCAGGACATCCAGGACTTCCACTTGGAGCAGCAACTATGGCATTTACACTATGGACAAAAATGAACCATAATGGAAAAAATCCAACTTGGGATAATAGAGACAGATTTGTATTATCAGCAGGGCATGGGTCAATGCTTGAATATTCATTATTACACTTATTTGGATATGGAGTAAAAGTTTCCGATATTAAAAATTTCAGACAAGTAGGAAGTTTAACTCCAGGACATCCTGAGTTTGGTCATACTAAAGGTGTTGAAATTACAACTGGACCTCTTGGACAAGGTGTATGTAATGCAGTAGGTATGGCGATGGCAGAAACGCATCTTGCTGACAAGTTTAATAAACCAAACTGTAGTGTAGTTGATCACTATACATATGCAATATGTGGAGATGGTTGTCTTATGGAAGGGATTTCAGGAGAAGCATCATCACTTGCTGGAACTTTAGGACTTGGAAAATTAGTTGTATTATATGATTCCAATAATATTTCAATTGAAGGAAGTACTGATATAGCATTTAGAGAAGATGTTGCTAAAAGATATGAAGCTTATGGCTGGCAAGTATTAAAAATTGCTGATGGAAATGATATAGATGCAATAGAAAGTGCAATAGAAGCAGCTAAAGCAGAAACTTCAAAACCTTCAATTATAATAGTTAAAAATCAAATTGGTTTTGGATGTCCTGCAAAGCAAGGAAAAGCTTCAGCTCATGGAGAACCACTAGGTGCTGAAAATGTAATTGCAATGAAAGAAAACTTAGGTTGGAAAACAGAACCTGCTTTCTATGTACCAGATGAAGTGTATTCAAATATGAATGAACACATAGAAAAAGGTGTTTCAAAAGAATCAGCTTGGAATAAATTATTCAGTGAATATTCTAAAGAGTACCCTGAACTTGCAAAAGAATATGCTGCATGGATGAGTGGTGAAGTTGATAAAGAAGCATTATTAAATAATGAAGAATTCTGGGGCTTTGATAAAGAAATGGCTACAAGAGAATCTTCAGGAATTTTGATAAACAGATTAGCTCAAATTATTCCTAATTTAGTAGGAGGATCAGCAGATTTAGCTCCTTCAAATAAAACTTATATGGCTGGCAAGGGAGATTTCTCAGACACAGACAGAAGCGGACAAAATCTTCACTTTGGAGTTAGAGAACATGCAATGGCAGCTATAGTTAATGGTATGTATGTACATGGTGGACTTAAGGTATTCTGTTCAACATTCTTCGTATTCAGTGATTACATGAAGGGTGCTATGAGATTATCAGCTCTTATGAATCTTCCTGTAGCTTATGTTTTAACTCATGATAGCATTGGTGTTGGGGAAGATGGGCCAACTCATCAACCAATAGAACAATTAGCAGCACTTAGAAGTATGCCAAATATGACAGTATTTAGACCAGCTGATTCAAAGGAAACAGCTGCAGCTTGGTATTATGCTATAACTAATGGAACTACACCAACGTCATTAGTTTTAACAAGACAAAAGTTGCCATTATATGATGGATGTGCAAAAAGAGCATTAAAGGGTGGATATATTCTTAAAGATTCTAAAAAAGAAACTCCAGATGTACTTCTTATGGCATCAGGTTCAGAAGTTGAATTAATATTTAAAGCAGCTGATGAATTAGCTACTAAAGGAATAGATGCAAGAGTTATAAGTATGCCATCATTCGAATTATTTGAAGCTCAAGATGCAGCTTATAAGGAATCAGTTATGCCAAATAAAGTTCGAGCAAGAGTTGCTGTTGAAGCATTAACAAGTTTTGGATGGCATAAATATGTAGGTCTTGATGGAGATGTTATTTCATTAGATACTTTTGGAGCATCAGGAAATGCAGATACATTATTTAAACAATTTGGATTTACTGTTGAGAATGTTATTAAAAGTGCTATTAATGTTATTAAGAAATAGTTAAATAATATTTTTAGTAATTTATTTCTCAGCGGTTTGCAATATATAATTTTAATGAATTTGGAGTGTACAGTATAACTAATGAGTATTTTTAGATTATTATTATGCCTAAAGGTTATTTAGGTAGAGTATCTAATTAAAGAATATTTATTAGTTATTTATTATTTAAAGAATAAATAACTAATGTTTTAGAAATAACATTGTTAATTTATTTAAGTTATATATGCGTATAAATAATTTTAATTAAAATTGGAGGGGAAATTAATGAAGAAAAATGTTACAATTGGGGGCACACTAATAAAAAAATTAGGAATACTATTTAGCGTAATTTTTATAATAGTTGTTTTAACAATTATTTTGATTACTAAAAATACCTTAGTAGAGACAAAGACTAGCACTATGCAAAGAATGATAAGTGATTCGGCTAATTTAGTTACGCAAGATATAAACAAAAAAATTGTATTGGCAAATTCAATTGCCACAAATGAAGCTATTGCAAATCCTAATAAAACATTTAGTCAAAAGAAAGAATTCTTAAAGGAATATACAAATAAATTCAATATAAGATCCATAGGAATAGTCGGTAAAGATGGATATTTAAGAAGTACTGATGGGTTTGAGAGTGATACTAGTAAGGAACCACAATATAAGATATTAATGGCTGGGAACACATATGTTAGTACTCCTATATTTATAGAAAATACAAATGAACAAATTATCTTCATAGGAGTACCTATTATATACAATTATGAAGTTGTAGGTTATTTAACATGTACATTTGATAGTAGCTATCTGTCTAACAGTATAAAGGATTTAAAGTATTTTAATTTAGGAAATTCATATATATTAGATGAGGATGGAAATATTATTGCTTCTGAAAATATTGATGATGTAAGAAAAAAGGTTAATATAATACAAAATTCTAAGGAAAATAATAAATTAGGTGGATTATCAAAAATTCATAAGAAAATGATAGCTGGACAATCAGGAATAGGTACTTATGATAATAAAACGGTAGCATATTGTAAAATTGAAGGAACTACTAATTGGTCTTTAGCTTTTGAAATTAATTCAAAGGAAGTATATAAGGATTTAGTAAATATAATAATATATATACTTGTCATTGCTATAATTGCAACTACTATTCTTATTACAGTACTCTACAAGGTTGGTAAAAATCTTGGCAATAGATTAATTTACTTAAAAAATAATATAGATATTTTAGCAAGTGGTAATTTTAATGTGCCAATAAAAGATGAAGAACTGAAAAAATTAGATGAAATAGGAAGTATAAGCAGATCATTGGTAAAGACCATTAATTCAATAAGCAAAGTAATTAATGTTATGAAAAATGATACAGCTGTTTTAAATAATCAATCAGTTTTATTGGAGGATGCTTCTGAAAAAATTACTTTGGGTGCAAAGGGAATTTCTATTATCATGCATGATACAGCAGAAGGAAATACTAGTCAATCATTAGAAGTATTGACTATTCAAGAACAAATGGAGTCTTTTGGAGAAAATATTGAAAATATGAATAATAATATTAATATTGCGGCTGGAATTTCATCTTCAATAGAATGTAAGTTATTTGATAATAATGGAGAAATGCAAAAGTTAAATGGGTCACTAAATAATTTTAGTTATAGTTTTGATAACTTTAATTTGGTAATACGAGATGTAAATGATAAGGTTTCTAATATTAGTAATATTACGACAACAATTAAGTCTATAGCAGATCAGACAAACCTTCTTGCATTAAATGCTGCCATAGAATCTGCCAGAGCTGGAGAAGCAGGGAGAGGTTTTAGTGTTGTAGCAGAAGAAATAAGAAAGTTATCAGAAAAGACCACACTTTCTTTATCTGAGATTACTAATGTTATAGATGAAGTTTTAGCTAAAAGCAAAAATATGATTGATTCAACTAAAAATATGGATTTAGAAATAAAAGAACAGAAAGAAAAATTGAATACAACAATGAAATCAACTGAAGAAATGACTAAGCTAATTAAAGATGTTACGTTAAAAATAAATCAGTTAGTTACATTATCAGAAGATAATAATAATAAAAAGAATGTAATTTTACAATCTATAGAAAATGTTAGTAAAGTTTCAGAAGGATTAGCGGCAAGTACTGAAGAGATATCTGCAACATCTGATGAATTTAAAATATCAAGTAGTGAAATTGAAAGTGTATCTAGAAAATTAATAAATTTAATAGAAGAATTGAATAGTGAGATTGGGAAATTTACCATGTAATATGTTCATTGTTAAATAGAATTTATAAAAATAAACAAATCGTTTGCTTGAGAGATAGTTATTTTGCTAAAAACACAAATATACCATAGTGAAAGTGGAGTTGAAATAGCTCCACCTTCATTTGAATACATTAATATAGAATTAAAGAAATGATACTTTATGATCAACTGAAATAAATAATTCAATAATATGTAGATTGGCTCAAAGGATTTAATTTTCCGAAGAATCTTTAAATGTCCAGTATATATTAATTACTTCTGCAAATACTACAAATATAAGTTTATATGAATAATTAAATGTAAGTTTAAAGTTTTATATTAAATTTTAAAGAATTAAACGGTAAGAAAACATTTACAAAAAACTATTGACATTATTATGATAACGTTTTATAATTCACTTAACCGGATTACTTAACCGGTTAAGTAAGAAGAGGTGAGTGTATGAATAAAGTTTGTATCCTTGGAAGTATTAATATGGATATGGTTGTTTCAGTAAATAAAATGCCACTAGTTGGAGAAACAATTTTTAGTGATAATTTTAAATTAGCACATGGTGGCAAAGGTGCTAATCAAGCAGTTGCATCACGAAGACTAGGTGCAGACGTATATATGATAAGCAAAGTGGGTCAAGATGCTTATGGATTGGAAATGGTAAATAGTCTTGAAAAAGAAAATATAAATGTTAACAGTATATTTAAAGATGATGTTAAACCAACAGGTACAGCAATAATAACTGTAAACAATGAAGGTAATAATTCAATAATAGTTGTACCAGGTGCAAATATGACTCTTGATTTAAAAGAAATAGATAAGTGCAAAGAAGTTATAGCTAGTAGTGACATAATAGTAGCGCAATTTGAGACGCCAATTGAAGTCATTAAAGAGGCTTTTAAAATTGCAAAAGAAAATGGAGTTGTTACAATTTTAAATCCTGCTCCGGCAAAAGAAATTCCTAAAGAGTTACTTAAGTATACAGATCTGATAGTACCTAATGAGACCGAAGCTACAACACTTACAGGAGTAAATGTTAAAGATTTAGAAAGTGCAAAGCAAGCCGCAAATATATTTTTAAATAATGAAGTTAAATATGTGATTATTACATTAGGTGATAAGGGTGCAGCTGTGATATCAAAAGAGGATGGAATATTAATTCCTGCATATAAAGTTAATGCAGTAGATAGTACTGCAGCTGGAGATTCATTTATAGGAGCAATAAGTACTAAATTAATAAAATCTAATTTAAATATTAATTCACTAGTAGAAGCAGTTAAATTTGGGAATAAGGTTTCAGCAATAGCAGTTCAAAGAGAAGGGGCACAACCTTCAATACCATTTTTAAAAGAAGTTAATGATATTTATGGGGAGGAATAAAAATGAAAAAAATTGGTATCTTAAATGGAGAAATTTCTAGTGTAGTTTCAAAAATGGGACATAAAGATTTAATAGCTATAGGAGATTGTGGATTACCAATACCTGATAAAACAAAACGGATAGATATAGCGTTATCAAAAGATATTCCAAGTTTTATAGATACATTGAAGAATGTATTATTAGAACTTCAAGTAGAAGAGGTAATCTTGGCTACAGAAACAGAGGAAAATAATCCTAAGGTTTTTATGGAAATAAAAAAACAATTTAAAAATGTAAAATTTACTTTTATAACTCATGAAGAGTTGAAAGTAATGTTAAATGAGTGTAAGGCTATAATTAGAACAGGAGAACAAACCCCTTATGCGAATATAATTCTTAAATCGGGAGTGATTTTTTAAGGAGGAGTAATTATGGAAAGAAATATTCCTTTACTTGAAATGAAAGGTATATCAAAAACTTTTCCTGGAGTAAAGGCACTTGAAGACATAAATTTAAGTTTATATGAAGGAGAAGTATTAGCTCTTTTGGGGGAAAATGGTGCTGGAAAATCAACATTAATGAAGATTTTAAGTGGTGTTTATCAAAAAGACGATGGTAAAGTTATTATACAAGGCACAGAAGTAGATATAAAGAATGTAAAGGAAGCTGAAAAATTAGGTATATCAATAATACATCAAGAGTTGAGTGTTTTACCGAATTTAACAGTTGCAGAGAATTTATTTTTAGGAAATGAAAAAATAAACAAATTAACTAAAAAGCTAGATAGAAAAACAATGAACAGTATGTGTAAAGATTATCTAAAACAAATAGGATGTAATGTTGAGCCAGATGAGTATGTTAAAAATATAAGCATTGGAGAAATGCAAATGCTTGAAATAGTAAAAGCTATTTCTAAAAACTCCAATTTAATAGTTATGGATGAGCCAACAACAGCCTTAACAGATACAGAAACGGAGAATCTTTTTAAAGTTGTTAAAATGCTTAAGAGTAAGGATATAGCAATAATATATATATCTCATCGATTGGACGAAATTTTTGCTATATGTGATAGGATAAATGTTTTAAGAGATGGAAAATATGTAGGTGAAGTTAAGGTAAAAGATGTTACCAAAGATGATTTGATAACTATGATGGTAGGAAGAAAAATGGAGGAACAATATCCATATAAAGAACCAACTAATGTAACACCTATATTAAAATTGAAGGATATTTGTTTAGACGGTATTTTAAAATCAATTAATTTAGAAATAAGAGCAGGAGAAATCCTTGGAATGTCAGGCCTTATGGGTGCAGGTAGATCAGAAGTTGCAAAGGTTATCTTTGGAGAATATAAAAAAACTAGTGGTTCTATTGAGATAAATGGAAAACAAGTAAACATTAATTGTCCTAAAGATGCAATAAATAACGGAATAGCATATTTATCGGAAGATAGAAAAAAAGAAGGACTTATATTACCTTTATCTGTAAAAGAAAATATGACATTAGCTTCTTTAGATAAGTTTGAAAAGAAAACGTTTCGTATAAGTAAAGCAGAGGAAAAAAATATAGTTGATGAATATATAAAAAAATTATCAATTAAAACACCTAGTCAAGACCAGTTAATAAAGAATTTAAGTGGGGGTAATCAACAAAAAGTTATTATAGCGAAGTGGCTTATACAGTCTCCTAAAGTTTTAATAATAGATGAACCAACAAAAGGTATAGATGTAGGTGCAAAAAAGGAGATATATGATGTACTAAATGCGCTAAAAGCTGAAGGAAAAGCAGTTATTATGATTTCTTCAGATATGCCAGAAGTACTTGGAATATCAGATAGAGTAGTAGTAATGCATGAAGGAAGAATAACTGGAGAGTTAAGCAGGAAAGAAGCAACTCAAGAAAGTATAATGAAATTAGCAATTGGAGAATAAAAAAAGAGTTTAATTTTTTATAAGGGAGAGTTAAAAATGACTAATATAAAAGACAATTTATTAAAATATAAATCTATTTTAGCATTAATTATATTATGCATAATTGTTAGTGTAATTTCGCCAACATTTCTACAAATATCAAATTTAAGAAATTTATTTACTCAAATTTCTGTAAATGCAGTTATATCATTAGGAATGACTTTTGTAATACTTACAGGTGGAATAGATTTGTCTGTAGGATCAATTGTTGCAATATCAGGTGCAGTATCAGCTGTAACTATAAAAAATACAGGAAGTATATCACTAGGAATATTAGCAGCATTATTTACAGGGATTTTAGTAGGGTTTATCAATGGAATAATTGTTTCAAAAGGAAGAATCCAAGCATTTATAGCTACTTTGGCTACACAAACCGTATTTAGAGGAGTTACGTATGTATTTACTGGAGGTAATCCTATATCAGGTTTAGGTGATAGTTTTATGAAACTAACGAATAGTAGAATATTAGGAATACCTGTTCCAGTTATTATTACCATAATTGTATTTGCAATTTGTGCGTATGTTTTGACACAAACTAGATATGGAAGATATGTATATGCAGTAGGTGGAAATGAAGATTCATCAAGGCTTTCGGGTATAAATGTTAATGGTGTCAAAAACTGGGTGTACATTATATCAGGTGCTACAGCCGCAATAGCTGGAATTATTGTTACAAGTAGAATAGGATCAGCTGCACCAACAGCTGGTAGTGGATATGAATTAGATGCAATAGCAGCAATAGTTATTGGTGGTACAAATTTAGTTGGTGGAGAAGGAACAATACTTGGAACACTAATAGGTGTACTAATTATTGGAGTTTTAAATAATGGTTTAAATCTTATGGATGTTTCAGCCTTTTATCAAACTATAGTAAAAGGATTAGTAATACTACTAGCAGTTTTAATCGACAAGAAAAAGGCTAACTAATACATAAAATATATAGGGTAAAAAAAACACGATATTACTAGTTAAATCTGAAGGTAGCCCCTATAGATTTAACTAATAAAATTTATTCAAACATTTTTAGGAGGGAATTTTATGAAAAAAATATTTAAACTAGTATCAGTTGCAATTATAGCAACTATGGCAATGGGTGTGTTTGTAGGATGTAGCTCTAGCAGTAATAGTTCATCCCCAAGTAAAAAATCTGATTCTAAAAAAATAGGTATGGTTGTTTCAACTTTAAACAATCCTTTCTTTGTAACACTAAAAGATGGTGCTGAGGCTAAGGCTAAAGAATTAGGATACGAATTATTAGTTGTTGATTCACAAAATGATTCATCAAAAGAGCTTTCAAATGTTCAAGATTTATTACAAAAGGGAGTTAGTACTATAATACTTAATCCTGTTGACAGTGATGCAGCTCAAAGTTCAGTTAGTCAAGCGAATAATGAAAAAATTCCAGTAATAACTGTAGATAGAAAATCCAATGGTGGAGATGTAATTTGCCATATAGCATCAGATAATGTAAAAGGTGGAGAAATGGCAGGTAACTTTATAAAAGAACAACTTGGTGGTAAAGGCAATATAGCAGAACTTCAAGGAACAACAGGTGCTTCTGCAACACGTGATAGAGGAACAGGGTTCCATAATATAGTTGATGCAGACAAAAACTTAAAGGTTGTATCATCTCAACCAGCTGATTTTGATAGACAAAAAGGATTAACTGTAACTGAGAACATGCTACAATCAAATCCAGATATTCAAGCTATTTTTGCACAAAATGATGAGATGGCATTAGGTGCTGTTAAAGCATTAAGTACTTCAGGGAAAAAAGCTGTAGTTGTTGGATTTGATGGAGGTGATGATGCCAAAAAAGCTGTCGATTCAGGAGAACTGGCAGCAACAGTAGCACAACAACCAGATTTAATGGGAAGTATGGCTATAGAAAATGCTAAAAAGATATTAAATGGAGAAAGTGTAGATAAGGAAATTGGAGCTGACTTAAAATTATATGTAAAGGCTAAGTAATAAAGATACAATTTTATTAAGGTCATAAATAAAAGTATAATCCGAAATTTATGTAATAAGGATTATACTTTTATAATATAACAAATTAGAATAATACTGGTTAACGTAATTATGAGACAAATAATATAAAATAGAGATAAATAAAATTAAAGAATAGGAGATGTAAGAAAGATGAGATTTTTTTTAGACACAGCAAACATAGAACATATTAAAGAAGCAAATGAAATGGGAGTAATATGTGGTGTAACTACAAACCCATCACTAATTGCAAAAGAAGGTAGAGACTTTAATGAAGTTATAAAGGAAATAACAGAAATAGTAGATGGACCAATAAGTGGAGAAGTTATAAGTGAAGATGCACAAGGAATGATTAAAGAAGGAAGAGAAATTGCTAAAATTCACAAAAATATGATTGTAAAGATTCCAATGACAGCAGAAGGACTTAAGGCTACTAAAGTTTTATCTAAAGAAGGAATAAAAACAAATGTAACTTTAATATTCTCAGTAACACAAGCATTACTTGCAGCAAATTCAGGAGCAACATATGTAAGTCCATTTTTAGGAAGAATAGATGATATATCAATGGATGGAATGGAACTAGTTAGAAATATCGCAGATATATTTGCAATTCACGGAATAGAAACAGAAATAATTGCAGCTAGCGTAAGAAATCCAATTCATGTTATTCAAGTGGCACAAGCTGGAGCAAATATTTCAACAATTCCTTATAGCTTAGTATTACAAATGATAAAACATCCATTAACAGATCAAGGACTTGAAAAATTCAAAGCAGATTGGGCTGCAGCTTTCGGTAAATAAGTGTATCATTTGTAAATAATAATAAACAGTTATGCGACAACTTTAGAACTTAAGAATTTTAGAATTTGCTTGTAGAATGCGGATTTAGGCAGATATTATAAAAAATTAATAATGCAAAGTTACTAACAAAATGAGTAATAATTCAGTTAATATTATGAATAAAAAAACAATAAATATGTGGATAAAAAGTTTAATTGGTTGTAAATTAAAGAGTGTTTATAGTAATCAAAGCCATATAAAAAATAAGTTATTTTTTATATGGCTTTTCTAGCAAATTAATTTTTAAGCATATACTTATAGAAATAAAAAGGTCATACCATTTAAATATGATGATAATTACTATTGACAAACAGTAGATTAATATATAATTAGATTAGAAATATTAAGAATATGCATTACATATTAATATTAAGGATTGAGGTAGCTAATATATGAAGAAGATAACAATGAAAGATATTGCAGAAAAAGTAGGAGTGTCAAAAACTACAGTATCCATGGTTATTAATAATAAGGATAGTAGTATAAGTGAAGAGACTAAAAAAAAGATATACGATATTATAGAACAAACTGGATACATACCTAATAATATTGCTAGGGGTTTAAATACTAAAAAGTCTGGAAGCATTGCAATAATTATTCCAGATATATCAAATCCATTTTTCTCAGAGCTATCAAGAGCTGTGGAGGATATTGCAAATAAATTGGGATATAATGTAATCTTGTGTAATTCTGATAATGATGCAAATAAGGAAAAAAAATATGTAGAGCTTTTAATAAGCAAATTGATTGATGGTATAATTTTAATTCCAGGAGAAGAAAGTGAAGCTAGTGCTAACATATTAAAATTGAATGAAATACCATTTGTGTTTGTTGATAGATATATTAGAGGTTTTGAAGATTATCCAGGTGTTTACTTTGATAATAAACAAGGGATAAAATGTGGTGTAGAATACTTATATGGTAAAGGTAAGCGAAATATAGTATTTGTGTCTGGACCAAAAAAAATAAATGTAAATAAAGAAAGAATAGATGGGTATAAGGAGATTATGACTAAGTATGGAATCTATAATAAATCATTAATTTTTGAAAGTACATTTTCTTTAGATGGTGGTATTGAAGTAACTAATCAGATAATTGATCAATGTAAATCTGTTGATGCTATTTTTTATTCTAATGATATAATGGCTATAGGAGGGATGAAAACCCTCAAAAGAAGAGAATATAAAATTCCAGAAGATATTCTAGTAGTGGGATTTGATGGAATAATATTATCGAGAATGATTGAACCGGAACTTACAACAATTCAACAACCTATTTACAGTATGGGACAACAAGCCTGTGAATTAATAATAGATATTATAAAGGGAGAGCCAATAGATAATAAAAAAATATACTTTGCACCTAATATTATAGTTGGTGGAACAGCTTAGTACATAAAGTGAAGCTTTATACTATATCTGAATGAGTTGTATTTATCTCCTCAAAGGGGAATTCATCTAATATTGTGCGATTATTTTAGCTCTAATCTAAAGAGATGCGAGGTTTAAACGACTAGACATAAGATGAATGTTAAAAATAATTACGAGTATTCAATTTAATTGATTTAATGTACTTACATAGAAAGGATGATACTAATCATGAAAGAGAAATTTAAAATAATAGATAGTCATGCTCATTATGATGATGATCAGTTTAATGAAGATAGGGAATACGTGTTAAAGGAAATTAGAGAAAATGGAGTTATTGGAGTATTAAACTGTGCAGCGTCATATGATAGTTTGAAAACCACAGATAAATTGACTAAAGACCATGATTTTATATTGGGAGCCCTAGGAATACATCCGGAGAATGCTAATGAAATGAAGGAAGATACCTTAGATGAGATTAAAGCGTATATTAAAGATAATGATAAAA
This sequence comes from Clostridium gelidum, assembly GCF_019977655.1. Taxonomy (NCBI): domain Bacteria; kingdom Bacillati; phylum Bacillota; class Clostridia; order Eubacteriales; family Clostridiaceae; genus Clostridium; species Clostridium gelidum. Next base: position 97,048 of record NZ_AP024849.1, read on the forward strand.
TAGTAGCAATAGGAGAGATTGGTTTAGATTATTATTGGGAGGAGAATCCACCTAAGGATGTTCAAAAAGAAGTATTTAGAAGGCAAATGAATTTGGCAAGAGAATTAAGTTTTCCAGTTGTTATTCACGATAGAGATGCACATAAGGATACACTAGAGATAATGAATGAGTTTCCGGAGGTTACTGGTACTGTTCATTGTTTTTCAGGAAGTGTGGAATTTGCAAAGGAATGTATAGAGCTAGGATACTACATAGGATTTACAGGTGTTGTTACTTTTAAAAATGCAAAAAAACTTGTTGAAGTAGCTAGGGAAATACCACTAGAAAGAATTCTTGTTGAAACCGATTGTCCGTATATGGCGCCAGAGCCAAATCGAGGAAAAAGGAATAAATCGGACTATATTGAATATATAATAACTAAAATTGCAGAGATAAAGGAAATTGATCCATACAAGGCAAATTTAAGCTTTAATGAGAATTTTAATAGGTTGATAAAAAAGGTAAAATAAGGTAAAATATATTTTGTACACTTAAATAATAATTGGTGTACTCAATTGATAATAAATTATAAATGCATTCAATTTATCATCAATTAAGTATAAAAGTTAACAATTAAATATCATTCATTTCTAACTTTATAATGGAGTAATGTTAAAATCCGCTATCATTTTTATATTATTATATTTTTATGCACAGAGTGCATTATGACTAAGCTTCATTATTATGCAAGAGGTTATGAATTTGACAGTTTTGGATTATTAATATATAATTCAAGGAACACTCTTGCCAAAGGAGGGGAAATAGTGGTAGAAAAATTGGGACAATTTGTTAAAGAAAGTTTTTCTAACGGTCCGACCAAGGCAAAAATTATAATTGGAACAATTGCAATGACAGTTGTAGTTGTTACAGCAGTGACAATAATGAGCATGAGAAAAACGCTCGTATTAAGTATAGACGGTAAAGAAGAGACTTTTGTCACGTACAAGGGGACTGTTAAAGATGTGTTGCAAGAAAGAGGCGTAGAACTAGCTTCTAAAGATAAAGTGCAACCATCATTGGAATCCAAAGTATCTGAGAAAGAAACTATTAAATTAAAGACAGCTATTCCAGTGGAAATTAAATCAAATGGGATAAAAGTACAAGTGCAAACAGCAGAAGATACTATTGAGAATATGCTAGTTGCAGAAGAAACTACATTAAAAGAACAAGGCATTGAATTTAACAAAGATGTAGATGAAGTATTACCTTCATTAGATTCTAAAATAGAGGGTGGCGTAAGTGTACAACTTGTTAAAGTAGAAACAAAAGACCTTGTTGAGAAACAAGCAATTAATTTCGATACAATAGTTGAAAAAGATGCAAATTTAGATATTAGTGTTCAAAAGGTTAAGAGTGAAGGAAATAATGGCGAGAAGGAAATTACCTATCAAATAATATATAAAGATGGAGTAGAGGTTTCTCGTAATGTAAGGAGCACTAAAACTATTTTAGAACCACAAAATGAAATAGTGGTAAAAGGAACTGGGCAAGTGTACGCAAGTAGAGGCGGAGATACCATAAATTATAAAAAGAAGCTTAATTGTACAGCAACAGCTTACAGTAATCATTCAAATACTGCTACAGGAAGAACACCTGTTAGAAATAAAGGCGGTTTGAGTACAATTGCGGTTGACCCATCTGTAATTCCATTAGGAAGTAAAGTTTATGTAGATGGATATGGATATGCAATTGCAGCTGACACAGGTGGTGCTATAAGGGGTGACAAGGTTGATATATACCTTAATTCATCAAGCGAATGTAATGAGTGGGGTAGAAGATCCGTTAATGTATTACTAGTTGCTAATCCAGGAGAATGGTAGATTATCTTAGGAGATAACATTTGTTATCTCTATTTTTTTTCTTTAAATTATAGGGATTTTGCCTTTTTTTTAGAAAAGAGATAAAATAAGTGATATCTAATGATTAATAATGAATAATTAATGAAAGGAAGTATAATATATTGATAAAAGAAGTAATCGTTGTTGAAGGTAGAGACGATGTTGATGCTGTAAAGAAGGCAATAGATGCAGAAATAATATCTGTTGGAGGATTTGGAATAAATGCAAAGGTAATTTCAAGAATACAAGAAGCTCAAAAAAGAAAAGGAGTAATTGTTTTGACTGATCCAGATTTTGCGGGAGAGAAGATAAGAAGAATAATATCTAAGAGAGTTAAGGGGATAAAGCATGCATATATTGCAAAAGAAGATGGACTTAAAAATGGAGACATCGGAGTTGAAAATGCTTGTCCAGAGGTTATTTTAAAAGCGCTTGAAATGGCTAAGATAACACAGGTAGAAAAGCAAGAATTTTTTACTATACAAGATATGTTCTATTTTAAGCTTACGGGAGATGACACATCAAAGATTAGAAGACGTATGCTCGGTAAAATATTGGGCATAGGATATGGTAATGCAACTCAAATGATTTCGAGATTAAATAATTATGGAATAACAAAGGAAGAATTTGCGAGTGCTATAAAAGAAATAGAAAAACAATTGGAAGTGGGTAAGAAGTAAATGGATTTAAAGAATATAAAAACTCAAGAACTAGTTAACAAGTATAATTTTAAATTTACAAAAAGTCTTGGTCAAAATTTTTTAGTTGATGATTCAGTACTTGATGACATAATAGATGGAGCAGAAGTAAATAATGAAGATTTTATTATAGAAATTGGTCCGGGAGTAGGAACATTAACTGCTCAGCTTTTAATGAAAGCAAAAAAAGTAACTGCAATAGAACTTGATAGTGACTTAATTCCTATTCTGGAAAAGGAATTAGGGGATCATGAGAATTTCAATTTAATACATAAAGATGCACTTAAAGTAGATTTTAATGAACTTATTGGCGAAGAAAAAAATGTTAAGCTTGTAGCTAATCTTCCATATTACGTTACAACACCTATAATTCTTAAGCTTTTGAAGGATGGATATAAATTTAAGTCTTTAACTATCATGATACAAAAGGAAGTTGCAGAAAGAATTAATTCAGAACCAAATTGCAAGGAATATGGAGCAATATCTGTTTTAGTACAGTATTATTGTAATACTAGCATAATAAGAAGAGTAGCACCAACATCATTTATTCCAAGACCAAAGGTTGAATCTATAGTAATAAAATTAGATAGATTAGATAAGCCAAGAGTTGAAACTAAGGATGTAAAGTTTATGTTTGAATTAGTAAGGGCTGGATTTAATATGAGAAGAAAGACCTTATGGAATGCTACAAAGGCACTTAATGTAAGTAAGGAAAAATCAGAAGAAGCATTTAAAAAATCGGGAATAGACCCTAAGAGAAGAGCAGAAACTCTATCAGTACAAGAATTTGCAACGTTAGCAGATTGCATATATGATGTGAAAAACAACGATTAAAGATATTATAGAAAAATTCTAAAAATTTAAATATATTTAAGAAAATAACAGGCATTGTCTTAAAATAAGGCCTGTTATTTTTCATGTGCTTTAATTGAATCATAATAGTAATTCTTATGCATATAATATATTGAATAAATATATGTGGAGGGAATATAGGGTTGGCACATAATAAATTATATAGAAATTTTATAATATTACAGGAAGATGAAAGAGGGTATTCTCATTCTAACGATAAAGCTTTATCTGGATATGCTAAGGTTGAGGCAAAAGGTGACAAATGTAAGGTATCATTTTATGCCCAAAATCTTAAACAAGAAGATAACTATTCCATGGTACTTATTTGTTGTAAAAGGGACTTAAAACAATTAATTGATTTAGGACCTCTAGCAATAAATGGAGTTGGAAAAGGGGATACCAGCAAAGAATACTATGTCAATAACATAGCTGGCATTGGAATGTCTTATGAAAAAATATCTGGAGCCGCAATTTGTAAGGTGAAGGATAATGAAACTGAGTTTATAATGCATGGTTTTATGAATGGAGAAGATTCTACGGATAACTGGAGAAAATTCAAAGTTGTTAAAGTAGATTCTAAAAAGTATATTAATAAACCGGAGGACGAACCTAGGAAGCATATTGATAAGTTTGATATAGAACCAAAAAAGAAGGAGATTCTTAGTTCAGGAATCGCAGATAAAGCTATAATATCACAGGCAAATATTGTAGAAGCTAAAATTGTAGAAGCTAGAATTGTAGAAACATCTGAATTAGAAAGTGGATTAGTTGAGCGTAAAAAAGATGAAAAGGAAAACAAAGAAGTAGGAGTCATAAATGTAGATAATTCTAAAGTAGAAGATAAAGCACAAAATAGGATTACTAAAAATGATGAAAATATAGCTGAAGATATAAATGTTTTAGAGGAAGATAGAAATAAGTGCAAGGAAGCTAAGAAATGTGTTAAATGTGAGAAGCATGAGAATATAGAAGGAACTAAAAAATGCATTAAGCATGAGATGAATGAAAGCATAGAGGAAGTCATTAACAAAGTAGCTAAAAAATTAGATGATTATGATGGTGTAATAGACTTAAGGATAAATAACTTACATGAAGATATTATAATTTATGGTTTTGTAAGAGATAAAAAAAATGATGACTGTAAGTGGAAAAAATTTAAAATAGAAAAGAAATGTAGAAATGATAACCAACATTTTGATAATATTCAAGGCAATTCTAGGAGGATAGAAGAAAACTTTAAGCTAGATAAATTAAATGAAACAAGTGAAAAAAATAGATTGGATAGGATAGATAGATTAGATATAGTAGATTTTGATGAATATGAAAATGACATTCAAAAAGCAGGTTCAAATAATATTAAACAACAGCCAAGTACAGATAATATGAAACAACCAAACGTAAATAGCAATAACATACAACAACCAAATATTAATAGCAATATGCAGCAAGTGGAGTCAGGTAATATTCAACAAGCAACTTCAAATGAAAGTTTTAAAATGAATGGAGAAGTGGGTCAGTATTTTGAAAAACTTGCAGAAGATTTTGAACCATATAAAGGAAGCTTAACTGATATAAATTATTGCAAATTATATAAAATAAATGTAAAGAGCATAGAAGATTTGTGTGATGAATCAAATTATAATAAATATACATTGGCATATTATCCAATGCTAAATTATTATCCTTACATTAGTAAATCAGGTAATTTTTTATTAGGGTATAAATGCAATACAAATGGAGAAATAAAATATATTGTATATGGAATTCCAGGAGGTAAGGAAAAAAATGATCAACCATATGGAGGTAGAACAGGATTTGTAACATGGACTAGTGATGATGAAAATGATATAGGGTATTGGCTAATGTTCTATGATTTCAATAATTCTTCAATTGTAATCCCAACAAAATAGGGAATAAGATTGATATGAATAAAAAGCAATTAATTGTCATGTCAATATTGATATCATTAATGCTAATACTAGCCATAACGCAAGGTTTCTTTAAGGTAAATTTTGAGCAATTAGTTCTTATGGATAAGGGGATAAGTGATTTTAAGAAATATGATTTTGATGAGGATAAGTATGTTATATCGTTGCCAAGTGAATGGATTGTAGAGGAAACGGAAAGCAACGGCCAATATGTAAGTTATAAATTAAATTTCAAAGACAAAAATAATAAAATCACTGGTTTAGTGGAGGTAATAAATACTAAAGAAGATTTAGATGTATTTGCAGAAAATGATTTGAACAATCAGTATTTGGAATACTTTAATACACAAATAATGCCTTTTAAGAATTCTAATAATGCTGGAGTGTTAGTAGAATATGAAACAAGTGTTAAAAATGGGTATGACTTTAAAAATGAATGTTATTATTTGAATTTAGAAGATGGCAAAACAATAAAGGTATTGTTTAATATTAAGAAAAAGCAGTCTAGGGAAGATATGAATATTATTTTAAATACTATTATATCAAGTATTAAAGTAGTTTGAAAAATAACGTAATAGGTGTAATGTTTAAACTCGTATTGTATACCTTAAGTAAAACAAATAAAATTTGCCAAGGATAAGCATAAGTATTATAATTTAAGTATCAAGGAGAGGCAGAAACTAGCTTCTCCTTGATACTTATTTGACGTTTGGAGGGAAATAATGAGAATAATATTATTTGAGATATTTGGTATACAGGTAAAGAGTTATGGATTAATGATTGCAATTGGTATAATTGTTGCAGCCACTTTATTTATAAATAAGGGAAAAAAGAAAGATTTTAATGAGGATTCATTATTAAATTTAATTATTTTTGCTATAATAGGCGGAATGCTTGGTGGAAAAGGATTATTTATAATAACTGAATTCAAGAATATTATAAAAGATCCAAGTATATTATTAAATTTTGGATATGGTTTTGTTATATATGGAGCTATAGGTGGTGGAGCCTTAGCTATGTACTTATATTGTAAAAAAAAGAAATGGAATATAATCGAAATGCTAGACATGACAGTGCCAGGCCTTGCAATAGCTCAAGGGTTTGGAAGAATTGGATGTTTCCTGGCAGGGTGCTGTTATGGGGCAGAAACTACATCAGCTATAGGAGTTGAGTTTCCTAAAAATTCTCTTGCACCAATAGGGATACATTTATATCCAACGCAAATTTATTCTTCTGTTTTTGATTTTTTATTAGGATTTTTGCTATTATATTATAGTAAAAAGGAAAGAAAGACTGGAAAAGTGGTGGGTTTGTATTTAATAATATATAGCATAGGAAGATTTTTAGTAGAATTTTTAAGAGATGATGAAAGAGGTAGTGTTGGAATTTTTTCTACATCACAATTTATTGCAATATTTACTTTAGCGCTGGGGATTATTATTTTCAATAATCACAAGATTTTTAAAGGAGCGAAGAAGAACATTGAAGAATAATAAATTTTCAATTATAATATTAACTGCATTATTAACTTTAAGTATGATGCTCTCAGGCTGTACATTTATTAATAATTTAGAAGTTAAAATGAATCTTAAAAATGAACAATTTGAGTATATAAAACAAAATAAGATAGATAAGATTGTAATACAAAATGTTAGAGACAGCGGATTTAGATTTATGGTTACTAATAGTAACGCAATAGATGATATTTATAAACTCTTGTCAGAGGGTAGTGAGGTTTCAAAAAAGAGTTCTCTTGATCCAGATTATATATTTGAGGTATGTATTGGAGATGAAGTAAAGGAAAAATATCAATATGTAGTTGGAGCAAGTGAGCGTGATACAGGTAACTTCTATAATGAATATAAAGCTTTTTCAGTTTCAAAGAATTTAGAAAATACTATAATGCAAAATCTTTCAGTTATAAGAAAACCAAGAGATTTTCAATACATATATTATCAATCAATATTGAAGGTTATTGAACGTAAAAAGGATGTTTTATATAATGACAATAAAGTTGGAATAGATATAGGCACAGATTCAGATTGCTTAAAATATATATTTTCTGCGGATTTAGAAGAATTTAAGAAAAATTTAAATAAGACTTTACCAAATGTTCATATGGTGAATAATAATTATGGGGATTTTGATACAGTAATTAAAGTTAAAAATAGAGGATATAATAGCACAACTTTTAAAACATTAATAACTGTAGAGAATAAGAAAGATAAGTCTTTTGAGAGTTATTATATAGTAGCAGAATATAACTATAAAGATTGGGACATTAAAGTAAGCGAACCAGATAAAATGCCACAAGACTGGTAGCGTAAAGGGAGGATAAATAATGAGTTGCGAAAGTTGTAAAAGTAAGGATACATGCCAATCTAAGGGTGAAGGCTGTAAAGAAGAAAGTTTGAAATTAATATCTAGATATGGAAAGATTAAAAATGTTATAGGTGTTATAAGCGGGAAAGGTGGTGTCGGTAAATCAACAGTCACTGGGATTATGGCAACTATGTTAGCTAAAAAAGGCTATAAAGTAGGAGTTTTAGATGCAGATATTACAGGACCATCGATGCCGAGGTTTTTTGGCGTTAATAGTAAAAGAGCAACTATAATTCCGTTAGAAAATGATATGGTAAGATTTGAACCTGTAGAAACAGAAAGTGGAATAAAGGTGATTTCTATGAACCTTTTAACTGCAGTTGAAGAAGAACCCGTTATATGGAGAGGCCCTGTAATTACAGGTGTATTAAAACAAATGTTTATAGAAACTAATTGGGGAGAACTTGACTATTTACTTATAGATATGCCACCAGGTACTGGAGATATAGCTTTAACTGTAATGCAAGAGTTTCCAATTGATGAAATAGTAATAGTTTCTACACCACAAGATATGGTATCGATGATTGTTAAGAAAGTTGTTATTATGGCTCAAAAAATAGGTGTAAAAATTAAAGGTGTAGTAGAAAATATGGCGTACATAAACTGCCCAGATTGTGATAAAAGAATAAGAGTATTTAGCAGGAAATCTTCAGAGGAAAATGCCGAATATCTAGGATTGCCTCTAATAGGAGAACTTCCAATTGATATTGAATTTACAGAAGCACTAGAAGAAGGCAAAGCTGAAGAATATATTAGAGAAAATCCATTATATTCATTAATATTTGAAGGGTTATATTAAAAGTATAGGTGTTACTCGTTGTAACGATAATAATTATTTTGATATTATTTCTAAATTATGATGTTACATATACATAACTTAATATTTCTTAGGAAATAATAAGTTAGTAATTTTATATTAGAAAGGATTGATTTATTAATGAAACCAAAAGTAGATAAAGACACTTGCATAGCATGTGGATTATGTCCATCAATATGTCCAGAATGTTTTGACATGGAGGATGATGGAAAAGCAGGAGCAATAGTTGATGAAGTTCCAAATGGTTCTGAAGATTCGGCAAAAGAAGCAGAAGAAAGCTGCCCTGTAGATGCAATCGAAATAGAGGAATAGAATATAAAAATAGGATTGATGATTGCATAAAAGCAAGCATCAATCCTATTTTTTATTTCTATAGAAATTTAAAGCGTATAAATAATTTCTAATTTCTTATAAAATTGCATTCACCATGCTAACTTAACTAAGTTAATAACTGGCTTACGAGCAAGAAATCTCATCCTATTAGATCATATAAAGCACTTTGTCAGTTCATTTTATATTTACTATTATAAATGGTCAATTATATTATAAGTGTTAAACTTATAATTTTTATTATGATTAGCGCTATAGTTAGAACTGGTATTATTTAAATATACTGTATGGTGAGCAATAGGATTGCAAGGTAAATTATTAGATGATGTAGTGAAAATATCGCCATTACTATTAACAATAGTAGCATCTTTATAGGTTGAATCTAATATAAAATCTTTCATATTAAAATAACTCCTTTCTATATGTAAATATTATTTACATATAGAGATAGTAGTATACATATTAGATTATAGAAATATTTTATTGCATCATATAACATTGTAATTTCATTAGGTAAAAATAATAAAAAATAAGCATAAAATAGTGAAAAAAATAATGGACAAATAGTGGGAGTGTAGGAAAATACAATATTAATAAGCATTTATAATAAGTCAACTATATAAAAGTCTCAAAAAAGAAACAAATCGAAAGATAATGAGACATAAATAGTGATAATTAAAATCTAGGGGTTTAAAAATAAAAAATTAGAAGCATTGCTAATGAATACTTAATACAGTATAATATCATAGTAGTGACTACACTATATATTGTGTCATGGAGGGGAAAAAATGCTATATGTTGTGAAAAGGGATGGGAGAGAAGTTGAATTTAATTCAGATAAGATAGCTCAAGCAATTAAAGGATCAGCTATTGAAATCGGTTTAAATTTAAGAGAAAGTCAAGTATTAGATACTGTACAGAAAGTAATTACCTATATTGAAGATGAGTATAAAAGAACCATAACGGTAGAACAAATACAAAATTTTGTAGAGAAAGCGTTACATGATGAAGGTCATAAAGATATAGCATTCGCTTATTCAGGATATAGACAAGAAAGAACTAAAGTTAGAGAAATAAAATCAGATTTAATGAGAGCTATAAGACAAATTGGTGTTGAGACTGATAGAGATAATGCAAATGTAGGAAATAATTTCAGTTCAAAATTACTTAGAATAGCTTCTGAATCAAATAAGTGGAATACTTTGGCTATAATGCCTAAAAATTTATCTAAAGCGCATGAAACAGGAGATGTATATTATCATGATTTAGATAGTTATAATCTAACTGTAAATTGTTTGCATATACCAACCAGAGAAATGCTAGAAAATGGATTTAATACAGGATATGGAACAATTAATGCTCCTAGGAGAATAGAAACAGCTGCTGAATTATCATGTATTTTATTACAATCAACTCAAAATGATATGTTTGGAGGCCAATCTCACCCGGATTTTGACAATGATATGGCTATATTCGTAAATCCTACTAGAGAAGAAATCAGAAAAGAATTAGAAGAATTGGAAATTTCTAAAGAAAAGATAGAAGATTTAGTTGAAAAAAGAGTAAGAAAGAAAGTACAACAAGCTATGCAAGGCGTTGTTTACAATCTTAATACAATGCATTCAAGAGCTGGATCTCAAGTTCCATTTAGTTCAATTAATATTGGATTACCTGAAAGTACAGACGCTGCACTAGTATGTGAAGTTTTTCTTTTAGAATATGAAAAAGGATTAGGTAAGGGAGAGCAACCAATTTTTCCAAACATAATTTTTAGAGTTAAATGTGGAGTTAACAGAGAAGAAAATGATCCATATTTCTATCTATATAAATTAGCATGTAGAGTAGCTGCAAAAAGAATGAATCCAACATTCATGAACATTGATGCAGATTTTAATAAAGAATATTATGATAAGGGATATGTTCCAGCAACTATGGGATGTAGAACTTACCTTATGAAAAATATAAATGGTGAACCAGGTTGTAAGGGTAGAGGAAATATAGCACCTACAACTATTAATCTTCCAAGAATAGGATTGCAAGCCAAAGGTGATATAAATAAGTTTTTTGAGATATTAGATTCAAGACTAGAATTATCAAAGGATTCTTTAATCCATAGATATAGTGTGTTAATAAAATTAAGAGTTAAGGATTTGCCTTTTGTTGCAGGTCAAGGTCTTATGAAAGGTTCAGAAGGCTTAGGACCTGATGATTCAATAGAACCAATATTAAAGCAAGGTACATGGGGAATAGGATTCATAGGACTTGCTGAAACTTTAGTAGCATTAACAGGTAAGCATCATGGTGAAGATGCTGAAGCTAGAGAACTTGGAATAAAGATTATTGAACATATGAAACAATATACAGATAAGATTACAGAAGAATATAAATTGAATTGGAGCTGTTATGCAACGCCAGCAGAAGGTCTTTCAGGTAAGTTTATAAAACAAGACCAAAAGATATTTGGAATAATAGATGGAGTAACTGATAAAGAATATTATACAAATAGTTTTCATGTACCAGTTGCCTATGCAATATCTATTAAAGATAAAATTGATATTGAAGCACCATATCATAAGCTTTGCAATGGTGGACATATAAGCTATATTGAAGTAGATGATGCACCAACTACAGAAACGGTAATGGATATAATAAATTATGCGTATAAGCATACTAATATTGGTTATGTGGGAATTAATTTTCATATAAGATATTGTAGGGAATGTGGGACTTACTTACATGAAAATCAAAGTAGTTGTCCAAAATGCGGAAGCCAAGATATACAAGGAATATCAAGAGTTACAGGATATTTAAGTTTAGATGAAAGATTTGGTGCAGGAAAATACCATGAAAGAGAAGAAAGAATATCTCATACAGAAAATCATGGGCATCATTATTAGAAAATATAAACTCATATTTAATTAATAATTGAGAAGCTATCTTAAAATAAGAAAATGAATTGACTTCAGTTCATAATATTATTTTAAGATAGCATTTTTTATTGTTAACTTTGCAAAAATGCATATTATAAACTAAATAATATATTTATTTAAGATTATTAACATAATATAATTAGTATAAATTTTGGATAAAATAAGTAAACTTATTATAAAGGCTTAAATTTAAATCATAAAAGTATTGCAATATTGAAAAAAAAACTTGCAATAATAGCACTGATTTTAACTTAAATAGGTTGATTGTTTTAATTACTTGAATGGAAGCCTAGGGATTGTTGCAAAAATAGGAATAATACTTGTCTATAGATGATGGTATATGGTATTATAAAAGAAGGCTAATAAAATGAAATTTTATTGTTAAAAATATTATTTTAATATGCAATAAGTTAAGAAATATAAGTGGAGGGATTGCAATGGCAGTTAGTAATTTGAAAGAAAACAAAAAAGTTACTATAGTAGATACCACTCTTAGAGATGGGGAACAAACCGCAGGGGTAGTTTTTGCTAATGAAGAAAAAATAATGATAGCACAAATGCTAAGTGACTTAGGGGTTGATCAACTAGAAGTAGGAATTCCTACAATGGGTGGAGACGAAAAAGAGGCTATAAAAGAAATTGTAAAAAGAAATTTAAAACCTAGTATAATGGCATGGAATAGAGCTGTAATTGGTGATATAGAACAATCAATAGATTGTGGTGTTGATGCAGTTGCTATATCAATATCAGTATCTGATATACACATTCAACATAAGCTTAGGACATCTAGAGAATGGGTATTAGAAAGCATGGTTAAATCTGTAGAATATGCAAAGAAAAATGGTCTTTATGTATCTGTTAATGGGGAAGATGCATCTAGAGCAGATAAAGACTTTTTAGTTGAATACATTAATGCAGCTAAACAAGCAGGGGCAGATAGATTTAGATATTGTGATACTGTAGGAATTATGGAACCATTTAAAATCAGAGATGATATTAAATATATATATGATAAAACAAACTTTGATATAGAAATGCATACTCATGATGACTTTGGAATGGCAACAGCTAATGCAGTAGCTGGTATTAAAGGCGGAGCATCACATGTTGGAGTAACTGTAAATGGTCTTGGAGAAAGAGCGGGAAATGCAGCATTAGAAGAAGTTATAATGGCATTAATGCTTGTTTATGGATATAATGGTGATACAATAAATACTCAAATGTTTAGAGAAGTATCACAATATGTATCAAGAGCATCGGGAAGAGAACTTCCAATATGGAAAGCAATTGTTGGAACAAATATGTTCGCACATGAATCAGGAATTCATGCAGATGGAGCAATAAAGGATCCTAAAAATTATGAAGCTTTCGATCCAAAAATAGTGGGACTTGAAAGACAAATTGTTATAGGAAAGCACTCTGGTAGAGCTTCAATAATAAATAAATTCAAAGAATATAATAGAGTACTTACGGATGATGAAGCAAAAGGAATATTAGAGCTTGTAAGATCCACATCAGTTAGATTGAAGAGAACTTTATTTGACAAAGAAGTAGTTCAATTATATAAAGAGTATCATAGACAATTAGAAGAAAAAAATAAATAGAAATAGGAGGAACATAATTTGGGTGATAATTTAGTTTACAAGATTTTAAAGAGCCATGTTGTTGAAGGTGAATTAAAGGCAGGAGAACCAATAGCATTAAAGATTGATCAAACGTTAACTCAAGATTCAACTGGAACAATGGCATATCTTCAATTAGAAGCTATGGGAATAGATAGAGTAAAGACTAAGAAGTCAGTAGCATTTATAGATCATAATATGCTACAACAAGGTTTTGAAAATGCAGACGATCATAAATTTATTCAAACTGTTGCATCTAAGTATGGTGTATATTTCTCAAAACCAGGTAATGGAATATGTCATCAAATATTTTTAGAAAGATTTTCAACACCAGGAGATACATTAATAGGATCTGATAGTCATACGCCAACAGCAGGTGGTGTTGGTATGCTTGCTATGGGAGCTGGTGGATTAGACGTTGCTCTTGCTATGGGAGGCGGAGCTTACAACATTAATACTCCAAAGGTAGTAAAGATTGAACTTACAGGAAAATTAAATAAAATGGTATCAGCTAAAGATGTTATTCTTGAAGTTTTAAGAGTATTAACGGTTAAAGGCGGAGTAGGTAAAGTTTTTGAATATGCTGGTGAAGGCGTTAAAACACTTTCAGTTCCAGAAAGAGCTACTATAACTAATATGGGAGCAGAACTTGGAGCTACAACTTCAATTTTCCCAAGTGACGAAAGAACTTTAGAATTCTTTAAGGCACAAGGAAGAGAAGAAGATTGGATAGAATTTAAGCCAGATGTAGATGCTACATATGATGAAGTAGTAACAATTAACTTAGATGAGTTAACTCCACTTACAGCTAAGCCACATAGCCCAGATAATGTGGCTAAGGTTAGTGAAGTTGGTAAGATTAAAGTTGATCAAGTATTTATAGGAAGCTGTACTAATTCCTCTTATGAAGATTTAATGAAGGTTGCTAAGATATTAAAAGGTAACAAAGTTCATGCAGACATTAGTTTAGTAATTGGACCAGGATCAAGACAAGTTATGGAAATGATGGCTAGAAACGGTGCGTTGGCGGATATAATTAGTGCTGGGGCAAGAATACTTGAGAATGGTTGTGGACCATGTATTGGAATGGGTCAATCACCAGGAACTAATGGAATTTCACTTAGAACTGTGAATAGAAATTTCTATGGTAGAAGTGGAACATTATCAGGACAAATATACATAGTAAGTCCTGAAACTGCAGCGGTTTCAGCAATCAATGGAGTTTTGACTGATCCAACAGGTGTAGATATAGATTTAACAATAGATATGCCTAAGGAATTCTTAATAGATGATTCTATGATTTTAGCACCAGCACAAACTAATGCTGAAGTTGAAGTTGTTAGAGGACCTAATATTAAGCCATTCCCAGTAGCTAAGCCATTAGGAGAAGAAGTAGAAGGTAAGGTATTAATAAAGGTTGAAGATAATATTACAACAGATCATATTATGCCTTCAAATTCAAAGTTATTACCATTTAGATCTAATATACCTTATCTTGCAGAATTCTGCTTTAATACAGTAGATACAGAATTCCCTAAGAGAGCTCAAGAATATAACGGTGGATTTATAATTGCTGGAGGAAACTATGGTCAAGGTTCAAGTAGAGAACATGCTGCACTTGCACCATTATACTTAGGAGTCAAAGCAGTTATAGCTAAATCATTTGCAAGAATTCATAAGGCTAACTTAATAAACAATGGAATAGTTCCAGTGGAATTTAAGAATGAAGCTGATTATGATAGTATAGATTTAATAGATGACTTAAAAATGGAGAATATTCAAGCTGTTTTAGAATCAGGAGTAGTTAAAGTAAAGAACTTAACTAAAGGAACTGAATTTGAAGCAACAATTGATTTAACAGAAAAAGAAATTGCAGTTATTAGAGCAGGCGGAAGACTTAACTACGTAAAAGCAAATGCTTAATTCATAATAATAGAAGAATATTAAAAAGCACAAGAATTCATTAATTTTGAATTCTTGTGCTTTTAGTGTTATAAGATATTATAATTTGTAATTGTATTTGTAGTTAAGTTATAATTAATAAATAAAGGAATTTTTAGAATGATGATAGATAAATTACTTAGAAAGAGGTTATTATTATGGAAAAGACTATAAGATTATCTGGAATAGCTTATGAAAGTTTAGTTAATGGGCCAGGAATGCGGAGAGTATTCTTTGCTCAGGGATGCAAGCATAATTGTGAAGGATGCTTTAATTCTGATACTCATGACTTTACTGGTGGGGAAGAAAGAATGTTAGATGAATTAATAAAAGATACGTTAGATAATCCGATTTTAAGCGGAGTTACATTTAGTGGAGGAGATCCATGGGAGCAGGCTGATAAGTTTGCTTATATGGCAAAGGCATTTAAGGACAAGGGATTAAATGTTTGGAGTTATACAGGATATACTTATGAATATATCATTGAACATAAAGATGAATATGAAGGTTGGAATGATTTAATTAATGGTATTGACGTATTAGTAGATGGCAGGTTTGAAGAAGAAAAGCAACAGGATGGACTTAAGTTTATAGGATCAATAAATCAAAGGATAATAGATGTTAAAGAAAGTTTAAGGTTGAATGAAGTTATTACAATGAATTTATAAACAGTTAGCTAAGCTATATGAAACATTGCATATTCTAATATGGTTTACCATAAGTATTCTGAAGAATATAAGAATATATATTCTAAACCATATTATCATATATATTCTTCAGAATATGCGCCTAAAATGCGGGCTTAGGTGTTATTATTGAAAAAGGGATTGAATTTAACTATCACAACACGTAGGATTATTACGAGATTAATAGTATATAGGAGGAAATATTATGATTTATTCTTTAGAAAATTCAAGTATTAAAATTACAGCAAGTACTCATGGTGGAGAAATACATTCTATAGCAAGTAAAATTGATGGAACTGAATATTTATGGGATGGAAATTCTGAGTATTGGAAGTATCATGCACCAATATTGTTTCCTATAGTGGGAAAGGTTGTAGATTCAAAGTACAGAGTTGATGGAAAAACATATAAATTACCACAGCATGGATTAGCTAGAACTTCTGAGTTTACATTGATTTCTAAAACGGATAATGAAGTAACTTTTGAATTAAGGTTTTCAGAGGAATCTTTAAAAGTATATCCATATAAGTTTTCATTGAAATCTACGTATACATTAGAAGATAACACAGTTAATATTAAGTATAGTGTTAATAATCTAGATGATAAGATAATACACTTTTCAATAGGAACGCATCCAGCATTTATGTGTCCTATTAATCAAAATGAAAGATTAGAAGATTGTTATCTTGAATTTAGTGAAAAAGAAACAAGTGATAGAAAAGTTCTTACGACAGATGGATATCTTTCTCATGATGAAAGTGAATGTTTAAAATCCATAGATACTCTTATGTTGTCAAAGGAATTATTTAAAGATGATGCCTTAGTTTTTGATAATTTAAAATCTGATAAAATAACAATAAAATCAAAAATCAGTAGCAAAGCGTTAACTGTAGACTTTAATGGTTTTCCGTACATGGGAATTTGGGCACCAAAAGATGGAGCACCATTTGTATGTATAGAACCTTGGTTTGGTCATGCAGATTATGAAGATTTTAAGGGTGAACTTAGTGAAAAAGAAGGCATAATATCATTAGAAGTAGGAAAAGAATTTAGTTGTACTTATAAAGTAACAGTTGTTTAAAAATTAAATTTGTTTTAATGCTGATTTAATAGAAATATGCTTATAATTTTCAGGATATTTGAAATAATAAACTTTATAGAGTAATCCACAGAAATATGAATTAAACTTATATATCTGTGGATTATTTATAATGGTATGTGGATAGAATTAAAGTTTTGGTAAATTGCACTTTTAAGGCATAATCAAAAGAATAACAAGTCCATTTGCCAGCCTATTTTCCATCATGCTGCGTCGGCCAATTGACCTAATAGGCCTGCTATGAGGGCAATTCGTCTTCTTGCCTGATGAAAAATATTCATGGCAACTTTGGACTTGTTATTTATTTTCATATGCCTAATATACTTAAGAAGGGGGAAACTAAATGTCAATTTTAAAAAAACATTTTTATAAGCAAGGAGCATTAACTTTATCCAAAGAACTTTTGGGGAAGACTCTTGTGAGAAATATTGATAATGTAATTTTAAAAGGCAAGATTGTTGAAACAGAAGCGTATATAGGTGAAATAGATAAGGCATCTCATGCTTATAATGGCAGAAGAACTGAAAGAACAGAACCTTTGTTTAGAGAAGGTGGCATTTCATATGTATATTTTATTTATGGAAAATATCACTGCTTCAATGTTATAAGTGGACTTGAAAACAACGGTGAAGGAGTTTTAATAAGGGCACTAGAACCATTAAATGAATTTGATTATCTTGCTAGAAAAAGATTTGATGAAAATTATGAGGAGCTATCTGAAGCTAAGAAAAAATCAATTACAAATGGTCCTTCAAAATTGTGTATGGCATTTTCTATAAATAAATCAGAAAATTACATTAAGCTTTATGAAAAAGGAGACTTTTATATAGAGGATGGAGAGTCGGAAAAGATTGAAATAGTTGAAACTACAAGAATAGGTATTGATTATGCAGAAGAGGCTATAAATTTCCCTTGGAGATTTTACATAAAAGGTAATAAATATATTTCTAAAAAATAACTGTTTCAATTCATTTGAGACAGTTATTTTTTTGATTCCTACAATTAATAGTTTGTGTAAAAGTTGCCCGAAATTATATTAGCAATATGTACTTTATATTAATAAATTTCTTATAGTTCGTATCGTATACTTACTATAACTATTGAGATTTCATCTATTAAATTAATGTCATTGTTAATTGTCTCAGTTTTAGAGCTTTTAAGGATTTTTACAATAGGTCTTAGTGGAAAGTTAGGTAGTGTCTCTTGAACTACAGCTATATCACCGTTACTAAGATCAACTAAAGTTCCTTTAGAAAATGGAATTACTATTTTACAAAAAGTATTAACAATATCATAATCAAATATCTTACCTGCATTAGACATTAAATACTCCAAAACATCGCTTGGAAACATTGCTTTTCTATTAGGTCTACCTGTAGATAACGCATCATATGCATTGGCAATGCTTACTATTTTGCTTAAGGTATTTATTTCATCATTAATTAATCCGTTAGGATAACCTAAGCCATCGGGCCTTTCATGATGTTGTAATGCTATTATTTTACTATTAGCACTTAAGTTATAAGAATCTGATAAATATTTGTATCCAAGATTTGAATGTTGTTGCAGCAATGAAGTTTCTTCTGACGTTAGTTCTTCTTCTTTCATAAGAATTTCCTTGGAAATAAATGATTTTCCAACATCATGAAGCAAAGCTCCAGTACAAAGATATTGTAATTGCCTCTTAGATAACTTTAAAGCAGTACCAAGAACAAGTGATATTACAGCAACATTTACAGAGTGAGAATAAACATAGTTATTCAAACTTCTTATATCTACTAATGAAAGCAATACACTTTTGTTGTTTAGTACATTTTCAATTAGATCCTCAGCCATATTCTCAATGTTATTAAAATATACAGATTCTTTTTTTGAAAACTTATCAGCTACAGTAAGTCTATTTATATTAGAAAAAGCTTCTTTCATTGTCAAAATTGCTTTTTGTCTTAATTCAGGCTTAATAATATCTTCTATTTCTTCAGAGCTATATTCATCAATTATGTATATGGATAAAATATTGATCTCTTTTATTTTAGATATAATTCCTTCGCTTAGAATTACACCAGATCTTACTAATATTCTACCTTCGATATCATATAAAGTTTTACCTATAAGTGTATTTGGTTTTACACATTCAATTGGAACTAATCTCATAATTATCTTCTCCTCAAACGTCTGGTTTTAAATAATACAAGTTACAACATAATTCGTAGTTAATATATCAAAACATAATAATAGTATATCAGCAAAATTAGTCTATTTGTAGTATTATAGGAAAAATATATTATTATTTATATGATATATTGTAAAATTATGAGTTTAATGTTATTAATCAGAGGACATTAATGATATTAAGTCCATTCTGTATTTATATAAATAGTTTGCAAGAATTATATAATGTGTAACATAGTATTAGAAGAAATAAATTTAAAATAATGAAAAAGTTGTATACATTTTAAGTTGATAATTGTCTTATAAATGTAAGGATTTAGAACGAGGAAATTATATAAACTTAGTGGAAATCCAATGATAAAAGCAACTTCAATTGGAATAGTTACAGATCAACTATATTAAAAAATAATATATCAAAGAATATAGGATATATTAAATTAGTATTTATTCGAGATTTAATGTATATTGAATATACAAAAAGAGAGGCAAATTAATTTCACCTCTCTTTTTAATAATTGTGTAATATAATAATATAACACAGATTCATATGTGTTGAATATTAAACTTCTTAGAATTCGCTAGCTCCTGGAGTTCTAGGGAATGGTATTACGTCTCTGATGTTTGTCATGCCAGTTATGTACATGATTAATCTTTCAAAACCTAAACCAAAGCCTGCATGTTTAGTTTCTCCATATTTTCTTAATTCTAAGTACCACCAGTAGTCTTCTTCATTTAATCCTAATTCAGCCATTCTACCCTTTAAGAGATCTAATCTTTCTTCTCTTTGGCTACCACCTATTATTTCTCCTATTCCTGGAACTAAAAGGTCAGTAGCTGCAACTGTTTTGTTGTCATCATTCATTCTCATGTAGAATGCTTTTATATCTTTAGGATAATCTGTTACAAAAAGAGGCTTTTTAAAGTGCTCTTCAGTAAGATATCTTTCATGCTCTGTTTGTAAATCAATGCCCCAAGCTACATCGTAATCAAATTGCTTGCCACATTTTTCTAAGATTTCAACAGCTTCTGTGTAAGTAACTTTAGCGAAGTCTGATGAAACTACATGATTCAATCTCTCTAATAATCCTTTATCAACAAATGAGTTAAAGAATTCCATTTCTTCAGGACATTCATCTATAACATATTGTATAACATACTTAAGCATGCTTTCTGCAAGTTCCATATCATCTTGTAAATCTGCAAAAGCAATTTCAGGTTCAATCATCCAAAATTCAGCGGCATGTCGTGTTGTATTAGAGTTTTCAGCTCTAAAAGTTGGGCCAAAAGTATAGATGTTTCTGAAAGCTAAAGCAAAACACTCACCATTTAATTGACCAGAAACAGTAAGATTAGTTTCTTTGCCAAAGAAATCTTTACTATAATCTATATTTCCATCTTCAGTTAATGGTGGATTTTTAGGATCAAGAGTTGTTACTCTAAACATTTCTCCAGCACCTTCAGCATCACTACCAGTTATTATAGGAGTGTGTGCATATACGAAGTTTTGTTCTTGGAAGAATTTATGTATAGCGAAAGCAGCAACAGAACGTACTCTAAAAGTTGCTGAAAAAGCATTAGTTCTAGGTCTTAAATGAGCTATAGTTCTTAAATACTCAAAAGTATGTCTTTTCTTTTGAAGAGGATAATCAGAGTTTGACATTCCCTCAACAATAACTTCTTTTGCTTGAATTTCAAAAGGTTGTTTTGCATCAGGTGTGGCAACTAATGTACCTATAACTGAAATTGAAGAATTTATAGGTAATTTTGATATTTCTTTAAAATTATCCAATTTATCATCAAAGACTATTTGAATATTTTTAAAGAAGGAACCATCATTAACTTCTATAAACCCAAAAGCATTAGATGCTCTTAAAGTTCTTATCCAACCTGATATTGTTATTTCCTTTGATAGAAAATCATCAGTATTTCTATAAAGGCTTCTAATTAAATTCGATTTTGCCATATTATATGACCTCCATTTTATAAATATATTATAGTTAAAACATAAAATTTATGAAAAAGGTTTTTTATTGTAAAAGTTAGGCACATAAAAGGAAATAACAAGTCAAAAAACAAAAAGTTAGACTAGCATACTGAATTGTTATTTTCCAGGATATGTCTAATGCAATATTCTATTAGGTTTAATACTAACTAGATTTTACAATACTTTCTTAGCTAATGCAACTTAAGTAAGCCTTAATGGGGCATGTCTACTCCAGCCAACTTTCAAAACTGTGGATTATTTAAGCTTCTAAATATTTTTCTCCAACAATAACTACATCACCAGCACCTACTGTTAATAATAAATCACCAGAAGTAAGTTTTGACTTAACATAATTTAATGCTTCATCATGTGAATGAACATTAGTACAATTTATACCTTTGCTTCTTATAGCATTTCCAAGTTCATCAGAAGATACAAGTCCAGTATCTTTTTCACGAGCAGCATAAATATCCATTAATATTAGCTCATCAGTATCACTAAAACAGTCTGTAAATTCATCAAATAAAGATTTTGTTCTAGTATAAGTATGAGGTTGGAAAATGCAATAAGTTTTATTGTGCTGAATTTGTTTTGCAGTACTTAAAGTAGCTTTAATTTCTGTAGGATGATGAGCATAATCATCAATTACAGTAACTCCATTTATTTCACCTTTGTATTCAAATCTCTTATGAGCTCCCTTGCATTTTGATAATCCTTCAATTATATTATCATTAGAAATATTAAAAATAAGAGAAACACATATTGAGGCAAGGGCATTTAATATACTATGCTTACCTGGAATACTTAAAGTAAGAGTAAATAAATTTTTAGTTTCTTTATAAACATCAAAAGTTGCACAACCATCTTTGTTGAAGATAATATTTTTAGCAGTTACATCTGAAGTTTCATCAAAACCATAACTTAAAGTATTACAATCTACTTTTGATAGAATTTCTTTAACTCTAAAATCATCAGCATATCCTACAAGATAGCCATCCTTAGGAATAAGTTTAGAGAATTTAAAAAAAGTATCAGCAATTTCATCTATATCTTTATAGCAATCTAAGTGATCTGCATCTATATTTAAAATCACCCCTACGTAAGGAAAAAACTTTAGAAATGAACGCTTATATTCACAAGCCTCAGTTAAAAAATACTCACTATTACCTATTCTAAAGTTTCCATCAATTATATCTAATTCTCCACCTACTAAAATAGTTGGATCTAAATTACCAGCAAGTGTAACATGAGAAAGCATAGAGGTACATGTAGTTTTACCATGAGTACCTGAGATCGCTACATTATACTTATGACCTTTCATAATTTCCCCTAAGAATTCAGCTCTATCCATTAATGAAATGTTTTTTTCTTGAGCTTCTAAAAGTTCAGGATTATCAGATGGTATTGCAGCGGTATAAACTACTAAATCTACATTTTTAATATTTTCTCTTTTATGACCTATATAAATTTCAGCACCTGAAGTTTTTAATTTCTCAACAATTGGAGAATTTTTAAAATCTGATCCGGATACCTTGAACCCACTATTTAATAAAACAGCAGCAAGGCCACTCATACTGATTCCACCTATACCAATAAAATGAATTTTCTTATCTTTATCCTTTATAAAATCGAAAGACAAACGATCAACTCCTTTTTAATTAATAAAACTAAAGCGTTAATATACTTTTTTAAAAACTTAATGAAAATCTTTAGTTTTATGCTTTAATTATAATTATATACATTTTTCTAAAAATCAACCATAGAAAAAAACAAATACATGATATTTTTATGAAGATTTATCGTATTAATGTATAAGTTAGAAAGATATACATTAACATTTATAATTAAAAATATTGATATTAACTTAAATTTAGCATAAAATATGAATATTAAAGGGATTTAATATAAAAAAATTCGTGTAGGTGATTAAAATGGAGAAATTTACGAGAAATAAGAGAGTAGTTGCCATAACCAAAATATTAGTAGAAAATCCTAACAAAATACTAGGGTTGAATAATTTTTCTGAATTATTAAATGCAGCAAAGTCTACTATAAGTGAAGATATAGTTGTTGTTCGTGAAGTTTTAGAAAGACTTGAAATGGGTAAAGTCGAGACAATTGCGGGTGTTGCAGGCGGAATAAAATATATCCCACAAAGTGGTGAAGAAAAGAAGAAAGCTTTTGCACTAGAGCTATGTAAGCAATTAAGTGACGATGGAAGAGTTATTCCAGGAAATATAGTATATATGACGGACCTGGTATACAACCCTAAAATAATAAGTAAAGCGGGAGTTATGCTTTCATCATGCTTTAAGGGAAAAGATGTTGATTATGTAATAACTGTTGAAACTAAGGGAATTCCCCTAGCGTATGAAGTAGCTAGAAATTTAGGTGTACAATTGGTTATTGCAAGAAGGGATAGTCAAGCAACAGAAGGACCAACTGTTACGATAAATTATGTTTCGGGCAGTAATGGAAGGTTACAACAAATGGCATTGTCAAAAAAATCAATGAAACTATCAAGTAAATGTATATTTATTGATGACTTTATGAAGGGTGGAGGAACTGCGGTTGGAATTAAAGCTCTACTAAAGGAATTCGATAGTGAGCTCATAGGAATTGGAGTATTAATAGATAATAAACAAATTGAAAAGAAATTAGTTGGTGAATATGTTTCTATTGTTGAATTAACTGCAGTAGATAAATCAGCAATCATAGGAATACAGCCTTCAAAAGTATTTTCTTAATTAAGTTAGGATAATATTGCATCTGTAGCATTTTATATAAACTCACAAAAAATAAATTTTATAAGGATTTATCAAATATAAAAAAGGAATTTAGAAATTTGTGGAGAAATTATATAAATATTAAGTATTTTTTAAGCAACTGGGAGGGGTGGAGTAAAATGCAAATTACAGATGTTAGAATTAGAAAGATCACATCAGAAGGTAAAATGAAGGGAATAGTTTCTGTTACATTTGATAATGAATTTGTAATTCATGATATCAAAGTTATAGAAGGACAAGCGGGTTTATTTATTGCTATGCCTAGTAGAAAAACACCAGATGGAGAATTTAAAGACATAGCTCACCCAATAAATACAGAAGCAAGAGAAAAAATTCAGACTGCAATTTTAGAAGCTTACCAAAAGGCTATTTCAGAAGAAGTTGTAAAAGTGTAATGGTTTTGAGACGTAAGAGGAAGTTTTTGTGACTTCCTCTTATTTCGTGAAATTAAATTTTAAAAGGAAATATTAAGGCTATTATATAGGTTGAAATAAGAGTAGCTTTCCAATATAATTGAATTAATATGAATATTTAACACGTTATTAAGATAATTAATCGTGTTAATATAACCCATATAAAAAAGTGCGCACTGATGAAAAAAGTGCGAAGCACAACCAAGAACTTTTAAGTACAACCAAGATCATTTCACAGATAAAAGAGTAGGGAGTAGATTTTCTTGGATGTCTAAATTTATGAATGAGGTGTGATATATAATGTATAAATGTGCACTAGTATTAGCAGCGGGTCAAGGTAAGAGAATAAAGTCAGATTTACCTAAAGTGTTGCATAAAGTATGCGGTAAAGAAATGTTAAAACATGTTATAGACTCAATAAGAAATTCAGGGATTGATGATATAGATGTAATTATAGGTAAGGGTGCTGAACTTGTAAAAGAAAGAACATTAGATAAAAAAGTATCGTACTCACTACAAGCTGAGCAATTAGGAACTGGGCATGCTGTTAAATGTGCTCAAGAATTTTTAAGAGATAAGAAGGGAGTAGTTGCAATTTTTGCAGGAGATACTCCTTTAATTAAGCAATCTACTATTGAACGATTAATTAATGATCATATTAACGATAATAATGCAGCTACTATTTTAACTGCAATCGTTGATGATCCAACTGGTTACGGAAGAATTGTACGTGAAAATAATGAAGTGCTAAAAATTGTTGAACATAAGGACTGCAATGAAGAGGAACTTAAAATTAATGAGATGAATTCAGCAATTTATTGCTTTGATATTGAATTATTAGTAGAGGCTTTAGATAATTTAAAAAATAATAATGAGCAAGGCGAATATTACCTTACAGACGTTATAGAAATATTAAAATTAAAAAACAAAAAAGTAGGTGCAGTTATAACAGATTATGAGGAGACTATTGGCGTAAATTCTAGAGTTCAATTAGCACAAGCGGAAGAAATTCTTAAAGACAGAATAAATCTTAAACATATGGAAAATGGAGTTACATTAATTGATCCTAAAACAACATATATAGGTATTGATGTTGAAATAGGACAGGATACAATAATATATCCTAATAATATTTTAGAAGGTAATACAAAGATAGGTACTAATTGTTTTCTTTATCAAAATTCAAGAATTGCAGATAGTATTATTGGAGATGAAGTAGATATTCAATCTTCAGTTATATTAAATAGCAGTATTGGAGATAATACAACAGTTGGACCTTTTGCATATATAAGACCAGAAACTACAATAGGTAAAAATGCGAGAATTGGCGATTTTGTAGAGATAAAGAAATCAACTATTGGGGATGGAACTAAGGTATCTCATTTAACTTATATAGGGGATGCTGAAGTTGGGTCAGAATGTAATTTTGGCTGTGGAACAGTAGTTGTAAATTATGATGGTAAAAATAAATATAAGACTATTATTGGAGATCATAGCTTTATAGGTTGTAATACTAATTTAGTATCGCCTGTTACAATTCACGATAATACATATATTGCAGCTGGATCTACGATTACATCTGAAGTAAATGAAGGTGACCTTGCAGTTGCGAGAGCTAAGCAAAGAAATATTAAGGGCTGGGTTGAAAAAAAGGGATTAAAAAAATAAAAATTTAATTATAAACCACCAAAAAAGTAAGGGGGTCTTCTTAATTATGATAACGCATGGAAGAAATATAAAAGTATTTACTGGAAATTCACACTCGCAGTTAGCCCAAGATATAACAGATATATTAGGCGTTCCACTCGGGAAATCTAAGGTTTCAACTTTTAGCGATGGAGAAATATCTGTGGATATTAATGAGACTGTTAGAGGAAATGATGTATTCATAGTGCAATCTACTTCTTCACCTGTTAATAATAATTTGATGGAATTATTAATTATGATTGATGCATTTAAGAGAGCATCAGCGGGCAGAATTACAGCAGTTATACCGTATTATGGATATGCTAGACAAGACAGAAAAGTTAAGTCAAGAGATCCAATAACTGCAAAGTTAGTTGCAGATTTATTAACTGCAGCAGGAGCACACAGAGTTCTAACTATGGATTTACATGCAGCCCAAATTCAAGGATACTTTAATATTCCTGTTGATCATTTACTTGGTGCACCGATCCTTGCAGAACATTTTATATCAAAGGGATTAAAAGATCAAGAAGATGTTGTTGTAGTTTCACCAGACTTAGGTAGTGTAACTAGAGCAAGAAAATTTGCAGATAACTTACATGCACCAATAGCAATCATAGATAAGAGAAGACCAAAAGCAAATGTTTCAGAAATAATGAATATTATAGGCGATATTGAAGGCAAGAGATGCATATTAATTGATGATATGATAGATACTGCTGGAACTATTGCAAATGCAGCGAATGCACTTAGAGAATTAGGTGCTAAAAATATTTACGCATGTTGTACTCATGGAGTATTATCAGGTCCAGCAATGGATAGAATAAATAATTCAGTAATAGAGGAACTAGTTATGTTAAATACAATTCCATTAAGAGAAGATTTAGAGACTAATAAAATCAGATCAATTTCAGTTGCACCTTTGTTTGCAGAAGCAATAAAAAGAATTTATGATGATCAACCAATAAGTAAATTATTTGAATATCAACAATAAGAAATGCTATTAAAAAACACTTAAATAATAGACACATTTAGAAACTTAAAATAGGATGTATATTTATTTCAGAAAAATGGGAAAATATGCATTCTATTTTTACAATATAAATAAATAATTTTTATTTTAGGATAGTGAATATTAAGGTTATAATAGAATTATATTATAAATTTAAATTGAAATATAATTAATAATTGTGAAGTGAGGCATTTTTGAAATGCTTACTATGGCAAGTATTAATCATATTTCTTTCTTTGCTATAAAAAAATAATTTATGTATGATATATAAGTAATATGAGTCTAATTAAGAGGAGGAAAAATAGTGGATGGAGTTACAACCAAGGCTTTGATTGTAGATGATGATGAAAATATTAGTGAAGTGATAGATATGTATTTAAAAAGTTCTGGATACAATACTAAGATAGCTTTAGATGGTAAAGAGGCACAAAGATTATATTTAGAATATAGTCCAGATATAGTTTTGCTTGATGTGATGATACCTTATATAGATGGAATTGATATTTTAAAATGGATAAGAAAACAAAAAGAAACACCTGTTATAATGATTACGGCAAAGGGTGATACTTTTGATAAGGTTTTAGCATTAGAGCTTGGTGCAGATGATTATATAGTAAAGCCTTTTGAGCCTAAAGAATTACTAGCTAGAGTTAAAGCAGTACTCAGAAGATATTCTTCAGAAAACATTAAAAGTGAAGTGATAAAATTAAGTGATTTATCAATAGATTCGACTTCTTATAAGGTAATATATAATGAAAAAGAAATAAAAATGCCACCAAAAGAATTTGAATTATTATATTATCTAGCAAATAATAAAAATAAAGTTTTTACAAGAGAACAATTGCTTTGTGAAGTTTGGGGATATGAATATCCAGGTGATTCTAGAACTGTGGATGTTCATATAAAAAGATTAAGAGAGAAAATAAGTGGTGGAGAGCAGTGGGAAATTGAAACAGTATGGGGTGTTGGATATAAATTTGAGGTGAAATAAATGAAATGCGGTAGTCTACTTCAAAAATTAATAATGACATTTATAATTATTTTAACTATTGTTTTAGTATTATTGGCATGGATGTTATCTATATGGTTTAGAATGACTTATTTTGGTGAAAAAAGAACAGAATTTGAGCAAAATGGAGAATATATATCTAAAGTTATTAAAATGTATAATACTGAAAAGGGTGATATAGAGTTTGATAAGTTGCAAGCTATAGTAGATATGGCAAGTGTTGGAGCTGATGCAGATATTATTGTTTCAGATAAGGCTGGTTCTATATATGTATATTCTAAAATTAAAAACAATAAAACTGTAGATTTTTATAACATTGAGGTAGAAGATAAGTCTAATATTTCAGAAAAGAATATGAAGATTTTAAATAGTGGAAAACCTGTAGAATATATTAATGAGAATTTTACTTATATATATCCAGTAATAGAAAATAATCAGTTTCAAGGATATGTTATAATGACAACTCCTTTAGCAATAATAAGTAAGCAATTACACAGAATTTATTTTATTGTATGGATATCTGCATTAGTTGCAATGCTATTTGCATCAGCAGTATTGTCTTTAGTTTCAAAGAAAATATTAATTAATCCGTTAGCTGAAATAAATAATGTAGCTAAAAAATTTGCAAGTGGAGAAGTTAATAGAAGAGTTAATATAGAATCGAAAGATGAAATTGGTGAACTTGCGAGTTCCTTTAATATAATGGCTGAATCTTTGGAGAAAGTTGAGAACAATAGGAGAGATTTTATATCAAATGTTTCTCATGAATTAAGATCTCCAATTACGTCTATAAAGGGATTTATTGCAGGAATAATTGATGGAGTAATTCCAAAGGATAAAGAAGGTTATTATTTAGAGAGAGTTTATAGTGAAATAAAAAGACTTACAAGATTAATTAATGACTTACTAGATTTATCAACTATTGAATCTGGTAAATTAAAATTTAATATAAAAAAGATTAATATAAATGAATTAATTAGATTATGTATTATAAATAATGAGCAAAATATAAAAGAAAAAGAAATAACATTAAAGGTAGAGTTACAAAAAGAAAAATATTATGTAAATGCAGATGAAGATAAAACAATGCAAGTTATAACTAATCTATTAGATAACGCTATTAAGTATTGTGGTAATAGTGGAATGATAAAAATTAGTACATATCATAAAGGATCAAAAGTTTTTGTACAAATATATAATAATGGTCCTAAAATTGGAGATGAAGAAATAAGACATATATGGGATAGATTCTATAAGTCAGATAAATCTAGAACAAATAAGGTTAGTACTGGACTTGGATTACCTATAGTGAGGATGATACTGATGCAACAAGGTGAAGAAGTTTGGGTTAAAAATAATCCGCATATAGGTGTTACATTCACATTTTCACTTACAAAATATAAGAATAGTAAAAATAGATAATATTCTAAGGAGGAGAACAGTATGTTTTTAATAGTAGGTCTTGGAAATCCCGGGAGGGAATATGAGGATACAAGACATAATATTGGATTTAAAGTTGTTGATAATATTGCAAAAGAGTATAATATTGAAATAAACAGGCAAAAATTTAAAGGTACATATGGAGAAGGATTCATTGAGGGTGAAAAGGTTATTCTTTTAAAGCCAAATACTTACATGAATTTAAGTGGAGAAAGTGTAAGAGAAGTTGTAAACTTTTATAATATCGATAATGGTGATATTTTAGTTATATATGATGATATTAGCTTAGAAATAGGAAGTTTAAGAATAAGAGAAAAGGGAAGTGCTGGTGGGCATAATGGAATAAAAAGCATTATAGCACATCTTAGTAGTGAGGTTTTTTCTAGGATAAAAGTAGGCGTAGGACAACCTGGCGGAGATTTAATAAAACATGTGTTGGGAAAGTTCACAAAAGAAGAAACTGTTGTATTAAATAAGACCATAGATGCAGCAATAAAGGCAACAGCAGAAATAATAAAAAGTGATGCTAAAACAGCTATGAATCAGTTTAATGGATTTAAAATAAATAAAACGATTTAAGGAAGGTGCATGAGATGAGATTAAAAGGGTTATTAGAGCCCTTGGAAAGTAGCATAGAATTTCAAAATATCATAAAAGGTATTGAAAGTAAAAAATATCCTATTGGGATATATGGTGCATCTGAATCCGGTAGAGGATATATTATAGATGGAATTTTTGAGAATATTGATAAATCCATGATAATTGTGACTCAAAGTGATATGGAAGCAAAAAACCTTTACGAAGATTTGATATTTTATACCAATGAAGTATACTATTTTCCAGTGAAAGAAACTGTTTTCTACAGTATTGATGCTATTTCTGGCGATTTAAGGTGGGAAAGATTAAAGGTAATAAATGAAATATTAAATAAGAAAAAGAAGATAATAGTAACTTCAATAGACTCTTTTGCAGCTAAATATACTCCACATAAATTATTTTCAGAGTATAGCATGAAGTTAAAAGAAGGCGGTGAAGCTAATCTTAAAGAAATATCAAAAACATTAATTCAGTCTGGTTATGAAAGAGTAGAAATGGTAGAAGGAAAGGGTCAATTTTCATTAAGAGGTGGAATATTGGATGTCTTCCCAACGTGTTCAACTTATCCATATAGAGTTGAGCTTTTTGGTGATGAAATAGAATCCATTAGAACTTTTAATACAGAGTCTCAACGAAGTATTGAAAAAGTGAAGAAATTAGATATTTTCCCTGCAAAAGAAATAATAATATCTGAAGAGACCATAAAAATTGGTAGTGATAAACTTAGGGAAGAGTTTGATAGAATTGAATCAAGTGCTAATGACAATGAGAGAGTAGAAAAGCTAAGAAAGATATTAAACAAAAATCTAGAATCATTAGAAGAAACATCATCTTTTGAAACTATAGATAGTTATTTGCCATATTTCACTAAAGAAACCGAAAGTCTTTTTGACTATTTTAAAGATTACTTTTTTGTATTAGATAATGTTCAAAGATGTAGAGGAAAATTAGAATCTACATATTTAGAATTTGAAGAAAATTTTACTGCTTTTTCTCAAAGAGGTGATATATTTCCGGGACAAGGAGATTTATTAGTTAATAAAGAACAAGTATTAGAATCGTTTGAAGATCAAAATATTGCTTTTTTTGAAGCACTAACTAAGGGTACTGATTGGCTTACACCATATTCAGTAGTGGATATAGCTCAAGTGACATTAAATAATTATCAAGGGCAATTGGATTTACTAATTGA
The DNA here is from genome assembly GCF_019977655.1 of Clostridium gelidum. Taxonomy (NCBI): domain Bacteria; kingdom Bacillati; phylum Bacillota; class Clostridia; order Eubacteriales; family Clostridiaceae; genus Clostridium; species Clostridium gelidum. Next base: position 128,501 of record NZ_AP024849.1, read on the forward strand.
TGATATATTAAGCAAAAAAACTGCAGGATATAAGACATTAATATTATCAGGAACAAGATCTAGAGGAGAACGGTTAGTAGGCACTTTAAGGGATAGAGGAATAGAAAGTAATTATAGAGATGATGTTGATAAAATTGAATATGGGGAAGTTGTAATAACTTTCGGTAACCAATTAAGAGGTTTTGAATATCCAAGGTACAAAACTTGCGTAATATCAGACAAGGAAGTGTTTGGTGAAGCAAAGAGGAAACTCAAAAATAGTAAATCAAAGAAAAAAGGAATTTCTAAGATAAAGAGCTTTGCAGAACTAAAATTAGGAGATTATGTAGTTCATGCTAATCACGGAATTGGTGTTTACAAAGGAATTAAGCAAATCGATGTTGGAGGACATAAAAGAGATTATTTAGATATTGTATATGATAAAGGTGATAAGTTATATGTTCCAGTGGATCAACTTGATTTAATCCAAAAATACATTGGAAGTGAAGGCAAATCTCCAAAGGTTAATAAGCTTGGAAGTGTTGAATGGCAAAAAGCAAAGGCAAAAGCAAGAAATTCAATTAATGAAATAGCTCAAGATTTAGTTAAACTTTATGCTATGAGAAGCACTGTAAAGGGACATAAGTTTCCTAAGGATACACAATGGCAAAGGCAATTTGAAGATGAATTCCCATTCGAAGAAACTCCAGATCAATTGACGTCAATAGAAGAAATAAAACAAGATATGGAATCGGATAAGCCTATGGACAGACTTTTATGTGGGGACGTTGGATATGGGAAGACTGAAGTTGCATTAAGAGCTTCATTTAAGGCTGTCATGGATGGAAAACAAGTGGCAATATTAGTTCCAACTACTATTTTAGCAGAACAACATTATAAAAATTTAAAAAATAGATTTTCTGATTTTCCTATAAAAGTAGATATGGTTAGTAGGTTTAGAACCGCAAAACAACAAAAAGAAATTTTACAAAAGGCAAAAGAGGGTAATATAGATATTTTAATAGGTACTCATCGATTAGTATCTAAAGATATACAATTTAAAGATTTAGGATTACTAGTAGTAGATGAAGAACAAAGATTTGGAGTAAAACAAAAAGAAAAAATTAAAAGTATCAAAAAAAATGTTGATGTTTTAACATTAAGTGCAACACCGATTCCTAGAACTCTTCATATGTCATTAAGTGGAGCTCGCGATATTTCTGTTATAGAAACTCCACCGGAAGAAAGATACCCTATTCAAACCTATGTTGTAGAACAAAATGATCAACTTATAAGAGATGCTATTATCAGAGAGATAGGTAGAGGTGGTCAAGTTTATTTTGTATATAATAGAGTTGAAGACATTGAAAGAATGGCTAAGTTTGTGCAGACATTAGTCCCGGAAAGTAAGGTTGGAATTGCCCATGGTCAAATGGCAGAAAGGCAACTTGAAAAAGAAATGTTTGATTTTATGTCAGAGGAATACAACGTATTAGTTTGTACAACAATAATAGAGACTGGTATGGACATTCAAAATGTAAATACAATAATTATTTACAATTCAGACAAGATGGGACTTTCTCAACTTTATCAGTTAAGAGGTAGAGTAGGCAGATCTAATAGAATTGCATATGCCTATCTTTTATACACTAAAGATAAGGTTTTAACAGAGGTTGCAGAAAAAAGACTTAAAGCACTGAAGGATTTTACTGAACTAGGTTCTGGATTCAAGATAGCCATGAGGGATTTAGAAATCAGAGGAGCAGGCAATATGATGGGGTCGTCTCAACATGGTCATATGGCATCAATAGGATATGATTTATATTGTAGAATGCTTGAAGATACAGTTAAGATACTTAAGGGAGATATTGAAAAGGAACCTATAGAAACCACATTAGATATAAAAGTTGATGCATTTATACCAGAAAGCTATATAGATGATGAAATTCAAAAGATTGAGATTTATAAAAAGATAGCTGCAATTGAAGGATTAGATGATTACAATGACATAAGGGAAGAATTAGAAGATAGATACTCTAAGATACCAGAACCAGTTCATAATTTAATGGATATTGCATATATAAAGAGTCGAGCTAAATCAATATTTATAGAAGAAGTAAAAGAAAATCCTAAGGAAATAATATTCAAATTTGCACAAAATGAAAGTGAATATAAAAAAGTATTCAAAACATTAATGGAGAAGCATAAGAAGAGTGTGGTATTAAAATTTGGTGCCAAGCCTTATTTTGCATTCAAATTAAAAGATATAAAGAAAGAAAGTAAATTAGAATTTTTAAAAGAAGTTTTTAATGACATAATACTGTAACAAAGATATGATATAAAAGAGAAGTAACAAAAATAAAATAGTATAAAAAATTGAATTATAAAAACAATATTGATATACTAATATTGTTACTTTTTACAGTAAGACATATTCAAAAAATAACCGTAGGTGACAAAATGTATATAGTATCTTTAAATGGTTAATTTTTTTAGTGTTTAAATTTAGGAATAAGCGAGGGGAAAATTTTGAAAAAAATAAAAAAAATAATGGCAACAGTAGCTATATTGACAATTGCAGTATCAGCTATGGGATGCAAGATGATCGAAAAGACACCGGAGGCAATACAAAAAACAGTACTTGCAACAGTTGGAAATGAAAAAATAACAAAAGGCGATTTTGATAAAGAAATGAGTAAAGCTGATCCACAGTTAAAACAACAGCTAGGAGCTGATTATGCAACTAATGATAAAGCTAAAGATCAACTAGCAAAAATAAAAAAACAACAATTAGATAAAATGGTAACTGAAAAGATACTTTTACAAAAAGCTACTGAATTAAATGTAAAGCCATCAGATGACGAATTAAATAGTAAAGCTGATGAAGCTATAAGTCAACTTAAAGCCCAATATACTGAAGAAGGACAATTGGAAAGTGCTTTAAAACAATATGGATTTACAACGGAGGATGAAGCTAAGGATTATATAAAGAATCAAAGCATACTCCAGGCTGTTCAACAAGACATTATAAAAGATGTCACTGTTACAGACGATGAAGTTCAAACATATTATGATGAAAATAAAGATGCTAAATATTCAGTAGGTGCTGGAGCAAATGTGGCGCATATATTAATTTCTGAAAAAGCTAGTGATGGAACAACAGTAGATTATGATGCATCATTGCAAAAGGCTAATTCATTGAAAGCACAAATAGATGGTGGAGCTGATTTTGCAACATTAGCTAAGGCAAACTCAATAGATGGAAGCAAGGATAAAGGTGGTAGCTTAGGATTTGTAGCCTATAATTCAACACAATTAGTTCCTGAATTTGTGGCAGGATTTAAGGATTTAAAAGAGGGAGAAGTTTCACAACCAGTAAAGAGTCAATTTGGATATCATATAATTAAAGCTACTGGATTAAAAGGTGCAGAAGTAACTCCATTAGATAAAGTTAAAGATGAAATTAAAGCGACAATGTTACAACAAAAACAAGGAAGCACTTTTAATGATAAAATAGCAGAATGGAAAACAGATTTAAAAGTTAAAACTAATGAGGATAAATTATAATTCTTAATTTTTTATAATAATTGTTAAGTTATAGAAACCTTCAAATAATAAACATGAACAAGGCTGTTTTGAAATAATGAAAATTATTTTGAAACAGCCTTTTCATTTAATAAAATTATATTTACATAATTATTAAATGCAAAATTGGAGAAATTATTTATATGCATAAGAAATCTAGTCCGTGTATGCCCTGTTTAGCTATTTTACTATGAAAAATAAATTCTTATATAAAATTTGCCTAGAAGTGTATAAAATTTCTAGAAATTCAAATAATAATAGTGCAACCAATTAATAGAGTTTCAAAGGAGGTTATATAACCAATGAAAGCAACAGGAATTGTTAGAAGAATTGATGATCTAGGAAGAGTGGTAATACCAAAAGAAATAAGGAGAACTTTACGAATAAGAGAAGGAGATCCATTAGAGATTTTTACAGATAGAGATGGAGGCGTGATTCTAAAGAAATATTCACCAATTGAAGAACTTACTAATTTTTCAAAAGAATATTGCGATAGCTTACAACAAGTTATAGGTCACGTTGTCTTAATCTGTGACAAAGATGCATTTGTTTCAGTGAGTGGAGCAACTAAAAAAGAATACGTAGAAAGAAAAGTAAGTAGTGAGTTAGAAAAGATAATGGATTCAAGAAAAACTGTGTTATTAAATAAATCTAGTAATTCAGTAATACCATTACATAATGATGATGATGAAACAACTTATAACAGTCAAGTCATATCACCAATTATGGCAGAAGGTGATCAAATTGGTGCAGTAATTATTGTATCAAAAGAAGATGTGGAGCTTGGAGAAGTTGAAACAAAACTAGTTGAAACAGCAGCAGCATTTTTAGGAAAACAAATGGAGCAATAATATTTAGTATTTGATCACTATATAAAAATAAAAGGAATAATACCTCCAAACTTACAATAATAATTAATTAGTAACATGTAAGTTTGGAGGTGTTTTATGAATAAGCAATCACTAATAAAAGCAAGTATAATTCTTGGAGCAGCAGGAATATTAACTAGATTTTTAGGTCTGTTTTTTAGATGGCCACTAATAATGTTAATAGGCGATGAAGGAATAGGGTATTATCAAATGTCATATCCGCTATATATGTTCTTTATAGCTATGGCTTCAGGAGTACCTGTAGCAATCTCTAAGATGATATCAGAAAAAAATGCAACAAATGATATGTATGGAAGTTTTGAAGTAATGAAGGAATCAGCTATTTTAATGACTATTATAGGGACAGGTACTACATTGGTATTATTCTTTTTTGCAAAACCAATAATAATGTTCTTAAAATGGGATAGCAAAGCCTATTATTCATTAATAGGAATATCCTTTGCACCAATTGTAATATCTTTCTTAACTATATTTAGAGGTTTTTTTCAAGGTTTGCAGAATATGACCCCATCAGCCATATCACAGATAATAGAACAAATTGGGCGAGTTATATTTGGAGTAGGACTTGCTATATTCCTATTGCCGAGGGGCATTGAATATTCTGCAGGTGGAGCAGCCTTTGGTGCTACTGCAGGAGCTGCTATTGGAGGTTTGTATCTATATTCTAAATACAAAAAGATAAGGAAACTCTATAAGGTAAAAAAGATAAAAAGTAATCCTGAAATATTAAATACTATATTAAGAATTGCAATACCAATATCATTAGGTACAACCGTTAGTAGCATTATGAATTTAATAGATTCAATATTAGTTCCACAAAAACTATTGGAAGCTGGATTTACAAACACGCAAGCTACTGTACTATATGCACAATTAACGGGTAAAGCATCTGTTATTATAAACATTCCATTAACTCTTTCCATGGCAATTTGCACATCTTTAATTCCCATTATAGCTGAAATATTTGTACTTAAAAGACAAAAAGAACTTAAAGACAAAATAGATGCTGCTATGAAAATGACAACGGTAATTGCAATTCCTTGTGCTTTTGGACTCTTCTTTTTAGCTGAACCAGTAATGAAATTCATATTTCCAGGTAGATTTGCGGGTATAGAAATATTAAAATATTTATCTTTAGCCATACCTTTTATAATAATTACTCAAACGACAACAGCAATATTACAAGGAACGGGAAATTATATAAAACCTGTTCTTAATTTATTAATTGGATGTATAATTAAGGTTGTATTAACATGGATACTGGTTCCAATGGAGCAATTTAATATATATGGCGCTGTTATAGCAAGTTTTAGTGCTTATGCTGCAGTAAGTATTTTAAATATAATAACCATGAAATTTACATTAAGAGTAAAACTTAATTTATATGAAATATTAATAAAACCAGTATATGCATCAACTATTATGATGTTATTTGTATTAATCGGTTATAATATTATATATAAAAAGACAACAAGTAATGGTATGTCTTGTTTATTATCTATACTTTTAGGTATGATAATATATATGCTATTAATAATTGTATTTAAAGTGTTTGATGTTGAAGAGATAAAGAGCAGAATTAAAAAGAGGTAAAGAAGGAGAGAAGAACCTAATGATTAAAATAGTGGGATTAGGACCAGGGGCTAAGGAAGCATTGACTATAGGAACAATCTGTGAACTTGAAAGCAATAAAAATGTATTTTTAAGGACAGAAAAGCATCCAACAGTAGATTACTTAAAAGAAAAGAAAATTATATTTGATACTTATGATAATGTTTATGAAAGTATAGGCAGTTTTGATGAGGTATATTTAAACATAGCTAATGACTTGATTAAAAAGCATGAGAGGCTAGGAGATTTAGTTTATGCAGTGCCTGGTCATCCGTTAGTCGCAGAGAGATCAGTATTTAATTTAATAGAGTTATGCAAAGAAAATAATATAGAATATAAGATAATACCAGCAGTAAGCTTTATTGATGCCATGATTGAGAGTCTTAGAATAGATCCAATAGGAGGATTGAAGGTTATAGACTCCTTTGATATAGGTAATCAGATTTTAGACAAGAGAATAGGAACTATAGTTACTCAGGTGTATAATCAATTAATAGCATCAGAAGTCAAAATAAAGCTACTAGAGCAATATAATGATGAAACACAAATTTATTATGTCAGAGCTGCAGGAATAAAAAATCAAGAAAGCATAAGAATAATACCCTTATTTGAATTAGATATGCAAGAGGATATAGATTATTTAACATCTATATACATTCCAAAGGACTTGAAAAATAAAAAGGACTTCAATGACCTTTTAGAGATAATAGAAGTATTAAGAAGTGAAGATGGTTGTCCGTGGGATAGGGAACAAACTCACAAGTCTATTGAAAAAGCTTTAATAGAAGAAAGTTATGAAGTTATAGATGCAATTGATCAAGAGGATGACAATTCTTTGATTGAGGAATTGGGAGATGTGCTCCTTCAAGTTGTTTTTCATGCATCTATTGGAAAAGAAGATGGATACTTTGATATAAGTGATATAATTGAAGGAATATGCAATAAAATGATAAGCAGACATCCACATGTCTTTAAAAGTTGTAATGAATTAAATTCTTCAGACGAAGTACTTGTAAAATGGGATGAATTAAAGAAAAAAGAAAAGGGTTATAGTAGTCTTACAGAAGAAATGAAGGGTATAACAAAAGGATTACCAGCACTTTTAAGGGCACATAAAGTTCAAGAGAAGGCAAGAAAGGTTGGATTTGATTTTGACGATGTAAGTTTTGCTATAAATAAGGTAAAAGAAGAACTTAAAGAAGTAATGGATGTATATAATACAGAAAATATGGAGAAAATAAAAGAAGAAATTGGAGATTTATTATTTTCATGTGTTAATGTTGCAAGATTTTTAAAAGTAGATGAAGAAATAGCATTAAATTGGACTATAGATAAGTTTATAAAAAGATTTGATTATATTGAGAGAGTTGCAAAAGAAAAAAGCATTGAATTAACTAATATGAATATAGATGAAATGGATAAGCTTTGGGAAATTTCAAAAAAATTAGAATAATATACAATTTAAATAAAGGAATTCCTTAGTTTATGCAGAATAATTATTTATAGGAACTATGTTGTAACGATTTATTTGGATTATTTAGTTATATATAGGGAAAGAAAGCGTTTTTCTATAGACGGGTAGCTGAAGAGGTTATATAATAAAGAAGTGCAATTTAGTACATAAAGAAAACAGTTAGAAAATATATAACTGGATTTTAAGGAGGATGTTATTGTGAATAAAGCAGAATTAATAACTAGTATGGCAGAAAAGAGTAAATTAACAAAAAAGGATGCAGAATTAGCATTAAAAGCTTTGATTGAAAGTGTTGAGGAATCATTAGAAAAAGGTGAAAAAGTTCAATTAGTTGGATTTGGAACTTTCGAAACAAGAGCAAGAGCAGCTAGAGAAGGAAGAAACCCTAGAACTAAGGAAGTTATAAACATTCCTGCAACAACAGTTCCAGTATTTAAAGCTGGTAAAGAATTCAAAGATAAAGTAAACAAGTAATATAACAAAAGTTAGTCAGAGTAAATAAGAACCCGAGTTTTCTCGGGTTCTTTTAATAAAGGAGAAAGGTATGAGATTAGATAAATATTTAAAAGTATCTCGTATTATAAAGAGAAGAACTGTAGCTAAAGAGATATGTGAGAGTGGACGTATATTAATAAATGGTAAATTAGCAAAACCTTCTACAAAGATAAAAGAAGGAGACGTAATCCAAATAACATTTGCTAATAGAATATTAAAAGCAGAGATAATTAATATAGCAGAACATGTAAGAAAAGAAGATGCAAAAGAAATGTATGTAATTATTGAAGGAGAAGAAGATGTGGAGTAGAAACTAATTAAGTTAGTTTATCTACTCTTTCTTTAGTATATGAAAATAGACTTAAGGCACAATCAAAAAAACAACAAATCCATATGCTAGTATATTTTCCATCGTAGGAAGATCGACTCGCATACGCTCACTGAGTAAGTGATTCACACCAAATCATAGATTTGGGTTCACTGCTAACGTCAGCAAAATGTGATAATAGGCCTGCTATGATGGCACTTTACTTCCTTGCCTCATGAAAAATATTCATGGCAGTTTTGGACTTGTTATTTATTTTCATGTGCCTAATCCATTAAAGATTCAACATTCTAAATTACAATATATAAGCATATATTGTATAAGGCACATTCAAAAAATAACAAACCGACATGCTTGACTATTTTATTTTATGTGCTTAAGAAGAATGAATGGAGGAATTTTTAATGGAGAAAAAAGTAGAAAATAAAATAGAAGATAATAAGTCTAATTTAGCTTTAGAAGATAGAAAAAAGTTAACTTTAAGTGGTGTTATTGAAGTTATAAGTTTTGATGATCAGAAAATAGATTTAACAACTAAGTTAGGAAATTTAACTATTAAGGGAGAAGAGTTAAAAATGAATAAATTAGATGTACAAAATGGCGATGTTATAATTGCTGGAAGTATTGCATCTATAGTGTATAATGGAAAGGTATCAAAAAAGAGCAATGAAAGTATAATAAGTAAAATATTCAAGTAGGATAGTATGCCGTTAGAATTAAATATGCAAATTAATCTTGTTATATACAGCCTAGTTGGTGGTTTTATAGCAGGAATTTTATTTGATATATATAGAGGAATAAGAGGTATTAACTCTATAAAAATATTGATAATAATAGAAGACATATTATTTTGTATACTTATTGCCCTAATTGTATTTACTTTTTTGTTATACACTAATTATGCATTCTTAACTCCCTACGTATATGCTTTTATAATTATTGCCATTTTATTATATTTTAGATTTATTAGTAAATATTTTTATGTCAGTGAATTGGTAGTATTTAAAATATTTTGCAAGTCAATCCGAGTATTGTTGAAAAATGTATGGTATCCATTAAAAATAATTGCCTATAAAATCACCGATAGAAGGAAATAAGAAAAAAATTACTTGAATAATAGAAGGATAGTGTTTACAATAGACATAAGAGAATTTGTAAAATAGAGGTTCTATAGATGGAAAAAAAGTTAATATTAAAAAAAGTGATAATTGCGGTATGTATTATTTTCTTTGCTTTTAGCTATATTAGGCAAAGTATAACTATGAATAGAATTAAAAAAGAAATTGATAATAAGCAATTGCAGCTAGATGAAGTTAAGCAAAAAAATGAGAGACTTCAAGATGAAGTTGAGAAAATCAATTCAGACTCATCAGATTATCTTGAGAAATTAGCAAGGGAAAGGCTTGGAATGATTAAGCCTGGAGAAAAAGTTGTTAATGGTGAGGCAATAGACCAAAATTCTAATTAACTTTCATTATATAGAAAAGCTTATAAAACTCTGAATAAAATAATAATTGAATTGATATCTTAAATTAAAGAACGTCTGCATAATAGCATTTGTTCTTATAAATTTATATATTTTTAAATTTAAGGAGGAGTCTTTTAAACATGACCTTAATGGCAGGAAACATAGTAGACGGAACAGTGATAAACATCACAAATTTTGGAGCTTTTATTGAAGTTGAGGGCAAAACTGGATTAGTTCATATTTCAGAAGTTGCAGATTCTTATGTAAAAGATATTAGAGAACATCTTAAAGAACAAGATAAAGTGAAAGTAAAAGTCATCTCAATTGATGATAATGGGAAAATTAGTCTTTCAATAAAACAAGCAAATGTTCAAAAAAAATCAGTTAAACCAGCAGAGATTGACTGGAAGCCTACTGAAAAGAGAAAGCCTAGTAGCAATACAGGGAATTTCGAAGATATTATGTCTAAGTTCTTAAAAGATAGTGAAGAAAGAATGCAAGACGCAAAGAAACACACAGAGTTTAAAGGCAAAGGTGGAAAAAAAGGGCAATAGTATTTTTAGGTCATAATATATATGTCAATATAAAAACTATTTAGTAAATTAAAAATGTAGAATAAATTAATAAATGATATTTTTGTATTGATTTATATTTTATTCTACATTATAAATAATAGATTAACATATTGAAATTTGCATAATAAAGTTTAAATTAATCTAAAAATAAATACATAAAATTTTCTGCATATTGCTATGAATTTTAAGTAAATAAAATTTATAACAATATTTTTGTTGACAGTATAAAAGTTATATATTATAATTAGCTTTGTTGTTGACGATTAGTTAATAATAACATGCCGAAGTGGCGGAACTGGCAGACGCACAGGACTTAAAATCCTGCGGTAGTTAAACACCGTACCGGTTCGATTCCGGTCTTCGGCACCATATATATATTATGTGTATGTATATGATAAAATATAATAACGCGGGGTGGAGCAGTTGGTAGCTCGTCGGGCTCATAACCCGAAGGTCGTAGGTTCAAGTCCTGTCCCCGCAACCAATTAGCTAATTAGGCAAAGCAATTCATATAAGAAGTGTCATAGGTTATAATCCTATTTTCACTAAAAATATATGCGGAGCTTGCTAGCAAATACAAAAGGTTTAAAATTCTGCGGTGATTAAACATCGTATCAATTTATTGTAAGTCTTAGACTTATATATATAATAACGCGGGGTGGAGCAGTTGGTAGCTCGTCGGGCTCATAACCCGAAGGTCGTAGGTTCAAGTCCTGTCCCCGCAACCAATGCTAATTAGGTAACGCAGTTCATATAAGAAGTGTCATAGGTTATAATCCTATTTTCACTAAAAGTATATGCCGAGCTTACTAGCAAGTACAAAAGATTTGAAATTCTACGGTGATTAAACATCGTATCAATTTATTGTAAATCTTAGGCTAATATATATATGATAAAATATAATAACGCGGGGTGGAGCAGTTGGTAGCTCGTCGGGCTCATAACCCGAAGGTCGTAGGTTCAAGTCCTGTCCCCGCAACCATTAATATGGCGGAATAGCTCAGCTGGCTAGAGCACTCGGTTCATACCCGAGGTGTCGTAGGTTCAAGTCCTATTTCCGCTACCATATGTGCCGAAGTGGCGGAACTGGCAGACGCACAGGACTTAAAATCCTGCGGTAGTTAAACACCGTACCGGTTCGATTCCGGTCTTCGGCACCATATATACATGTATGTTATAAAATATAATAACGCGGGGTGGAGCAGTTGGTAGCTCGTCGGGCTCATAACCCGAAGGTCGTAGGTTCAAGTCCTGTCCCCGCAACCATTAATATGGCGGAATAGCTCAGCTGGCTAGAGCACTCGGTTCATACCCGAGGTGTCGTAGGTTCAAGTCCTATTTCCGCTACCAATATGTGCCGAAGTGGCGGAACTGGCAGACGCACAGGACTTAAAATCCTGCGGTAGTTAAACACCGTACCGGTTCGATTCCGGTCTTCGGCACCATAATATATATGATAAAATATAATAACGCGGGGTGGAGCAGTTGGTAGCTCGTCGGGCTCATAACCCGAAGGTCGTAGGTTCAAGTCCTGTCCCCGCAACCATAAAATATTGTATATATAAGAATATTCGAATTTTATCCGAAGTGTCGTAAATTTATAATTCAAATGTAATAAATATGCCGAAGTGGCGGAACTGGCAGACGCACAGGACTTAAAATCCTGCGGTAGTTAAACACCGTACCGGTTCGATTCCGGTCTTCGGCACCAAAAGACTTAAGCAATAGCTTAAGTCTTTTTTTATATTTTAATATTAATGCAACATGTATATTAGGTGGATTTGATTCAAAGTAAAATGAAATTTTCTGCGAATTGTTATAAGTTTATATGGTTTTACTGAACGTACACTTGTAAAGCGACTAATTAGTCTCAAAAGTCATTATACAACTCACATAAGCGCTATATGTGTAACTATAAGGGTAATGTAGTAACAATGATGCACATCTCCTTAATGGGGAAGATTCACCTAGAGAACTATGCGTTTTAATTCTTTATATCTTCTATAAGAAAATAGGAATGATACAACAACTATATATAAGTATATAAAAGAGTCTAATATAAAATAAATTATTAATTATTTTGTATTAGACTCCTTTTCATATAATTTTATTGAAAATAATTATATATAAATTTCTAATAAAATAATGTTAACGACAAATTAATTATATATGTTGCAATTTAAAATTTACAATATACAATTGACAATTATAGTTGAAATTCTTACAGGATTTCTTGGATTTTATATGAAGAATTATTTTTACAGCATATATATTAGAGAAAAAATGAAAGAATAAGCTTGAAAATTTGATTATATATGGAATGGGAATGCTTTAAATGAAATTTAGGATAAAGAGAATAATCTATTAAATCATTAGATATTAGAGAAATTTAGATGAAGTTGTCCTACGAAAACTTTATAAGAGAAACATCTTATGACATTTATCGTAAATTCGAAGTGATATACTTAAGTTACATTATTTGGAAATGAGGCGAACCGATGTGCAGTATGGATTAGGTGTAAACAAGTATGAAGAAATAAATGAAGTAGAAAATATAAAAAGAAAAATGTGGATGCAAACATCTATAGCAAAGTTAGGGGTAATTCTAATAGTTGGAATTTTGCTTGGACGAGTAAATTTATTATTAAATCAATCAGATAGTAGTGGAATAGCGCCAATTGGAATAGCGTATTTAATTGCTATTATTACAAAAGAAAATAAAAGAAACAATTTAGTTGCAGCAATTGGAATTGGTATAGGATATTTCACAATTAATAATTTATTGACAGATGGGTATGTATATTTAATAATCATCACTTTAATAACAATATACTACAGTATTATAGAACTTAATAAAAAGAGAAAAAAAGAGTTAGTAGCCTTTGTAATAATTTTATGTAGCTTTTTTATTTATGGCTTGGTAATTAATAAGTATGAATTGGGAGTAGACATAACTTTATCCCTATTACAAACATTAATTATTATACCGATACATTATGTTATAAAATATGCATTAAATTCTTTGGAAGAGATTAATACTAATTATTTTTTTTCTTCAGAAGAAATAGTCAGTCTTGCAATATTTTTATGTTTATTAGTTGCTGGAATAGGTGATATTAATATTAGTGATTATTCAATAAGAAATATATGTGCATTAACATTAGTTTTAGGGATTGCGTATGTGGGTGGAGCAACATATGGAGCTATGATTGGAGTTTCAATGGGGATAATGCTTGGAGTTGCATCTAACAACATGATGTACAGTGTAGCTTTTTTTGGAGTTGGAGGGCTTGTAGTTGGCATTTTTAAAGATACAGGAAAAATATTTTCAATACTTTCAGGTATAATAATTTATTTTGCATTAGCTCTATATTCTAATGCAATAACATTGAAATTAGGAATTGAGGTTCTATCTAGTTCAATTTTATTTTTATGTATTCCAAAGCCTGTATATAAACGTATTGAAGTTGAAATAAATCCAGATAGAAAGAAAGAATCATTAGGGGCAGTTCAATTAAATGCAATAAAGGAGGAGTTTACGTTTAAACTTAAAGAACTTACAAGCGTATTAGTTAATGTGTCAAAATGCTTGGGAAGTACCAGTGATAATAAAAATTTATTGATTAAATCAAAAGGAAGTGCTTTAGTAGAAAATTTGGCAGACCGGAGTTGTTCAAATTGTGAAAACAAGCCTTTGTGTTGGGAGAGGGATTTTCATCAAACTTTTAATTCTTTTCAAATATTAATACAGAATTATGAGGATGGAAAGCTGTCTATACCAAAAGATTTAGAAAGGAAGTGTGTTAAGAATTTTACTCTTTTAAGGAGTACTGAAGGCATTGTAAATAATTATAATGTAAACGAGGCGATACAGGAGAGGCTAGCAGAAGGAAAGAATATATTATCAGCTCATATAGCTAATATATCAAGTACGTTAGATAATCTTCTGAATGATTTTAAAAGAGAGGTTACTATAGATACTGATTTAGAAAGATTAGTAAAACGTGTATTAAATAAAAATTCAATTTATTATAATGATGTTTTTTGTTATATAGATAAAAATGGTAGAATAAAAATTAGAATAAGCATCAATAATTATGAAGGAGTTAATTACTGCGAAAAGAAGATAGTTTCTGTATTAAGCAATTCTATGAGAATGAAATTATGTAGTGGGGATGATGGGAGTAATATTAATATTAAGACAAATGAGTGTATTATAACAATAGAAGAAAAACCAAAGTACTATATGGTCTCATACGGAGCTAGAGAATCAAAAGGTGGAGAAAAGCAAACGGGGGATAATTATAGCTTTGGGAAAAGCGCTAGTGGAAGTTATATTACTATATTAAGTGATGGGATGGGGTCAGGACCTGAAGCTGGAGAAGAAAGCAAAGCAACTGTGGATTTGGTAGAAAACCTTATGGAAGCAGGGTTTAATGAAGATATAACCGTAAATACAATTAATTCTATAATGGGTATGAGATTTGCAGAAAATGGGAAGTATGCTACTCTAGATTTAAATAAAGTAAATTTATATAATGGTGATACAATCTTTGTAAAAATAGGAGCAGCACCTAGCTTTATTAAGAGAGGTCATGAAGTAGAATCTATTAATTCTAAGAATTTACCTTTTGGACTTGTAGATGAAATAGAAGTGGAAGTTATAAAAAGAGTATTAAAACCTGGAGATACTTTAATCAATGTAAGTGATGGTATTTTGGAGGTTGATAAATTAAATTCGGAAAAATCCACATGGATAGAAGAATATTTAAAAAATATTAATGCAGATCCCAGGGAGTTATCTGAAAAAATATTAGATAGAGCAAAAAAATTAAGTAATGGGATTATTAAAGATGATATGACTGTGGTAGTTTCAAGAGTCTATTTAGATATTTAAATATTATAAAAAGCTGCTTCAAAATGCCAATTGATTTTGAAGTAGCTTTTTATTATGTTGAATTGAATAATTTTCCGATTTTGTATATGAAGTAAGAATGTTATAAGTAATTAATTATGTTTTTTTAATAATATTATTTACATTCAAAAAATATATACGTAAAATATAGTATAAAGTAGTATATAATATTATATAGAAATAGGAGTGTTTATTTTTGTGTGAAAAAGTGATACCTTATATTAAAGAAAATAACTTAATTAAATCTGGAGATAAAGTTTTAGTTGCTCTTTCTGGAGGACCAGACTCCATATGTCTTTTGAATATTTTATTTGAATTAAAAGAAGAACTAAATATAGAGATAGCAGCAGCTCATTTGAATCATCTCCTAAGGGGTGAAGACGCATTTGAAGATGAGAAGTATGTAATCAATATATGTAATGAAATGGGAATAAAATGCTTTGTAAGGCGTGTAGATATAAATTTATATGCTAAGGAACATAAGTTGTCTTCCGAAATGGCAGGAAGAAATGTTAGATATGATTTTTTTGATGAGATTATACAAGATGAGGGTTTTAATAAGGTTGCTACCGCACACAATGCAAATGATCAAGCAGAAACAATTTTATTTAGACTTATGAGGGGAACAGGACTTGAAGGATTAGGTGGTATTAAAGCTTCTAGAGATAACAAAATAATAAGACCTATTTTATGTCTCAGCAGAGAAGAAGTAGAGAAATATATCAAATTAAAAAAATTAAGTCCTAGAATTGATAAGACTAATTTTGAAAAAATTTATAATAGAAACAAAATAAGACTAGACTTACTACCATATATGAAAGAAAATTTCAATCAAGATATAATACAGACAATAAATAGAATGTCTATGCTTTTACAAAAAGATAACGAATTTCTTGAAAAGTTATCATTAGATTTATACAATAAATATTGTAAAAAGTACGAGGATTATCTTATTATAAAAAAGGGAATATTTAAAGAGGAAGAACCTATAGTAAATAGGGTATTAAGGCATGCTCTAACTGAATATTCAAAATTAAATTATGATTTTGAAATGAAGCATATATATAAAATCATATATTTGGCAAAGAATAATTCAGGGAAAGTAGTAGATTTGCCTAATGGAATTTATGTTGAAAATATTTATGGGAACATATACATAAAAAATAAAATAGAAAAATGTTATATAGATAGTAAAACAGAAGAAATAACTTTAGATAAAAATAATATAGATAAAAATAAAATTAAGTTTTATAATTTTAATGTTGAATTTTTTGTAATTAAGAATTGTGAAATTAATGATGTACACTTAAATCAAAGTAATTTAATAAGGTATTTTGATTTGGATGAAATAAATAATAATATTTTAATAAGAAATAGAAGGAATGGAGATAAAATCATTCCTTTAGGTATGAATGGAAGTAAAAAATTAAAGGATATTTTTATTGATATGAAAATACCCAAAGAAGAGAGAGATACTACTCCTATTTTGTGTTTTGATGAAAAAATTGCATGGATTATTGGAATTAGGACATCAGAGCAATATAAGATTACAAACAAAACCAAAAACATATTAAAAGTAGTCATTGAAAGAAAGGAATATTGATATGAAACAAGATATACAAGAAGTATTATTTTCAGAAGAGGTTTTAACTAAAAGAATTAAAGAACTAGCCAATGACATAAGTAAGGATTATAAAGGTAAGGATTTAGTTGTAGTTGGTATATTAAAAGGATCAGTAATATTTGCTGCAGAGTTAATAAAGAACATATCTATTCATTGTGAAATAGATTTTATGGCGGTATCAAGTTATGGAAATTCTGCAGAGACGTCTGGGGTTGTAAGAATATTGAAGGATTTGGATAATAATATTGAAGGAAAAGATATTTTAGTGGTTGAAGATATTGTTGATACAGGGGTTACATTGACGTATTTGCTTAAGTATTTAAAGGCAAGAAAAGCGAATAGTATAGAAATAGTTGCATTGTTAAATAAACAAGCAAGAAGGACATCTGATTTAGATGTAAAATATATTGGATTTGAAGTTCCTGATGGATTTATAGTTGGATATGGAATAGATTATGCTGAAAAGTATAGAAATTTACCATTTATAGGGATACTGAAACCAGAAATATATGAAAAATAGAAATTGCAATTTTATTGTAATAAAAATATTCCTATGGTAAAATTTTATATATGATGAGAGAGGAGGGCCTTGAATGAAAAAATATTCAAGCGCGGCTGTATGGATTGTATGCTCAGTTATGCTAGTTTTAGCAGCACTTACTATGTGGCAAACAGGAAAGGGGACTAGTGATATAGCATATAGTGCATTCATACAAAAGTGGGATGCTAATGAAATAGAGAGCGTTATAATTAAAGAAGATAGCATGACTATAGAAGGAAAGACAACTGATAATAAGGCCTTTATTACTTATGCTCCAAGTGAACTTGTTAGTTCATTAATAGAAAATCAACCTAAACCAGATGTTAAGGTAGTTTTTCAGAAGCCATCGAATAATGCAACTTGGATTGCAACATTGCTTCCGTTTATATTTATGGCAGTAATTGTTTTTATACTTATATTCATATTTACTCAACAGTCTCAAGGTGGAGGAGGCGGAAGAGGAGTTATGAATTTTGGTAAGAATAAAGCGAAGATGGTGGCACCAGAAAGTCAAACTGTTACATTTAATGATGTAGCAGGTGCAGATGAGGAAAAAGCAGAGCTTGAAGAAATAGTTGATTTTTTAAAGCTACCAGCAAGATACTTACAAATGGGTGCAAGAATACCAAAGGGAGTACTATTAGTTGGACCTCCTGGAACAGGAAAAACTTTACTTGCAAAAGCCATAGCAGGAGAAGCTGGAGTTCCATTTTTCAGTATATCTGGTTCGGATTTTGTTGAAATGTTTGTTGGTGTTGGTGCGTCTAGAGTTAGAAGTTTATTTGAAGAAGCTAAGAAAAATTCACCTTGTATAATATTTATAGATGAAATTGATGCTGTCGGAAGACAAAGAGGTGCTGGACTAGGTGGTGGACATGATGAAAGAGAACAAACGTTAAATCAACTTCTTGTAGAGATGGATGGATTTGGAGTTAATGAAGGCATCGTCATGATAGCAGCTACTAATAGACCAGATATATTAGATCCTGCACTACTCAGACCAGGAAGATTTGATAGACAAATAATGGTTGGAGCACCTGATATAAAAGGTAGAGAAGAAATTCTTAAAGTTCATACGAAAAAGAAACCTCTTCAAGATGATGTAAAGTTAGATGTACTTGCTAAGCGAACTCCTGGATTTTCTGGGGCAGATTTAGAAAATTTAGCAAATGAGGCTGCTTTACTTGCGGTTAGAAGAGATAAAAAACAAATCTCAATGTCTGAGATGGAAGAAGCAATAACTAAAGTAATTGCAGGACCTGAAAAGAAGAGCAGAATAGTAACTGAACATGATAGAAAATTAACTGCTTATCATGAAGCAGGTCATGCAGTTGTTATGAGATTACTTCCAAATTGTGACCCGGTTCACGAAATAAGTGTCATTCCAAGAGGAAGAGCTGGAGGATATACTATGCATCTTCCTAAAGAAGATACTTCTTATACTTCTAAGTCTAAGTTAGAAGATGAAATGATTGGACTTTTAGGAGGAAGAGTGGCTGAAAAGTTAATTATGGGAGATATAAGCACTGGTGCTAAAAATGATATAGACAGAGCTAGTCATATAGCTAGAAGTATGGTTATGGATTATGGTATGAGCGATGCAATCGGAACTATATCTTACAATACTTCAGGTAATGATGAAGTTTTCCTTGGAAGAAACTTAGGCAAGGGAAGAGAATTTAGTGAAGAAATTGGTTCTAAAATAGATAAGGAAATTAAGAAATTCATAGATGAAGCTTACAATAAAGCAAACACACTATTAGAAGAAAATATAGAAAAATTACATGCTGTTGCTCAAGCATTAATCGAAAAAGAAAAGCTTGATGCAAAAGAATTTGAAGATATTTTTGTGAATAATTAATTAATAAGAAGGCTATTTCAAAATAATTATATTTTGAAATAGCCTTTTTATAATTAATATACAAAAGATAAAATTCAATATATTTAAAACAATTATATTTAGTGGCAATAATACGAATAATTTAATTCAAAGCATATTAATTATTCGAAAAAACTTTTATTACATAGACTGAAATGATATAATTAGATACAATAAATTGATTTTTGGTTAATTAGGAGGAATACATAAATGAAAAGTGATATTCAAATTGCACAAGAAGCAAAAATGGAACCAATAAAAAATGTAGCTGAAAAATTAGGTCTTTGTGAAGATGATATTGAATACTATGGCAAATATAAATGTAAGATATCTTTAGATGTATATGATAAGGTTAAAGAAAATAAAGATGGGAAGCTAATTTTAGTGACAGCTATAAATCCAACTCCAGCTGGTGAAGGAAAGTCAACAGTTACAGTAGGCCTTGGTCAAGCACTAAATAAACTTGGTAAAAAAGCAGTAATAGCGTTAAGAGAGCCATCTTTAGGTCCGGTTTTTGGAATTAAAGGTGGAGCAGCGGGCGGTGGATACGCTCAGGTAGTTCCAATGGAAGATATTAATCTTCATTTTACGGGTGATATGCATGCTATTACATCTGCTAATAATTTATTATCAGCAGCAATAGATAATCATATACATCAAGGAAATATTTTAAAAATTGATTCTAGAAGAATAGTCTTTAAAAGAGTTATGGATATGAATGATAGAGCACTTCGACATATTGTTGTTGGAATGGGTGGGAAAATTAATGGATTCGTTAGAGAAGATGGATTTAATATAACTGTTGCATCTGAAATAATGGCTATACTGTGCTTAGCAAGCGATTTAGAAGACTTAAAAGAAAGAATGGGAAATATTGTAGTTGCTTATAATTTAGATGGAAATCCTCTTTATGCTAAAGAATTAGAGATTCAAGGTGCTATGGCTTTACTAATGAAGGATGCTATTAAGCCTAATTTAGTTCAAACTTTAGAAAATACTCCA
Organism: Clostridium gelidum; assembly: GCF_019977655.1. NCBI lineage: Bacteria > Bacillati > Bacillota > Clostridia > Eubacteriales > Clostridiaceae > Clostridium > Clostridium gelidum. The sequence continues at coordinate 148,864 of NZ_AP024849.1, forward strand.
GCACTAATACATGGAGGTCCATTTGCTAATATTGCGCATGGATGTAATTCTATAATGGCAACTAAACTTGCTTTAAAGCTTGGTGAAATTGTAATAACTGAAGCTGGATTTGGTGCGGATTTAGGTGCTGAAAAGTTCTTTGATATTAAGTGTAGATATGGTAATTTAAAGCCTAAATGTGTTGTAATTGTAGCTACAATAAGAGCATTAAAACACCACGGTGGAGTAGGTAAAACTGAATTGAATGTTCCAAGTGTTGAAGCTTTAGCTAAAGGGATAGTTAATTTAGAAAAGCAAGTTGAGAATATTAAGAAATTTAATGTTACACCTATTGTTGCTATAAATAAGTTTGTTACAGATAGCGATGAAGAAGTACAATTTATAAAAGATTTCTGCAACAAGATGGGTGTTAAAGTAGCATTATCAGACGTATGGGCTAAAGGTGGAGAAGGTGGAGTTGAACTTGGAAATATTGTATTAGATATTTTAGAGAATAATAATTCGGATTTTGCACCAATCTATAGTGAAGAAGCTACTATTGAAGAAAAGGTATTAACTATAGCTAAAGAAATTTATGGAGCTGACAAAGTTAACTATACTCCAGCAGCTAAAAAGCAAATTGATGAATTAGAAAAGTTTGGATTAGACAAATTACCTATATGTATGGCAAAAACACAATATTCTTTATCAGATAATCCTAGCCTTTTAGGAAAACCAGAAGGATTTGATATTACAGTTAAAGAAGTTAGAGTATCTAATGGTGCAGGATTTATAGTTGTTCAAACAGGTGATGTAATGACTATGCCAGGACTTCCGAAGACTCCAGCTGCAAATAAGATGGATGTCTTAAAGAGTGGAGAGATAGTAGGATTATTTTAAAATAATATTTAAACCCTTGACAAATCAATCAGAATTGTTAAAATTATATTGTTATTTTTAAGTAAATTTCTAAATTAAGGCAGCTCTTTGGGCTGCTTTTAATTTAACTATATTAAGGTGGTGCTTTCTATGATTTTACTTGTTGATGCAGGTAATACCAATATTGTTTTGGGAGTACATAATGGAGATCAATATATAGCTAGTTGGCGTATTTCAAGTGATGGAAATAAAACTTCAGATGAGTATGGTATACAAGTTATGCAATTATTTAACTCAAGTGACATTAATCCTAAGGATATTACTGGAGTTATAGTTTCTTCTGTTGTTCCTAATATAATGCATTCTTTAGAAAATATGTTAAGAAAATGCTTTAATCATGAACCTATAATAGTTGGACCGGGAGTAAGAACAGGAATAAATATAAAGTATGATAATCCAAGAGAAGTTGGAGCAGATAGAATAGTAAATGCTGTTGCGGCATATGAAATCTATAAAAAACCAGTAATAATAATAGATTTTGGTACAGCTACGACGTTCTGTGCAGTAAGGGCAAATGGAGATTATCTTGGAGGATGTATATGTCCAGGAATAAGAATTGCAGCAGATGCATTGTTTGAAAGGGCTGCTAAGCTTCCAAGAGTAGAATTAGAAGTGCCTAAAAATATGATTTGCAAAAATACAGTATCAAGCATGCAAGCAGGTATTTTATTTGGGTATATTGGGCAAGTTGAATACATAGTTAAAAAGATGAAACAAGAAATGAAGGAATCTAAGTACAAAGAAGAACCTTTTGTAGTAGCAACGGGTGGTTTGGCTAATCTAATAGCTAAAGAAACTGATATTATAGATAAGGTCAATTCCGACTTAACATTAGAAGGATTAAATATATTATATACAAAAAATAAGGAATAGAAAATTTTAAAAATTAAAGAATGGAAAAGTTTATGGATAGTATAGAAAAAGTAAGGAGTACATTCTAAATGAAAATAGGAAATTTAACCTTTGAGAATAATGTATTTTTAGCGCCTATGGCAGGTGTGACAGGTATATCCTTTAGGGGACTATGTAAAGAAATGGGATGTGGGTTAGTTTATACTGAAATGGTTAGCGCTAAAGCTTTATATTATGGAAGTGAAAATACACAAGCCTTACTTAGAATAGCAGATGAGGAGAGGCCGGTAGCAGTTCAAATTTTTGGCAGGGAGCCAGAAATAATGGCAAATATCTGTGAAGAACATTTAAATAATAGAGATGATATTTGCATTATTGATATAAATATGGGGTGTCCAGCTCCTAAGATAGTTAAAAATGGAGAAGGTTCTGCTTTGATGAAGGAGCCAGAACTTGCATATGAAATTGTAAAAGCTATAAAAAAGGTTTCTAAAAAGCCTGTTACTGTTAAATTCAGAAAGGGATTTGATGATGACAATATTAATGCAGTGGAATTTGCAAAGGGAATGGAAGATGCAGGTGCTGATGCAATTACTATCCATGGGCGAACAAGAAAACAGATGTATCAAGGTGTTGCTGATTGGGGCATAATAAAGAAGGCTAAAGATAGTGTTTCTATCCCTGTAATAGGAAATGGAGATGTATTTTCACCAGAAGATGCTCTTAATATGAGAAATATCACCAATTGTGATGGTATAATGATCGCAAGAGGAAGTCAAGGCAATCCATGGATATTTAATCAAGTGAGTAGTGCATTAAAAGGTGAATCTATTAAAGAGATTTCCTATAGAGAAAAAATTGAAATGTGCCTTAGACATTATGAATTAGCAATTAAATATGATGGTGAATTTAAAGCCATTAGAGAAATGAGAAAACATGCATCATGGTATATTAAAGGTCTCCCAAGATGCACAGATATTAGAAATCAAATTAATATCTTAGATGATAGTAAAAAAGTAATTGAGATTTTAATAAGATATAAAGAAGAATTATAAAAGGATTCTTATTATAAATAATAGTTAGAATAATTTAATTATTAGGAACATATGCTTTAATATTTAGAAAATCAAATCATAATAGCATGATAAGTTGCTTTAAGACAGGATTTATTGACATATCAAATATGCTGATTTATAATTAGTTAAATGTTTTAAGGTTAGAAGTGCATTTTAACTGATTTACAATAAATAATTAAATGTGCTCTGTTTAAGAAATACTTAATAACAGGGTTTATCTAAGTTTAATTGTGTAATGCAAAATTTAGAATAAAAATCAATGAGCCTACTCATTAATTAAATAAATATAGAAGGTTTAAAAGGGGAGTAAAATATATGAGCCAAGCAAAACAATATTTAATGACTTATGAAGGTGTTAAAAAATTAGAAAGTGAACTTGAATATTTAAAGACAGTAAAAAGAAAAGAAATAACTGAAAAGATAAAAGTAGCATTAGGTTATGGGGATTTAAGTGAAAACTCTGAATATGATGAAGCTAAGAATGACCAAGCATTTACAGAAGGAAGAATACTTCAATTAGAAAATATGTTAAAAAATGCAGTCGTTGTAGATGAATCGGAAATTCCAAGTGATATAGTTTCAGTTGGATCAAAGGTTAAAGTTAAAGATTATGAATTTGATGAAGAAGTAGAATATTCAATAGTAGGTTCAGCAGAAGCAGATCCTATGAATTTCAAAATATCAAATGAATCACCAGTTGGAAGTGCTTTAATTGGCAAAAAAGTAGGGGTCATAATAGAAGTAATAGTTCCAAATGGAGTAAATAAGTTTGAAATACTAGGAATAAGTAGGAATTAATTGGAGGTACAATATGTCAACAGAAGAAATTAGTATACAGGAGTTAGAATCTCAGTATAATGAACAAGAAGGCTTAAGAAGAGATAAACTAACAGAATTGCAAAGTATAGGAAAAGATCCTTTTGATGTTTATAAAGTAGAAAGAACACATACATCAGAACAAGTAAAAGAAGGATATAATGAGTTAGAAGGCAAAGAAGTAACAGTTGTTGGAAGAATGATGTCTAAAAGAGGTCAAGGTAAGGTTGTATTTTCAGATATATATGATAAAGATGGAAAAATACAATTATTTTTAAAGATTGATAAAGTAGGAGAAGAGAACTTAAAGCAATATAAGACTTATGATTTGGGAGATTGGATTGTAGCAACTGGAGAAGTATTTAAGACAAGAACAGAAGAAGTTACAATAAATGTTAATTCCTTCGAATTAATTTGTAAGTCGCTAAAGCCACTTCCAGAGAAATGGCATGGATTAAAGGATCCAGACTTGAGATATAGACAAAGAGAAGTTGATATAATTACAAATCCGGGAGTAAAGGATACGTTTATAAAGAGAAGTAAGATTGTATCAGGAATAAGAGAATTCTTAGACACTAAGGGATTTCTAGAAGTAGAAACTCCAATCCTTGGATCAATAGCAGGTGGAGCTGCTGCAAGGCCATTTATGACCCATCATAATACATTAGATATGGATATGTACTTAAGAATTGCAACAGAATTGTATCTTAAGAGATTGGTTGTTGCTGGATTTGAAAAAGTATATGAAATAGGCAGAAACTTTAGAAATGAAGGTATGGATGTTAGACATAATCCGGAATTTACGTGTATTGAATTGTATGAAGCGTATTCAGATTATAATGATATGATGGAAATTACAGAGAACATGGTTGCCTATGTTTGTGAAAAGATAAACGGGACTACTAAGGTTGCTTATCAAGGAACAGAAATAGATTTTAAGCCACCTTGGAGAAGAATAACTATGGTAGATGTTGTAAAAGAATATGCAGGAATAGATTTTAATGAAATTAAATCTAATGAAGAAGCTCAAGCTATAGCTAAAGAAAAGCATTTGGAATTTGCGAAACCATTAGACACAGTAACAAAGGGCGAAGTGTTAAATGCTTTATACGAAGAATTTGGTGAAGCAAATATGATTCAACCTACATTTGTAATGGATTATCCAGTTGAAATTTCACCTCTTACAAAGAAGAAGAGAGGAAATCCAGAGTTTACTGAAAGATTTGAAGGATTTGTATTTGGTAGAGAAGTTTGTAATGCATACTCAGAATTAAATGATCCTATAGTTCAAAGACAAAGATTTGAGCAACAAGCTAATGAGAGAGAACTTGGTGATGACGAAGCATATATGTTTGATGAACAATTTATGAGCGCTCTTGAAACAGGTATGCCACCAACAGGCGGAATGGGAATGGGTATAGATAGACTTGTAATGTTTTTAACTGATACAGCATCAATTAGAGATGTTATATTATTCCCAACAATGAGACCACAAAAATAGTATAAGATTTAAGAGTATATAATACTTTTAAAACTAAATATGATTAATATGCTGATAAAGAAGATTCATATATAAAACAATATATATGAATCTTTTTTAGTTATAACAATTAAAAAGCTTGAATTATTAAAGAAAGCTGATATAATAGATTAAGTAATGACGTTCCGCGATAGCTCAATGGTGGAGCACTCGGCTGTTAACCGATAGGTTGGAGGTTCAAGTCCTCTTCGCGGAGCCATTTGTTTATACTTTTTTAATATGAATGAGATTAGAAGTTGTAGCATATAAAATTGAATATCTGCTATAGCTTTTTTATTTTTAAAATTATAATGGGTAAAATATTGGCAAGGATTAAAAATCAATATGATTACGAAGAAGTGATAATTACTTGATTAAAATGGTTGAGTGAAAAGATACAGATTTTTATGTTTTATATAAGAATAGAGTTGCATAATTTGGAAAAGCTGATATAATAGATTAAGTAATGACGTTCCGCGATAGCTCAATGGTGGAGCACTCGGCTGTTAACCGATAGGTTGGAGGTTCGAGTCCTCTTCGCGGAGCCATTTTTTTATGCTTTTATAATAAGTAACATTTGATGAAATAGTTGAGGGTGGAAAGTATTTTCCACCCTTTTGTTATATTAAATTACATTTGGTTTATTATCAATAAAGTCAAAATCTTCTAGAATTATATCTACTGCATACTTTTTTGAATTATTTTTATCCAAGTAGCTACCAGCTCTGAGTTTACCTTCTATGGATAATTTGCGACCTTTAGTTATGTACTGAGATAGTATCTCAGCTTTTCTATCAAAGGCAACGATATTAATAAAATTTGTTGTATTTTCTTTTGTTGTGGAGTTATACTCATCGACTGCTAAAGTGAACCTTACATAATTTCTTTCATCGGTTCCAAAATGTTGAAGTTCTAGATCTCTTGTGACTCTACCTATAAGATATACTCTATTCATATTTTTTCCTCCTAAAAATTATTTATTTTAAGTTTAGACAAAAACATAGGTTCGTATTCATGAAAAAAATAAAAAGATAAGAAATCAGAGAAAAAAGTAAAAAGATATGAAATAGGGTTGCATAATTATAAAAAGCTGATATAATAGATTAAGTAATGACGTTCCGCGATAGCTCAATGGTGGAGCACTCGGCTGTTAACCGATAGGTTGGAGGTTCGAGTCCTCTTCGCGGAGCCATTTTTTTATACTTTTTTAAAAAGATATTTTAGTCTTGACATATAAAGGTATTTTGTTAAAATTAATTTATGAATTGAATATACATGTTGAAAAAGAATAGTAATTTATAAATCAATTTAAGAGAAGTGGCATTTGGTGTGAGCCATTATTGATTTTAGATGAATGGGAACTTTTGAGTGTAATATCGAAAGATGGGCTTAAGCCAAAAAGGGTGGAACCGCGGAATTATAATTTCGTCCCTTTGTGCTTAGAGCCTTTTTATTTTATTTACAAAATAAAACTATAAAGATATTTATAAACACATAAATAATTTTATACATGCTAGTTGTGAATAAGATTATTAATGCGCAATACTTAATAAAATATATTTGGAGGGATAAATAATGGCAGTAGAAAAAACAATGGATAAGATTGTAGCACTTTGCAAAAATAGAGGATTTGTATTCCCTGGCTCAGACATATACGGAGGGCTAGCTAATTCATGGGATTATGGCCCTTTGGGTGTAGAATTTAAAAATAATGTAAAAAAGGCATGGTGGAAGAAGTTTGTTCAAGAAAGTCCTTATAACGTTGGATTAGATTCTGCAATTTTAATGAATAGTCAAGTTTGGGTTGCATCAGGACACGTTGGTGGATTTTCAGATCCATTAATGGATTGTAAAGAATGTAAGGCAAGATTTAGAGCTGATAAGATAGTTGAAGATCATATGACAGAAAATGGTGCAGAAGTAGCTAGCGCTGATGGATGGACTAATGAACAATTAAAAGAATATATTGAAAGTAATAATATAGCTTGTCCTAAATGCGGAAAGATGAACTATACAGATATAAGAAAGTTTAATCTTATGTATAAGACTTTTCAAGGTGTTACTGAAGATAGTAAGTCAGAAATCTATTTAAGACCGGAAACAGCACAAGGTATATTTGTAAATTTTAAGGCAGTGCAAAGAACTTCAAGAAAAAAAGTGCCATTTGGTATAGCTCAAGTAGGTAAATCTTTTAGAAATGAAATTACTCCTGGAAATTTTATATTTAGAATAAGAGAATTTGAACAAATGGAGTTAGAATTCTTCTGCAAGCCAGGAACTGATTTGGAATGGCACAAATATTGGAAGGATTATTGCTGGAATTTCTTACTTAACTTAAGTATAAAGCCAGAAAGCTTAAGAATGAGAGATCATGGTGAAGAAGAATTATCATTTTATTCAAATGCAACTTCTGATATAGAATACTTATTCCCATTTGGATGGGGTGAACTTTGGGGTATAGCAGATAGAACTGACTATGATTTAACTAAACATCAAGAACATTCAGGGCAAGATTTAAGCTACTTAGATCAAACAACTAATGAAAAATATATACCATATGTTATAGAGCCATCCCTAGGTGCTGATAGAGTTACTTTAGCATTATTAGTTGAAGCTTATGATGAAGAGGAATTAGAAGATGGAGATGTTAGAACAGTAATGCACTTACATCCTACATTAGCTCCATTTAAAGCAGCTATATTACCTCTTTCTAAAAAGCTTTCAGAAAAAGCTTTAGATGTTTATTCAGAATTAAGCAAAAAATTCAATGTTGATTTTGATGAAACAGGAAGTATAGGGAAGAGATACAGAAGACAAGATGAAATAGGAACTCCTTATTGTATAACAATTGATTTTGATACAGTAGAAGATGGCGCAGTTACTATTAGAGATAGAGATACTATGAAACAAGAAAGAATTAAGATAAGTGAATTAGAAAGTTATATTCAAAAGAGTTTAGAGTTTTAATAAAATATAAAAATACAGCCTACTGATGATTTGTCAGTAGGCTGTTAACGTATTTAAGCTTATAGAAATCTTTATTTAAACACTTAAATTTACATATTCTTGTTTCTTTTTATGCTTTCCTAATAAAAAACCAAGATATGTATTGAAGAAATATATAACGCCATATTCAAATGATATAACCGTTATAAGTGCAATTATCGGATATGCATAACTATAGAATGTTGGAATATATGAATTGAATATTTTTGCCAAGGTCACATTATACACACTGATTAACATAATATGAGTGCCCATGACTATAAGTGAGTTTTTGCCGTAGTATTCTAAAGCTTTATTTTCATTTAGTTTCTTGCTAAGAAAGATAATAGCTAATGTTCCTATAATACTATTTATAGTATAGTAAACAGGATTATTGAATTTTAATTCAAATAAATCAACGGCGCCGTTAACATATGTTAAAAATATATTTACTAAAAATATAAATACAAGTTGTAAGTTGGATAGATTTATTTTAGTAATTATATTAAATAAATAATTACCTATTGTAATAAAGCCTATAGCTGTGCAACTTCTTAATAATGATAATAATAAAGTATCGGGTTGAGCTTTTATGAAAAATGGGATAATGAAGATTAATGTAGTAATAGAGATTTTAATTATAAAATTAGAAATATTTTCATTAATTAATTTAAATGATACTTCAGAAATAAAAATACATGGAAGAAACCATATTGCAGAACGTCCACATAATTTAAAGATATAAACAACATGATCAATGGCAAGTTGAAGTGTTAAATAATGTCCTCTCCATGCAACAGCCATTAAAAAGAAATAATTAATAATTGCAAACGATAAATATGGTAATAATAAACTGGGAATCTTTTTCATAATAAATTCTCTTAATGTACGTTTATTGTTAGTCAAATTTAACAAACAGCCTGATATTATAAAAAATAGAGGCATATGGAAAGAATATAGCCATATTCTTATAATATTACTTTCATTAGAAACAATATGTCCAAATGCAACAAGCATTATAGATATTCCCTTAGCTATATCCAAGAAATTTAATCTTTTATTCATTTTTTAATACCTTCCTTAACTAATTAGATTATTTAAATTACAATTATACCATAAAAATATTAGCAAATAAGTAATAAAAAAATATTAACAATAAAAGGGGATATAATAAACAATCTAGTGCTAATATGGAATGAAAGTTTTTATAGTGCTATAATTAAAGCTAAGCAAAAATAGAGTATTTCTATAAATATAAATGATTTTAATATGGAGGATGGAAATGAGAAAAGACTTTAGAGAGTTTAAAAGGTTCATATTAGGGAAAAAGGTTGCAGTTGTTGGAATTGGCGTGAGTAATATTCCTTTAATCAACTTTTTATTAGACTTAGGTGCTACAGTAACAGCATTTGATAAGAAGACTAAAGAAGAACTTAAAGATGTGGCAACTGATTTTAATAATAAAGGTGTTAAATTAGAACTTGGAGCAGGATATTTAGATAATCTGAATGGATTTGATGTAGTATTTAAGACACCATCTATGAGAATTGATTGTGAATCATTAGTTAAGGTAAAAAAAGAAGGGGCATATATTACTTCTGAAATGGAGGAATTTGTAAGATATACTAAAGGAAAAGTATATGCAATAACAGGCAGTGATGGAAAGACAACAACTACAACAATTATTTCTAAGTTGTTAGAAGAACAAGGATATAAAACTTGGGTTGGAGGAAATATAGGAACTCCATTATTTTCACAAATAGAAAAAATAAATGAAAATGATAGAGTTGTATTGGAGCTATCTAGTTTTCAACTTATGACTATGAAAGAAGAAGTTGATATTGCTATATGTACAAATTTAGCGCCTAATCATTTAGATATGCATAAGGATATGGAAGAGTATATAGAAGCTAAGAAAAATATTTTTTTATACCAAGATTCGAAAGGACTATTGATAGTAAATAGAGAAAATGAAATTACTCATGACTTTAAAAAAGAAGCAAAGGGAATTGTAAAAGAATTTAGCTCTAATAGAGAGATATTAGATGGATCATATTATAAAGAGGGTGTACTTTATGTTGAAGGAAAGGAAGTATGCAAAAAGGATGATATAGTAATTAAGGGTATGCATAATGTTGAAAATTACCTTGCTGCATTTATAGCTACTAAAGATGATGTTTCTGTGGAAACTATGAAAAAGGTTGCGGAAACTTTCACAGGTGTTGAACATAGATGTGAACTTGTAAGAGAAATGGATGGCGTTAAATATTATAATGATTCAATAGCTTCAAGCCCAACAAGAACTTTAGCTGGACTTAAAGCATTTGATGAAAAAGTCATAGTTATTGCAGGCGGATATGATAAGAAGATACCTTTTGAACCATTAGCCTATGAAGGCTATCCTTATATAAAAGAATTAATTCTTATGGGTGCAACAAAAGACAAGATAAAGACTGTATTTGATAAGTTAGAAGAGGAAAAAGGAATTAAGACTAACATAAAAATGGCTAAATCATTAGAGGATGCTGTTAATATAGCTAAAGAGTCAGCTGAGGCAGGGGATATTATTACATTATCACCAGCGTGTGCATCATTCGATATGTATCCTAATTTTATGGTAAGAGGAAATAAATTTAAAGATATAGTAAATGCGTTATAATTATAGAGCTTATATATTAAAAAAGAAGGTTTGAAAATATTTTCAAACCTTCTTTTTAATATATAAGATTTAAACAGAAAATTTATTAAAGTAAATGTTATTCACATTTATGCTTGGACTATAAAAAATACCAGCAGAATTTAAATAATATTCATTTATTCCTTCAGAAATTTCAGGTTTAGTGGTTGCAGTTGAATTTTGAAGGTCTACTGATAATGAATATAAGTTGTTTGAATCATCTCCATTAATAAAGTATAAAGATTTATTGATGGTTTTTAATTGGAATCCATTCATAATATAAAGACGCTTACA
>NZ_AP024849.1:810000-812500 GCF_019977655.1 Clostridium gelidum
GTAACTTCGGGAGAAGGGGTGCCTGAGAAATCAGGCCGCAGAGAATAGGCACAAGCAACTGTTTAACAAAAACACAGGTCTCTGCTAAAGCGTAAGCTGATGTATAGGGGCTGACGCCTGCCCGGTGCTGGAAGGTTAAGGGGAATGCTTAGCACGTAAGTGCGAAGGTGTGAACTTAAGCCCCAGTAAACGGCGGCCGTAACTATAACGGTCCTAAGGTAGCGAAATTCCTTGTCAGGTAAGTTCTGACCCGCACGAATGGCGTAATGACTTGTGCACTGTCTCAACTGCAAATCCGGCGAAGTTGTAGTGCGAGTGAAGATGCTCGCTACCCGCGATTGGACGGAAAGACCCCGTAGAGCTTTACTGTAGCTTAGCATTGAATTTCGGTATTGTCTGTACAGGATAGGTGGGAGACTGGGAAATCAGAGCGTTAGCTTTGGTGGAGTCGTTGTTGGGATACCACCCTGATAGTATTGAAGTTCTAACTGGATGCCATGAAACTGGTGACAGGACATTGTTAGGTGGGCAGTTTGACTGGGGCGGTCGCCTCCTAAAATGTAACGGAGGCGCCCAAAGGTTCCCTCAGAACGGTCGGAAATCGTTCGTAGAGTGCAAAGGCATAAGGGAGCCTGACTGCGAGACCTACAAGTCGAGCAGGGACGAAAGTCGGGCTTAGTGATCCGGTGGTACCTCGTGGGAGGGCCATCGCTCAACGGATAAAAGCTACCTCGGGGATAACAGGCTGATCTCCCCCAAGAGTTCACATCGACGGGGAGGTTTGGCACCTCGATGTCGGCTCGTCGCATCCTGGGGCTGAAGTAGGTCCCAAGGGTTGGGCTGTTCGCCCATTAAAGCGGCACGCGAGCTGGGTTCAGAACGTCGTGAGACAGTTCGGTCCCTATCCGTCGCGGGCGTAGGAAATTTGAGAGGAGCTGTCCTTAGTACGAGAGGACCGGGATGGACTGACCTATGGTGTACCAGTTGTTTCGCCAGAAGCATAGCTGGGTAGCTAAGTCGGGAATGGATAAACGCTGAAAGCATCTAAGTGTGAAGCCAACCTCAAGATGAGATTTCCCATAGCGTAAGCTAGTAAGACCCCTTGAAGACTACAAGGTTGATAGGTCAGAGGTGTAAGTATGGTAACATATTTAGCTGACTGATACTAATAGGTCGAGGGCTTGACCAATTATTTAATCAAGTTGTAAAATATACATTAATTCTATATGCAATTTTGAAAGAACAATTCTTTCAGAGGAAAACAAATTCTAACGAATTTGGATAAGTTCGTCTAACTAAATCATAGATTTAGAGACTCACTTAATCTCGTGACGATGGCATAGAGGTAACACTCCTTCCCATTCCGAACAGGACAGTTAAGGTCTATAGCGCCGATGGTACTGCACGGGTGACTGTGTGGCAGAGTAGGACGTTGCGAGGTAAGTAAAAAAGATAGTTGTTATAACTATCTTTTTTTATATTCTTTTATATATTTATTAAAATGGATAAAAATATTTTAATAAATATATAAAATCAGCTAGGCAAAAGTGGATGTCCTAAGATGATTGCTTAAAATCATTTTGAGGCATTCTTTTTTTTATATACAAACTATAGTAGGATTGTTTTAGAATAAAAAGCTGATTCTATATGGTGACATGAAAATGGTTCTTTTCAATGTTAGTTGAATTTTAGATATTCAGGATTTAGAATTTTACTTTTTAATAAATAAAAACTACACCAACCATACATAATGCGTTTAATTCCATTTAATAACACTACCCTCAGCTAACCAATTATTATAATGATAAATTATTGCATTTTCAACAGCCTCTACATCTCTTTTAACTGAATTAATTTCGATAATATTTAAATTTGAGACTTTATTGAATAACAATAACCAATTATCTGATTTTCCGGCGGTTTTATTTTTTAATAGCGCTCTAAAATCATAAACTATATCAATTATCTTTTTATAAATTGGAAATTTCTTATATATTTTATTTAAAATTGTAGATGTTGAACCTTTGATTTTATCAATAGGCTTAAAAAATAGTTTTATAAGTGATTTTCGTTCAATTAATATATGCTCTGCCTTATTATAAGAATTATATTCATGATCATGAGTTAATAAATTCTTTCTTTGATACAATGATTTCTAATAGTGGATGATGAACCTGTATATGTTTGTTTTTTATTTTTTCTAAAATCTGTGTTAATGTTGCCCCTAAATCAATCATTTCCTTTATATATGAAATATATTTAGCTAATACATTTTCTATTTTGATTCTTAAATTGCCACTTATCACTGTTGTATTGGGATTTAAATATTTAGTCACAGTTCTTCTATCGAGGTTTAAATTTTTAGCTATTTTACTTACAGAGCGTTTAAATTGATAACTGACAATATAATTACTTTCGTTATCTATAAATTTATTAATTATCTTTGTCAGAAATCTTTGAGAGAGCTGTTAGATGTGAAAAATAATAATAATATTACACT
>NZ_AP024849.1:1115000-1330000 GCF_019977655.1 Clostridium gelidum
ATTGAAGATATAGCTGTAGTTAAAAGTAATAAAAGACAAACTGTTTATATTGAAGGTGCAGGAAAGATAAATAACATAGAGGTCAATGTAGGTGATTACGTAAAAAAAGGTGACGTATTATTGACAATGGATAAACAAGATTTAGAGTTAAAACTTAAGGATGCTACTGCGAAAATTGAAGCAGCTAAAGCTCAGCTTGCAAGTACTGATAGTTCTAATTATGTAAATAAGATTGAAATTGCACAAGCAGCTGTAGACAGCGCTAAGGTTAATTATGAATCTATAACAAGAGATTTAAATAATGCAAAGACGCTTTTCGAGTCTGATGCTATAAGTCAGCAAGAACTTAATAAAGCAGAGGATGCATATAAAACTGCTGAAGTAACTTTAAAGTCTGCAAATCTTCAAGTGGAGGACGCTAAAGATGGAGCACCTGATTATTTGAAAGATGGATATATGGCTGTAATTGAACAAGCTGTAATTCTTAGAGATTCTGTAATGAGAGAAATTGAAAAACAACAAGTTCTAGCATCAATTGATGGAATTATTCTTGAAAAGCTTGTAGATGAAAATTCAATGGGAGTGACAGGTACAGTAGCATTTTTAATAGGAGATATTAAAAGCTTAGAATTAGAAGGAAATATATTATCTGATGATATTTATAAAGTTCAAATAGGTAATGAAGTTGAAGTAAGTGGAAAAGCAATGGGAGATTTAAGTGTAGAAGGTAAAATTATAAAAATAGCACCAGAAGCAAAAAATATAACATCTTCTTTAGGCGTGAATCAAAAGAGAGTACCAGTAACTATTCAAATAAATGGTGAAACAAGTTTGTTAAGACCAGGTTATGATTTGGATATTAAAATTATTACTCAAGTTAAAAGTGATACTTTAGTTATACCAGATAGTGCGGTGTTCGACTATAAGGGGAGCTCTTGTGTATTTATTGTAGACAGTGGGAAAGCTGTCATAAGGGAAATAAAAAAGGGTATAGAAAGTGAAAAAACAATAGAGGTTTTAGAGGGTTTAAAAGAAGGGGAGAAAATATTGATAAAGCCTGATAATAATATAAAAGAGGGAATGAAGATTAAGCTTGGATGAAAGTACAAAACCAGAGCATGTGGATGATAATATTGATTATATAACTAAAATGTATGACAGTATAAAATAAATTCCAAAAATTAAAATAATATATGGTAGGATGTTTCTATCAAAAAAGGGAACTCTATTGTTTAGTTTACTAGAGAATATCATGTAAAACTAAATATAGAGTTTTATTTAGGCAATGGAATATAAAAAAGACTATTAAAAGTATATATAAGATATTTGTTAGTAATTAACTTATTGTGCATTTGAACAATAAACTAATCAAATATTTGTTTATTTTAATGATGAGACAATTAATGAAAACGGTTATACTTAAAAAGTATAAAGAATAAACTAAACTAATTTAATTGACAAGCAATGTTATGATAAATATATCAATAGAACTATAAGGCACAATCAAAAAAATAATAAGTCCATCTGCCAGCCTATTTCCCATCATCCAACGCCTACAAAATGCCATAATAGACCCGCTATGATGGCATTCTGCTTCCTTGCCTGATGAAAAATAGTCGTGGCAGTTTTGGACTTGTTATTTATTTTCATGTGCCTTATATAAATTATATAGTTGATATTGTTAGCAATAAGAAAAAATTATATAGATAGTCATTTAATTTATGATTATTTATTTCTATGTAAGCTACTTAATAGTATGTATATTAAAGAAAATAACAGATCAAAGTGCAACACATTATTTGTTACGAAGAGAAGTGAGTTTAGTAATTAGTTAAACTTGCATACGTAATATAGCTTAAAGTGGATAGTAGCTTGGTCTGTTATTTATTTAATATATTAAGAGAAGAGGAAGCAAGATGAACGAATCGATTTATAAATATTTACAAGTGGGATTGATACATTTTATGGCCTATCCAGAAAGTACTAAATTTGAAAAGCAAGAAAATCTTATAGAATCAATTAAAAAGGTTCTAGTAGATGATTATTTTAATGCAATAGAAATCACACATATTGAAGATAAACAAAAAAGACAAGAAGTTAAGGAATTATTAGAACAAAGTCATATGATAGTTGCATATGGAGTTCAACCTAGATTATTAAGTGCAAATTTAAATCCAAATGATTTAGATGAAACAGAAAGAAAAAAAGCTGAAGATATAATTATTGAATCAATAGATGAAGCAGATTATTTAGGCGCTAAAAGTATAGCTTTTTTAGCAGGAAAATATGGTGAAAATAAAAAAGATGAAGCATATGAACAATTATTAAAAACAACTAAAAATATATGCAAATATGCACAAACTAAGAATATTTCTGTTGCTCTTGAAGTTTTTGATTATGATTTTGATAAAAAAGTATTAATTGGTCCAGCTACTTATGCATCTGAATTTGCAAGAGCTGTAAGAGAGCATGCAGATAATTTTGGATTATTAGTAGATTTATCGCATTTGCCTCAAACATATGAATCTTCAAGGTTTGCTATTCAAACTATGAAAGCATATCTAACTCATTTTCATATTGGAAATTGTGTTATGAAAAATGGAGAAAAAGCATGCGGTGATACTCATCCACGTTTTGGATTTCCAAATGGAATTAATGATGTAAATGAGCTTAAAGAATTTCTTCAAGTTATGAAAGAAGAAGGATTTTTTGATGAAAGAAATCCATATATAATTTCATTTGAAGTTAAGCCATGGGAAAATGAAGATTCAGAAATTGTAGTCGCAAACGCAAAAAGAACATTAAACAGAGCATGGGCATTACTTTAAAACTAATTATTTTTTGTAGCAATTTTAGGAAAAATATTAAGCTAGATTAAGTTATTAAATTATGAGAAGATTAAAATAAAGGGTGTAGATAGATAATGTGATTCTATAACCTTTATTTTATTTCATATTTTGAATTATCTATATTGGATAAAAGGAGGGGAAACTTATGGAATACTTGAGCAAAGGATTGGCTGAGAGTATTGTTGAAAGAACTATGAATGTTGTTAATTATAATATTAATATTATGAATGAAAATGGTGTAATAATAGCATCTGGAGATAAAGAAAGAATTGGAACTATTCATGAAGGCTCAATTATTGCGTTGCAGAGAAAATCAGAATTTAATGTTAGTGAAAATGAAAGTAAAAAGTTACAAGGAGTACATCCGGGTACCAATATAGTTATAGAATTCCAAAATAGAGTAGTTGGAGTAATTGGAATTACAGGTAAACCCAAGGAAGTTTTAGGCTATGCTAAATTAATTAAAATGACAGCAGAAATGATGATAGAACAAGAGCATGTAATAAAAGAATTAGAATGGAATAATAGAATTAAAGAAGAAATGATACTTGCGCTTATATATAATAAACCAGATTCAGTTATTCTGTTGGATGAATATATCAAAAAATTTAAATTGCAAAATAATCATCCTATGAATATTTTTATTATTGAATTAATTCCTAATGATAGTAGCTCTGCAAAAACAGAGTTAGATATATCTAGTAGAGTAATCAACATATTAGAAGGAGTATTTAAAGGATCTCAAGCATGTGTAGTTAATTCAAAAACAATTGTGCTATTACATAAATGCTCAACCCATAATAATAAAAATGAAGATTATACAGAGAAATTAAAAAAAATTAATGAAAAAATTAAATATGAAATAGAAATTGATACAAAAATAGCAGCAGGTAAAATACAGAATAAGTTATCAGAAATATATAAATCCTTTGATATAGCAAATGAGGCACTAACATTTGGCAAAAAGATGCATCCCAAAGATAATGTTTATATATTTGAGATACTAAAATATGATATGTTATTTTCTCAAAATAGTGAAAAATGGAAAGTTAATGAATTAAAAGAGACATATGAATTAATAGCTTTACACGATAAGAGCAAAGCGCTTAGAGAAACATTAAAAGTTCTTATAGGAGAAAATGGAGAACTCAACAATGTAGCAAATAAGTTATTTATTCATAGAAATACATTGAGTTATCGATTGGATAAAATTTATAAGCTTACAGATAGAAATCCAAGAAAATATACGGATTTATTTTGGCTTTATAGTGCAATAATTAATTTTGAAATAGATAATAATTAAGGCATATTAAAATAATATGTTATCTTTAATAAAAATAGTTTACATAAAATGAAGTATATAGAATTGTATTATAAATAATATAAGTACTGTGTAAATAAAGAGTTGATTTTTAAAATCAACTCTTTATTTTGATGTATAAGAAATATTCATAGTTGGAATTAAGTTGAAGTTTAGTTATTTATTCTAGAAATTATTATTAATAAGTGTATATATTTTCTCTTGAATGTTAAAAACAATATAGAGTGAAAATTATGCATATAAATGAAAAATACATGCTGAAAACGGTTAATGTTTGTGCAGTTGAATATTGAAAGAGATTGCTAAAAATATGATAATGTATACATAAGTTATTTACGGATTAGTAATGGATTTTTAAATAATTTATAAATTTTCCACTTTAATGGTAACGTATGCGCGCAAGGAAAACGGTTACGGGAAAATATGGGAAATGAGATATTTAAATTACTTATAAATAGTGAGTTAACTAAAGAAAAATAAAGGATGTGTTATTTTAAAAGTTTAGTGAAATTTATGTTAGGAATTTTATTTATTACTAAGAATTAGATATTGATTAAATTAAATAAATTAAAAGGGGAGATAAATATGGCACTAGTCACAGTTGCTTTTGGTGTATTAATATTATTAGTATTAATGATGGGACTTAAGTTTGATGGATTTATTTCATTAATCTTGGTTTCATTAATTGTCGGACTTATGTTAGGAATGCCTTTAGATAAAGTTACAGCTTCTATGTATAAGGGAATTGGCAGTCAGTTACAAAGTTTAATACTTATTCTTGCTTTTGGAGCAATGCTTGGTAAGTTGTTATCTGATTCAGGAGCAGCACACCGTATTACTATGACACTTATTAATAAATTTGGAAAGAAAAATGTTCAATGGGCAATGTTGTTAACTGCAATTATTGTTGGTATAACAATGTTCTTTGAAGCAGCATTTATTGTATTAATTCCAATTGTGTATACTATAGTTCTTGAACTTGAGTTACCATTAATGTCTGTTGGTTTACCACTAGTTATTGGATTATCAACAACACATAGTTTCTTACCACCTCATCCAGGTCCAGCAGCAGTTGCTGTTACTTATGGAGCAAGTATGGGGAGAACATTACTTATAGGACTTATAATTGCTATTCCAGCTGCAATAATTGTAGGAATATTTTATACTAGAACAAAATGGGTTAAAAGTGTAACTGCTAAAATACCTAAAGGTTTAGTAGAGATTAAAAAATTTAAAGATGAAGAACTACCAGGTTTTGGAATAAGCATATTTACTGCATTAGTTCCTGTTGTTCTTATGGCTATTCAAACATTTGCTAGTCTTTATGTAGATAAAAAAGCACCAATTATGAAGTATATTAATTTCATTGGTGATGCACCAATTGCATTATTAATTACTGTTATAATCGCTGCATATACTCTAGGAGTTGCGAGAGGCAGAAAAATTGAAGAAGTAATGAATAGTTTTGGCGGCGCAATAAAAAGTATTGCTATGATAATAGTAGTAATAGGCGCTGGTGGTGCATTTAAACAAGTAATTGTTGATGCAGGTTTAGGTAATACAGTTAATCAATTAACAAGTGGTTTGAATGTTTCACCTATAATACTAGCTTGGGTGATTGCAGCAGCTGTAAGAACAGCAGTTGGCTCAGCAACAGTAGCTGTAACTACAGCATCAGGTATAATTTTACCTATGGTTGCAACTGCAGGGGTTAGCCCAGAATTAATGGTTTTAGCTACAACATGTGGTAGTATATTTGCTTCACACGTTAATGATCCAGGATTCTGGATGTTTAAGGAATACTTTGATTTACCAGTAGGCCAGGCGATTAAAATAAGAACAACATATACATGTATATTATCAGTGATTGGCTTGATTGGAGTATTAATTTTAAGTAATTTCTTTTAAACTATATAAATAGAGAAAGTGTATCCGAGAAGGTATAGTCTAATAAAAAGGACTGTACCTTCTTTATTTATTTTCTATTATTAGCTAATGTGATTGCTGTAATTATATTTACGAATTGGAATTTTTACATAGAGAATAGTATACTAAAATCAAGAGTTAGGTGCAGGCTAATCCAATGATTTTCAGCAGCTAATATATTATGTAATGTTATGAAAAAGCAATTGAGGAGGGAAAATATTATGATAAAAACAGGAAGTCCGCTTGTTGCAGATATGAAGGTAATACCTGTAGCAGGATATGATAGTATGTCAATGACCTTAAGTGGTGCACATGCACCATTTTTCACAAGAAATCTTGTAATTTTAACTGATAATGCAGGTAACACTGGAATCGGAGAAATCCATGGTGGAGATTATACATCCGCTGCTTTGGAAAGTTGTATACCGCTAGTTGTTGGTAAGGAGGTAGGAGGATACCGTTCCATTTTAAATAGAATTCACAAAGCAGCAAGCGGTGCTTCAAGAGCAGAAGGCGATGATGGTGAAGGGATTCAAACTCTAGATATTAGCAAGTTAAAGTTTGTTGTTAAGTCTGAATGGGCAATTGAATGTGCTCTATTAGATTTACTTGGGCAGTATCTTGGTCTGCCTATGTGTGAATTATTAGGTGAAGGAAAACAAAGAGATAAGATTGAAACGTTAGGTTATCTTTTTTATGTATCTGATAAAGGAAAAGCAAAAAATCTGCAATACCTAGATGAGAGTAATAGTATAGATCCTTGGTTTAAAATACGTCGTAATGAAATGCTTACCACTGATAAAATTGTAGAACAGGCATTAGCTTTACAAGAAAAGTATGGATTCAAAAACTTTAAGTTAAAAGGCGGTGTTTTGGAAGGCGAGAAAGAAATGGACGCAATCAGAGCGCTTAAAAAGCAGTTCCCGAGTGGAAGAATTAATATTGATCCCAATGGTGCATGGAGCCTTAAGGAAGCTATCAATTTATGTAAAGACATGAAGGATATCCTTACTTATGTTGAAGATCCTTGTGGACCAGAAAGTGGATACAGCAGTCGTGAAATTATGTGTGAGTTTAAGAATGCAACAAATATTCCAGTAGCAACGAATATGATTGCAACGGACTGGAGGCAATTCTATCATGCAACATCACTTAAGTCAGTTGATATTGTACTAGCAGATCCTCATTTCTGGGGCATGAACGGAAGTGTTAGAATGGCACAAATTTTAAATGACTGGGGTCTTACTTGGGGTTCACATTCAAATAATCATTTTGATATTACATTAACTGTATTTGCTCATGTTGCAGCAGCAGCACCGGGCAGGCCAACTGCTCTTGATACACATTGGATATGGCAGGATGGACAGAATCTATGTGAAAACACACCACAAATTAAAGATGGATATCTTGAAGTTCCAAAGTTACCAGGTCTTGGTATAAAATTAAACATGGAAAAAGTAATGGCAGCAAATGCACTTTACAATAAGCTGGATAATCATGACAGAGACGATGCTATGGCTATGCAATATTTAATTCCTAACTGGAAGTTTGACCCTAAAAAGCCCGCTTTAGTAAGATAAATTTAAAAAAGTACAGCAATTTATAAAATTGCTGTACTTTTATTAGTATAATGTTTTCAGCTTATCTAACATCGTTGTTTTTTTGTGTTATTCCGCTACAAAAGGATAAGCTTTAATAAAACTAATCAGCGTATTTTCTGAATCATTTAATACAAGGTTTGCTTTATGTGCGAGAACATTGTAGCGATACAGTCTGGGGGTAAAGGAAAAATATGTGATATTTTTATTAGATTTGGCACAGGATGCTGGAACAAATGCAACGCCAACCCCTTTTGAAACCATTTTCACGACAGCTGCCATACTGTTTAATTCACAAACAGTATCTGGAGAAAAATTGCTTATTTTAAAAATGGTTTCAGCAATATTGCGAATAGTGGAATCTTTTTTTGATAGGATAAAACTATCATTTTTGAATATTTTCTCTAATTCGGATGTAGCAATTTCCTTTGATTCATTTTTGTGAATAAGACAATAATTATGAGAATCCGACACTGCGAAAATAACTTCTTCTTCGCGTAGCAGTTCATATTGCCCAAGAAGTTCATCTAATGTATTTACTGACATAATAGCAAAATCTATTTTTCCTGAAGTTATATATTTTTTTATTGAAGGAACAGAATCTTCAATTATTTCTAATATAACATTAGGAAAGGCTTTTTTATATTTTGAAATAATGTTTGTAATCATATTAATTCCCCATTGGGAGGTAACCCCTATACTTATGCGTCCAGTACCGGAAAGGTTTTTTACATTGTGGTACAGTTTCTTTTTTATCTGAACTACTGTTTTTGCGGATTCTACGTACAGGTTTCCAGCGGGGGTAAGTGTCATTTCATTTTTAGCTCTGTTAAATAATGGAGTTTCAAGTTCAGCTTCAAGCCTAGATAGATATTGACTCAAAGATGATTGTGATACGAAAAGGTTCTCTGCTGATTTTGTCATATTCTTTTGTTCTGCAATTTCTATGATATATTCTAAATGTTTAACATCCATAAGTAACTCCTGCTTCTTTGTGCCAGTGAAAGTGATTGCACGGATATGCATGCAATCACTTTTGCTGTTAATAATATTCTTGTAGTATAATAAAAAAACTGATTTAGATGCAAGGCAAATATTATACACTTTAACACACGCTTGCAATTGAATCCAATTCAAAATCCTTGTCATACAATATATATTATAGCGCAATTGTACAGAATTCTTCAACTGATATACAGGACAAACAGTATCGTATCGAAGGTTAAATTAATTAAGGTGATTTTCTCTTCTCAATTTGTTCCAATAAATTGAAGCCAAATTAATAAAATCTTCTGTAGCTTTACTTAAATAAACGCCCTTTTTATGCATAGCAACGACTCTTAATTGCGGTTTTTGTGGTAAAGAAAAATAAATAACATCTTTAGAGTCTAGTGCATAATGTTCTGGTAATATAGTACAACATAAATTTTTCATTACCATATTAATTAGCGTTTGACAGCTTCTTGTCTCAAATAATAACTTTGGAGAGAATCTAGCATCTTGGAAGAGCGGGTTTATAGCCTCTCGAATTGTACTACCCTTAGAAATTAGCACGAAATTATCTTCTTTTAGTAGTTCTAAATCAATATCTTTAAGTAACTCGCCATACATGCTTCCATTCTTTGCTAATGGATGACTAGAAGGTATGGCAACTATAATATCTTCTATTAAGATAGAAGTATATACATTATCTTTTTTTTGCATATCATCAGAGAGCGTTAAAAATCCAACATCTAATTCCCTACGATTAATCATGGCTTCCTGCTGCCTTACGCTCAATTCAACTGGTTCGACTATTACATTTGGGTGTAGTTTATGAAACTCAGGATAAACAGACGCAAACATAGATATGCCTCTTTCAGGTGTTAATCCTATAGATAAATGAGTATTTTTCATATCTATCAAGTCACTAATGCGATTATATGTTTCTTTTTTTATTCCAAGAATTTCTTTAGCAGCATTTATATATATTTCGCCAACTTCTGTTAAGCGCCAGTTTGTTCTGGATCGATAAAATAATGGGGATCCTAATTCTTTCTCTAACTTTAACAATTGCTGATTGAGTGCTGATTGAGTAATAAACAGCTTCTCAGATGCTTTTGTTATATTTTTTTCTTCTGCAATTTGTACCATATATTCTAATTGTTTTAAATCCATACATATATCTTCTTTCTATAAGTTTTTCTAAGAGTTTTCTTATTTTAATTAATTTGATTAATAGCTACTTATTTTATACAATAAAATTAACAAAAAGACAAACTAAATTGTTTATAAATAATAAATTGAATTAGCAATTTAGGGAAGGGGACATAATATTATGGGTATACAAACTTTTATTAAGATTAATGATCTAGATAATGTTGCAATTGCTGTTAATGCAATTTCTGCAGGAACAGAAGTTATGGCTGGTATATTAGCAAATCAAGATATTCCACAAGGCCATAAAATTGCGCTATGTGATATTCCTAAAGGTGGAAAAATTATCCGTTATGGAATCGTTTTAGGATATGCTCTTAACTCAATAAAAAAAGGTGACTGGATTAATGAGAAGATGTTAGAACTTCCAGTACCACCTTCTTTAGACGAAATGAAATTTGCAACAAATATTGTTACAGATCTTCCGGAGGCGCCAATCAAAACATTTGAAGGCTATAGAAATCCTAATGGTGGCTATGCTGGTACTAGAAATATCTTAGGCATAAGTACAACTGTTCAATGTGTAACTGGGGTTTTAAATGTAGCTGTAAAGAAAATGAAGAAAGAATTACTTCCTAAATATCCGAATGTAGATGATATAGTACCGATTAATCATGCTTATGGATGTGGAGTTGCAATTAATGCACCTGAAGCAATAATTCCAATTAGAGCGCTTCAAAATCTTGTAAAGCATCCTAATTTTGGTGGTGAAGTAATGGTTGTTGCATTGGGCTGTGAGAAGTTAACAGTAGAAATGTTATTAGATGAAGCTGACATAAGTCCTGAAAATGTTATTGTTCTTCAAGAACAAAAAGGAATGGACGCTATGATAAATGTATTGATGGATATGGCTGATAAAAAACTAGATAAATTAAATCAAAGAAAAAGAGAGACACTTCCATTATCAGATCTTTGTATTGGAATGCAATGTGGTGGTAGTGATGCTTTCTCTGGTGTTACAGCAAACCCAAGTGCGGGATATGCATCTGATATGTTAGTTCAAGCAGGAGCTACAGTAATGTTTTCAGAAGTTACTGAAGTTCGTGATGGTGTTCATATTATTGGCGAACGCTGCATAAACGAGGAAGTAGGTAAAAAATTAGCAGCTGAAATGAAATGGTATGATAATTACCTAAAAAATGGACAAGTTGATCGTAGCGCTAATCCAACTCCAGGCAATAAAAAAGGAGGGTTATCTAACATTGTAGAGAAAGCTATGGGTTCTATTGCAAAATCAGGAACTTCTCCAATAGTAGAAGTTTTATCACCAGCAGAAAGACCTACTAAAAAAGGTCTTATATATGCAGCAACACCTGCTAGTGATATTGTATGTGGGCCATCTCAACTAGCATCAGGTATTGCGCTTCAAGTATTTATGACAGGACGAGGTACACCTTATGGTTTAGCAGCTGTTCCTGTAATTAAAGTATGCTCTAGAAATGATATGAAAGATATGTGGCAAGATTTAATCGATATAAATGCTGGACCTATAGCAACAGGAGATTCCACTATTCAAGAAATTGGAACTGAACTATTTAATAAAATTATAGATGTTGCTAGTGGAAGAGAAAAATCTTTTGCTGAAAAATATGAATTGTATAACGATTTATGTATTTTTAATCCAGCTCCAATTACTTAATAGTAAGGAGATATATAGCCTTAAATATAATGAAGCTGTTGTCCAACTGATTTCTTAGTTGGACAACAGCTTCGTTATGGTATAATTTTTAGAAGAATAATAAATAATACAAAAGAACTTTTAAGGAGAAATAAGAATAATGGAGATTTTTTTACACATATTAGGAAATAATATAATACCTATTTTTATAATAATTGTTTTGGGGTATGTAATAAGCAAAAAGTTTGATTTAAGCATATCTACCCTTAGTAAATTAAGCTTTTACTTATTTGTACCTGGATTTGTATTTTATAATCTTTATACTACTAATTTATCTTTTGATATGCTTAAAATTTTACTTTTTTGTGTATTATATTTAATAGTTAATGATGTAATCTCAAGAATAATTTCTAAAATTCGCAAATATGATGTAGGTATGACAAGTGCATTTAAAAATTCTATAATGTTTAACAATACAGGTAACATAGGAGTATCTCTTGTTACACTTATTTTTGGAAGTGCACCTTATATAATAGATGGTAAGACACCATACTTAAGTGAAGCGCTTACATCTCAAATAATGATTTTGGTGTTTATGAATATTACAATGAATACAATTGGATTTTATAATGCGGGAAGAGCTAAGATGAATGTTAAAGATTCAATGCGTCAAATTTTTACTATGCCATCTATATATGCAATACCTCTTGCACTTTTACTTAAGTATTTTAAAGTTGATATAACCTCAACACCAATATGGCCTACCTTAGAATATGTAAAGAATGGACTTGTACCAATAGCGTTAATATCACTAGGAGTCCAACTTTCAAAAACTAAGTTTGATTTTAGAAATGTTAATGTAAATATAGCAGTTTTTACAAGGCTTATTATAGGGCCTATAATTGCAGTAGCATTAATACATATGCTTGGTTTTAATACAATTATTGCACAGGTACTTCTAATTTCCTACTCAGTACCCACAGCTGTAAATACTGCTTTAATTGCTGTTGAGTGTGATAATAATGAAAATTTTGCATCACAGGAAGTAATGGTGTCAACAATCTTAAGTGGAATTACACTTACATCAGTCATATACATAGCTAGAATTTTATTCCCTGTTTAAAGATAAGAGTCTTTATAGTTAAAAATGATAGATATTATTTTATTTAATAATTGTAAATAAGGAAAATAGTAAAGAAATTACCTTAAAATAATATGCGGATGAACAAAAATAGATATTAAAAACAATGTAAAATTGTGAAATTTGACATTGTTTTTAATATGTAAAAATATGATAATTTAAATAAATAGTTAATTTTATTATAGAATTACTAAGAGTTCTAGCTGACATATTATGTGTCAGCTAGTTCTTCTGCATTATTTTTTCAATTATATAAAATAAGAATGCAGTTTTATGGGGGGAAGTATGGAAACAAATAATATAAATACAAAAGGAGTTGTGTTGACACCTAATGTGAAAACAATTCCATTAATTATATCAATAATGGTTGGAGTTACAATTTGTTTTATTCCTAGGCCAGCTGAGATACCACAAAATGGATGGCATCTTTTAGCAGTTTTTATGTCAATTATAGTGGCTTGCGCTATAGGTGCGACATCAGTTGGATTAGCAGCATTTATTGGAATTTTTGTGCTGACATTTACGCATATAATTACAGTTCAAACTGCATTTTCATCCTACAGTGAGAGTCTTATTTGGCTTATAGTATGTGCTGATTGTCTTTCAATGGGGATAACTAACACAGGTCTAGGACAAAGAATAGCTTATAACATTATTAAAATAATTGGAAAAAGAACTATAGGAGCTGGGTATGCATTAGTTTTATGTGAAATTATATTAGGTGCGTTTGTTCCAAGTGCAACATCAAGATCTGCAGGTATAGTTTTACCTATTGCTAAGTCTTTAGCAGAAGGATATGGTTCAAAGGCCGAGGATGGCACTCAAAAAAAGGCAGGAGAATTCTTATTGCTAACAGCTTTGCACAGTAACTTTATATCATCTTCATTTTTTATGACAGCTTCAGCAGTGAATTTTTTAGCTATTACTATGGCAAAGGGACTAGGAGTTGATAGCAATATATCGTTACAGACTTGGTTCTTAGTTGGGTTAGGACCTTGTTTTATTGGGTTTATTACAATACCTCTTATTATATACTTTATTTGTCCACCAGAAATAAAAAAAGTGGATAACGTAAAAAATATAATGGATGAAAAGCTAAAAGAATTAGGTGAAATTAAAAAGTCAGAAAAAATAATGATTGTATTATTTATAACAGTACTATTACTATGGATGTTTGGAAGTAAGTTAAATATAGATTCTACAACTGTAGCAGTTTTAGGACTAGTAGTAGCTATTTCTACAGGGATTGTGTCATGGAAGCAGTTTACAGGTAAAAAGGAGATTTGGGATCTATTGATTTGGCAGGGATCTTTTATGATGATGTCAAGTCAATTAAATAAATTTGGTATTGTGGATTGGATAAGTGGTCTAGTTAAGCACAATATTTCTGGAGTATCATGGCAAATAGCATTATTTATAGTTGCATTGGCAATGTATTATTCGCATTATTTATTTGCTAGTAATACAGTTCATTTTACTGCGCTATTTTCAGCTTTTTTAGCTATATTAATAAGTGTTGGAGCTCCACCAATAATATCAATTATATTGCTTACTAATATGTCAGCTTTAAGTTCAGGACTAACTCATTATGCAGTAGCCCATGGAAGCGTATTTTTTGCAACAGGATATATTAATCAGAAAAAGTGGTGGAAGGTAGGATTTATTGTATCAATATCACATATTATAATTTGGTATGGTGTTGGAATGTTATGGTGGAAGTTAATTGGATTATACTAAGTATTATATTACTAATTTTTAAGAAAGAGGAATCAAAATGAATGAATCAATACTTTAAGAAGTATTGATTATTAATTATAAAAACAAAGGGAGGATTACAAATGAGTATAAAAAAGAAACTAATAGTAGCATTACTATCAGCTAGTATTACGCCACTTATAATTTTTATTGCAATTAGTTTTTATTTTTCTCAAAACATTGCTGCAAAAAATGCTATGGATGATAATTTAAAGAGGACAGAACTAGTTCAAGAAAAAATAAGTGCCTTAATTAATGAACATTTACATGGAATTGAGATGGTAGCAAAAAATCAAAGTATTCAATCTTATGATCAGGAAGGAATTAAAAATGTTTTAAGCTACAACTTAAAGATATATAAGAGTTTTGATTCATATGTAGTTACAAAACCAGATGGGAATCAACTTATAAAAGTTCCAGAAGGCAAATTGGCGAATGCAGCAAATCGTAACTTCTTTCAGATTGCAATGAAAGGAAATGATGAAGTTGTTTCAGAGATTCTTGAAAGTAATACTACTGGTAATTTAATAACTGTATTAGCTACTCCAATAAGAGATCCGCAAAGTGGAGATGTAACAGGGGTCCTGCAAGGGACTATTCAACTTACAATGTTAAATGATTTTGTTAAAGATCTTTCAGAAAATAATGTTAATGTTTATATATTAGACAGTGAGGGTAAATTATTAGCAGATGCTAATAAAGCTTTAGGTAAATTAGAGGATAGAGATGATTTAAGTGACTATGACTTTGTAAAAGGTGGTTTGAATGGTAATAAAGGTTCGGTAAAAGTGAAAAAAGATGGAACTGATATGCTTGTTAGTTACGCTAGAGATCCTAAAACTGGCTGGCTGATTTGTGCTGAAAAACCATATAATCTTGTTATAAAAGACAGCGTTAAAAGTTCTGTATTTACATCTTTAATAGGACTTGCATTATTAGCATTTACAAGTATTGTTGTTTACATATTTATAAAGCGTGGAATTAAACCAATACAAATGCTTGTATCAGTCGCTGATAGTATTTCAAAAGGAGATTTAAGCATTAAGAATATTAATGTTAAATCAAAAGATGAAATAGGCGTTTTAAGTAGAAGCTTTGAAAAGATGGTTGGCAATTTACAAGAATTAATTGATAATATTAAAGTACATACAGTTCAAGTTTCTGAATCATCTAGGGAACTTGCAGAAGTATGTGATCAACAATCACAAGCTTCAACTACTACAGCTGAAAATGTTAATGAAATAGCAGATGGAACTTTAAAAGTAAATTTAAGTATAGATAAAATTACTTTAAATATAGATAATTTGAAATCTAGAATTAATGATGTAAGACAAAAATCTAATACAGTTACTATGGTAGTAGATAAAGCATCGAATTATTCAGAAAGTGGAAGCAAAGCATTATCGCAAATTAATTTGAGTATGAAAAATATTCAAGAAAGTGTTAATAATATTGCTAAAGTTTTAGATAAATTAGGTGAACATTCAAAAGCTATAGGAGAAATTACGGAAGTAATAAAAGGGATTTCTGAACAAACAAATCTATTAGCGTTAAATGCAGCTATAGAAGCAGCTCGTGCTGGTGAACAAGGTAAGGGATTTGCAGTTGTAGCTGAAGAAGTTCGTACATTAGCAGAACAGTCAGGAATAGCAGCAGAAAATGTAAGTAATTTGATTAATGGAATGCAAAGTGAGACTAAAAATGTAAGTGTGGTAATGGACAAAGGATTAAATGAAGTTGACAGTGGATCTAAAATAATAGATGAAGCTAATAGATATTTTGATTTAATATTCAATTCTATTCAAGAAATTTCAGTAAATATAAAAGAAGTGGACGAGTCTATAGAGTCTATGGAAGGTGACGGCAAGGAAATATCACTAAATATAAAAACAATGGCTGAACTTTCTAATAATGTAAGTGCTGGAGCACAAACAATTTCTGCTA
Source organism: Clostridium gelidum (assembly GCF_019977655.1). Classification (NCBI taxonomy): domain Bacteria; kingdom Bacillati; phylum Bacillota; class Clostridia; order Eubacteriales; family Clostridiaceae; genus Clostridium; species Clostridium gelidum. The sequence continues at coordinate 1,131,349 of NZ_AP024849.1, forward strand.
CAACAGAAGAGCAAGTGGCATCAATTGAAGAGATGACTGCATCAGCTGCTGAGTTAGGTGAAATGTCAGAAAGCCTTGAAAAATTGGCAAATAGATTTAAGATTAAGTAATCTTAAATCTATTTGAAATAAAAAATATAGGCAAAATATTAAATTTATATTCGGAATGTAAATCTTTATTTAACAAAATAACAACAATATAAAATATTTTTAGATTCAGTGCTAAGAAAGGAATAATTAAAATGGAACCTAAAAAAGGTGGAGTAGTATCAAAATTATTAGAAAATGTTTATGTACCAAAGATGTTTAGAGTAAGACAAATTTTTCCTCGTCCTGTTATTAAGCCGGAAGAAATACCAGAAGCAGTAAGAAGAGAATTATATAAAGAAAAGTTTGCTGATAAAATTAAACCAGGGATGAATATTGCAGTTACTGCTGGTAGTAGAGGAATTGCTAATGTAGCCATAATTACTAAGGCAATAACAGACTTTATAACAACTAAAGGAGCTAAACCATTTGTTGTACCTGCAATGGGGAGTCACGGTGGAGCAACTGCAGAGGGGCAAATTGAGGTTTTGAATGGTTATGGAATAACAGAAGAATATTTAGGCTGTCCAATTAAATCTTCTATGGAAGTAAAAATGATTGGATATACAGAAGAAGGTCAAGAAGTATTTATAGATAAAAATGCAGCAGAGGCTGATGGTATTGTTATTTCTTGTAGAATAAAACCACATAATGCATTTAGAGGTAAGTATGAAAGTGGAATAATGAAAATGATGGCTGTAGGTTTAGGAAAACAAGTTGGAGCTGAGCATGTCCACTCGCAAGGAATGAATAATATTGGAAAAAATATACCTCTCATCGGAAATGTAATTATTAAAAATGCACCAATTCTTTTTGCAATACCGTGTATAGAAAATGCATTCGATGAAACTTGTAAGATCGTAGGAGTTAATAAAGACGAGATTGCAGAAGAAGAGCCTAAATTACTTCAGGAAGCCTTTGCCAACATGCCTAATATTATAGTTGGAGAATGTGATGTACTTGTGGTTGATGAAATAGGAAAGAATTATAGTGGTACAGGTGTAGATCCTAATATTACAGGAACCTTTTCTACTAAATATGCTTCGGGTGGTGTAAAGGTACAAAGAACTGCAATGTTGAGTTTAAGTGAAGAATCTCATGGAAATGGCCTTGGTATAGGACTTGCAAGTGCTATAACAAAAAGGATATTTGATAAATTAGACTTAGAAAAAATGTATCCTAATTGTATTACTAGTACAGTGCTAGAATCAGCAAGAATTCCCTGTGTTGTATCTAGTGATAAAGAAGTGATACAGATTTGCATTAGAACATGCGTAAACATTGATAAAGATAATGTGAGAATAGTAAGAATACCTAACAGCTTACATATAGAACACATAATGTTATCTGAAGCTTATTATGAGGAAGTGAAAAATTATCCTAACTTAGTTATAGAAAGTGAGCCAGAGTATTTAGAATTTGATGAAGAAGGAAATATATTTTAGAAGAGAGTTAATAAAGAGGATAAATTTTGTTTATCCTCTTTTTGTTATATTTAAAAATAAATTATTTGTCAATAACTATATAAAATTTTATAAATAAAAAATAAAAATATAAGTAAAAACAACCTCCAATTTTATATATTGAAGGTTATCAGTGACATTTAATATTTATTCATTTTGAATTCAATCGCAATGTGTCACTTTGCTCTCATACAATGGTCATAAAATAGTTGTTTTGCATTCAATGTTATATTCTTTTAATTTTTTCCAAAGTGTAGTACGATTTATACCAAGAAGTGATGCCGCTTTTGCTTTTTTGTAATTGCTTTCTCTAAGTGCTTTTATAATTAAGTCTTTTTCAAGTGTTTTTTTATCTAAAGAAGAATCATTTGGTAAAGAAATTGTACTCTCTTTAATTTTATCAGTTGAAAGTATTGAGGAAACCTCCTGTGCAGAAATTACTCCAGTTTGATTTAAAACTACTAACTGCTCACATATATTTCTAAGTTCTCTAATATTACCATCCCATGAATAGCTTAAAAATAGTTGCTGTTCCTCAGAGGGTAAAATTATATTGCTTTTTTTAAAATTAGAGCAATATGTGTTTATAAAGTGGTTAGCGAGCAATAAGACATCCTGTCCACGATCACGAAGAGGAGGAAGCGGTAGTTGCAAAACACATAATCTGTAATATAAGTCTTCTCTAAATTTTCCTTCCTTAACGAGAATTTTCAAATATTTATTAGTTGCACAAATAATTCTAATGTTTATTGGAATTATTTTATCATGTCCAACACGCATAACTTCACTTTCCTGAATAACTCGAAGCAGTTTTCCTTGTAGATTAAAAGGAATTTCGGAAATTTCATCCAAAAATATAGTGCCTTCATGGGCAAGTTCAAAAAAACCCATTTTTCCATCCTTAGAAGCGCCAGTAAATGCTCCGGGTGCATATCCAAAGAATTCACTTTCTATAAGATTTTCAGGTATAGCAGCACAGTTTACAGCTACAAAAGGTCCATTTCTTCTGTTGCTATAGTTATGTATACTTTGAGCAAAAAGTTCTTTGCCAGTTCCGGTAGCACCGAAAATTAGAATATTAGAAGGAACTTTCGCAAAGATTTTAGCTTTTTCCATTGTTTCCTTTATGGAAAGGCTTTCACCTATAATCTGCTTAAATGAATATTTTGCAACAAGTCCTTTATGATAAAGTTTGTTTCTTATTTTGAATTCAGTATTTTGGATATTATTAATATTTTGAAAGGTGATAACATTACCTATTTTTTCGTCTCCAAGGGATATGGCAGCTTTATTTAAGATAATCCGACCGCTTTTTGTTGTCAATAGTTCATCAGAGTAATCATTTTCATCGGTTAGTATATTTGAAAATTTTGAGTCGGGAATAACCTTTTCTAAGTCAGTCCCAATGAATGTGGAGGTGTCTATATTTAAAATTTTACCAGCAGACGAATTAATATGAATAATTTTGTTATTCACATCTGCAGAAATAATTCCTTCATGGGAATAGTTTAGAATAGTTTCAAAATGAGCAGCTCGTTCACGTTCTTTACGTCGTATTCCAGCAATATGATGAGCTTCTCTTATTGCTAGCCAAATAGATTCTCGTCCACATTCAATAAATGAAGAAACAAGATTTTTCTTATTAGCTTCTTCTATCATTCTCATGCCGCCTATAATATACTTGAAGCCATTTGTAGAAATTTCATCAATTAATTTATGAATATCTAGTATATTATTTTGGTAACAATAATTACAAGGTGTAATAGTCATATTACATATCTGGCTTGCAACGTTTGCTTGGAGAGAAATATCACCAAAGCCTATTAATGCAATTTGCTCATTATTAATATTTTTCTTTTGTAGTTTTTTAGCAGAGGATACTACATCCATAGTGGTAATAGGAATTTCCACTATGGGGATATCAGGGTGAAGCTTTTTTAGAGTTACAGCTGTATAACCTCTAGCAACAATAATATCTGCATTATATTGTTGTACATCTATTTTTTCTCCAAATATTTGTACAACTGTTTCTATTTCTAAATCAACTTTTTCATTAAAGCTAGAAATACAATAATTATTATATTCTTCAATAGTTTTTGAAACTAAGTTTTTTAGTTCCTTCAAAGGTAAAACGAATAAGATTTTTGCCATAAAAACATCCACTCCTAGTTTGGACAAGATATGAGTTATTCGACAAATTATATATCATATTATACAGTATTTATAGATTTATTCAACTATAGTTTTAAAAAGCAACGTTTGTTACTTACGAATGTTAAAAAACAACGTTTACAATAAGAAATAAATACTTTATTGTTGTTAATAAATTTACTATTTAAAATTTATAATACATATTGTTATCAAGGAAATACCTATTTAATTGAAGCTTTAAAATTTATTTTATTGGAATTATAAAAAGTTGGCATGTGAATTGCTTAATAATTAAGTATATGGTACCATGCAAGTTTCTTATGATAAATAGAGGAGTGGTTAAATTATAAGGATTAGATTAGGACTAATAAATAAATTCAAATTTTTTTCAATGTAAACGTAATAATTAAGAGGAGTGAATTTTTATGGAGTTAAATGTAAATAAAATTCCTAAAGCACGTTGGTTTAGAATTATACCAATAATATTAGTTGCCAATTTGGTTCAATGGATTGATAAGTCAGTTATTAGTTTTGCTTTGCCAGGTGGTATGATGAAAGACTTGGGAATGACTGCAAGTATGTCTGGACTGTTAGGTACAGTTTTTTCTATAGGGTATCTATTTCTACAAATTCCAGGTGGTAATTTAGCTGCAAAAGGTAAGTCGAAAAAATTACTTGGGGCAACAATGTTTGGATGGACAGTAGTACTATATCTTTTAGGATCATGTAATACTAGTACTGAAGCATTAATTTATAGGTTTCTTTTAGGTTTTTGTGAAGGGGCAATTATGCCAGCATTAATTACAATTGTGGCAAATTGGTTTCCTAATGAAGAAAGAGGAAGAGCTACAGCAGCTCTTTTAGCTAGTGCTTCTATTTCTCAAATTGTAGCGGGACCTATGTCAGCAACGATATTAGTAGGTCATAGCTGGAGATATCTTTTCCATTTTGCAGCAGCAATATCTTTAGTTTTACTTATTTTATGGATGTTATTTCTTGTAGAACGTCCAGTAGATGCTAAGTGGTTAAGTGAAGAAGAAAGAGATTATTTACTTACAAAATTAGAAGCAGAGAAAATAAATAAGAAAACTACTGAAAAAGCACCATTATTAGAAATTCTAAAAGATAAAAATTTATGGAAATTATGCTGTATATATTTATTTTCATCATTAGGTACGTTAGGATTAGCATTTTGGATGCCAACAATCATAAAAAGCATAACTAAAACAGGAATGACTCAAACAGGATGGCTTAGTGTGATTCCAAACATAGCAGTATTAATTGGTGTTTTATCAATTGGTGCTATATCTGATAAGACTCAGAAGAGAAGACTTTTTGCTGGTATGTGTCCAATAATGTTTTCAGGATTTTTACTATTAGCAATGATATTACAAGGTAGTCCATGGGTTTCTTTTGGAATATTATGCTTTGCATGTTTATTTCTTCAAGGCACAGGAACAAATATAATGGTAATGTTACCAAGATTAATGTCGCCTGAAAAAGCTGGAAGTGCAAGAGGAATATTAAATATGGCGTCTAATGCAGGAGGTCTAATTGCACCATTAGCTATTGGATACATCCAAGATAGTACTGGAAATATGCAATTAAGCTGGTATTTAATTTTTGGATTCTGTGTTATAGGATTACTAATTTCATTAACACTTCCTAAACAATTAAATGAACCTGCAACAAAATAGGCAGCTGTCGACTCAGGTAAATAATTTTATAAAAATTGTACTGTAATTATTTTGTTGGTTTAATATTGGAGTAATGAAATAAGTGTTAGAAAAGTTAAATATAATTTACAAGGGAAGTGTGAAAAATGGAATTTTCTTATGAAGAAAAATTAGAAATGGCGAGACAAGTTAGAGCTACCAATGTAGTTACAACTTTGATTACACCAGAATACGAAAAAAATTTAGATCTAGTGGATTGTGATGAGAGATTCATAAAAACAAGTGAAGGAGAATCTCATGTTTACATAATAACACCAAAGGAAAATAAGGATATATATCCACTTTATATTAATATTCATGGAGGTGGATTTGTAAGACCATATGCTAAAAGAGATACAGTATTCTGCAGTAAGATTGCTGCACACGTAGGATGCAAAGTAATTGATATTGATTATAAGCTTGCACCAGAGCATCCATTTCCAGAAGGACTTAATGAGTGTTATGCTATTGTTAAATGGGCATTTGAAAATGCAAAGAAATTAAATATTGATACAGAAAATGTTATACTTGGTGGACATAGTGCAGGTGGTAACTTTACTGCAGCAATTGCACTAATGGCAAATAAAAGCAAGGATTTTAAATTAAAGTATCAAATAATAGATTATCCGTTTATGGATGCTGTTACTGATCCAGAAGAGAAGATGTTAGAAGGTGATCTTATTCCGCCAGATAGAGCAAGAAAATTTAATGCTCTTTATGTAGATAATGAAGAGGATAAGCATAATCCGTTAGTATCAATGGTACTTGCTACAGAGGAAATGTTAATAGGTTTACCACCAGCACTTGTTATTACTTCAGCATATGACAGTTTAAGAGCTGAAGCAGAAAAATATGCTATTATGATGGCACAAGCTGGCGTAGAAGTAAAGGTTAAGAGATTTTTAAATAGCAAACATGGATTTGTTATTAATTGCCAGCAAGAATTCGAAGAAGGTCAAAATCTAATTATAAAAACACTTAAACAAGGATTTTACAATCTATAAGTTTAGATAGTTTTAAATATTTCTATGAGCGAGGATGAAAGATACTTTAAATTATTTTTATTTAAAGTACTTCATAACTCGCTTTATCCCAATTTGAAAGGAAGATTTTTCATGAAAGAAAATATAAATGTTAAATTAAATAATCCACGAGATTTACTTATTCAAGGTTGTGAAAGACCATGGGAAGTAGCAGTAGAACCTTTTAAGGTTGCACCACACGTATATTATGTGGGAAACAGCTGGGTAGGAGCATATTTAATTGAAACAAGTGAAGGATTAATACTTATAGATACAACTATGCATAATCAAGTATATCTTGTACTAGAAAGCATAAGAAAACTTGGCTTTGATCCTAAGGATATAAAGATAATTTTATTAAGCCATGCACATTATGATCACTGTGGAGGATTACGTCCAATTAAAGAGTATACTGGAGCAAAATTATATATGGGCAAAGAAGATGAGTATTTCTTAACAGAAAGACCAGATTTAATCTACACAGAAGGTTATGCTTTTGGAAGCTTTAAACCAGATGAATATTATGATGATAATAAATCAATAATACTTGGAGATATGACAATTAATACTCTTCATACACCAGGACATACACCAGGTACCACATCATTCTTCTTTGATGATAAAGATGAAGAAGGTAATGTATATCACTGTGGTATGCATGGGGGAATTGGGGTAAATACATTAAATGATGAAACTATTCAAAGTAACGGATGGCCTATTTCTATGAGAGATGATTTTTTAAATGGTCTTTTGAAGGTAAGAAATATGAAAATTGATATTGCCCTTGGCTCACATCCAAATCAAACTAATATGCTTGCCCTAGTAGATAAAATTACTGATACTTTCAATCCATTTTTTGATGAATTTGTATGGGGAAAATTTATAGATGGAAGAATTGAAATGATAAAGAAAATAATTGAAACGTCTAAATTAAGCAATTAGGAGAATGTAATTTAACATACTAACCTTAACATATGATGATAAATGTTAAGGTTAGTTGAATAATATGAAAAATAGATTAAATAAAGAAGGATGAAATATGATCACAAAATTAGATGCTGAGCTAATTATGGAATTGAAGGTAGATTGTCCAGAAAGACTTGAAGTTGGAGCGAATGATTTTGGGTATCTTCGTGCAATTTTAATTACCGGAGGCAGTTTCGAAGGTGAAAAAATAAGAGGGGAAGTAGTGCCAGGCGGAGCTGATTGGAATATGGGATTTGGTGGAGACAGTGTTGACAACGTAACATCAGCAAGAGTGTTTGCAAAATACTTATTAAAGACTGATGATGGGTGTTATATCGCTATAGAAAATTTAGGATATAAGAGCAGAGTAAAAGAGAATTCATTAGTTGCAACAACGCCTTCTTTTCATGCGCCAAGAGGTAAATATGAATGGTTAAATTATGGCGTTTACGTAGGAACATTAGGTCCAAGAGAAGATGGAGTAGCTGGAGTTCAAATAAAAATTTATAAGATGTTATAAAAGATGCTATATATTTTAATATAAAAATAAGTTTAAAGGGGAGGAAAATTATGACTATACGTGAACAATATGAAAATCGGTTGAAACAAAAAAAGGAGATTAGAAATCACCCTATGGGACGTGTATTGCTCGATCAGGAGAGTAGATATATGGAGCCTTTCAAAATATATGGTAATGTTTATTATGTTGGTGATAGCTGGGTATGTGTCCATATTGTTGATACTGGTGATGGACTTTTAATGATTGATGCAGGCAACTGTGGTGCCACAGATATGCTGATACATACAATTTGGTCATCAGGATTTAATCCAGCTGATATTAAATGGATTGTACTTTCTCATGGACATGTGGATCATGTTGGTGGAGTTAATTTTATGCGCAAAATGTTTGGAAGTAAGGTATATCTTGGAGAACCAGATGCTCTAATGTTCAAAGAACATCCAGAGCTTTCTTATATTCAGGATAGTGCTAATATTGGTGATTCAATCTTTGAACCTGATGAGATTATTCATGATGGAGATATAAAAAAATTTGGAAATACTGAAATTCAATTTTATATGGTTCCTGGACATACTATGGGTACAATTGCTTGTTTCTTCAATATTTTTGATGGAGCAGAAGTAAAACGGGCAGGTTATTATGGAGGTTTTGGTTTCAACACTCTTCAAAAAAATTACCTTATTGAAATTGGAGATATAGAATATAAGAACAGACAAATTTATCTGAATTCGCTAGATAAAGTCCGAAATGAGAATGTAGATGTATTTCTAGGAAACCACACAAATAACAATAATCTTATAGAAAAGGTAGCTTATTTGAAAGAACATCCTGATGAAAATCCATTTGTGGATACTGCTGAATGGGGGAAATACTTGGATGAAAAAAGAGATTCTTTGGTTGAGTTTATGGCAGATCCTAAGAACAACTAAATAGGAATATCAATTAAAGTGTGAATGTAGGCATATGGAAAAAGTCTCTTTTGGGGAATGAATCACAATATAATTCATATTAATCAAAATAATGAATATAAGCTATTTTTTGAATAGAATAGTGGGACTTAAAATGTAAATTACAAACAATATTTTTTGCTGTATGAATTGCACAAAAAAATCAATAAATATGTTATGTTATTTATATTAGATGCACATTGTTTGGAGATTTTAATTTAAGTATAATAAAATTGTGTAAAAGTTATCAGATAAATTATTTGACAAAATATTAGAAAAGAGTTATTTCGACATTTTATAATTATAATTAAGATTAGGAGGTGAATTATGAAAATAGTTATAGCACCTGATTCGTTCAAAGGGAGTTTAACAGCTCTTGAGGTAGCAAGCGCTATAGAAGAGGGGCTTAATAAATATAGTAAAGATTTTATAATTGAAAAAGTACCCATGGCAGATGGTGGGGAAGGAACAGTTGAATCTTTAGTTTCACTTACAAATGGAGAAACAATAATTGTAGAAGTAAAAGATCCACTTATGAGAGACATAAAAGGATTTTATGGTTTATTAGGTGATAAAAAGACAGCTGTAATTGAGATGGCAGCTGCATCAGGATTACCACTTTTAGAGCAAAATGAAAGAAACCCTCTTATAGCTTCTACATATGGAACAGGTCAATTGATAAAGGATGCATTAGATAGAGGCTGTAAAAGTTTCATAATTGGAATAGGTGGAAGTGCCACAAACGATGGTGGAACAGGAATGCTTAAAGCTTTAGGAGTTAAATTCCTAAATAAAGATAGCAAGGAACTTCAAGATGGAGCCATTGAGTTAGATCAGTTATATAAAATTGATATGACAAACTTTGATAAAAGGATTATAGAATGTAACATAAAAATTGCTTGTGATGTTGAAAATCCCCTTTGTGGAGAAAATGGAGCCTCATTCATATTTGGTGCGCAAAAAGGTGCAGATAAACAAATGATGAAAGTTTTAGATGAAAAATTACATCACTATGGAGAAATATTAGAAAATACATTTGATATGAATGTGATTAATGTTCCAGGAGCTGGAGCAGCAGGAGGCATGGGAGCTGCATTTATTGCAGTAATTAAAGCTGAATTAGAACGTGGAATAGATATTATTATTAGAGAAAGTAAGCTTAGTGAAAAATTAAAAGATTGTGATTTGGTTTTTACAGGGGAAGGCAAAATAGATTATCAAACTAAATTTGGAAAAACACCTTTTGGTGTAGCGAGTGAAGCAAAGAAAAAAAATATACCAGTAATTGCCCTTGCAGGCTCAATAGGGGAAGGTACGGAATCATTATATGAAGTGGGATTTGATGGTATATTTAGCATAATAGATAAACCTATGGAATTAGATGAAGCAATTAAAAATGGTTCAGAACTTGTTAAAGAGGCAGCATATAGAATAATAAATTTATATATGAGTAATGAAAAAAAAATTAAGTAAAGAATGGGGGAATTTAGTATGTTTAAACCTAGTGGAATTATCCCTGCTTTAGTAACACCTTTAGATGAGCAAGGAAATTTAATGGAAAATTCATTGAAAAAAATTATTGATTATACTTTAGAAGCTGGAGTTCATGGAGTATTTATTTTAGGAAGTACTGGTGAAATCTATGGACTAACAGATAAACAAAAACAAAGAGTTATGGAAGTTACTGTTGAACATGTAAATGGGAAAGTACCAGTTTATGCAGGAGCTGGTGAAATTACGACTAATAATTCTATAAAAACTGCACAAATGGCAGAAAAAGTTGGAGGAATTTCAGCTCTTTCAGTAATAACTCCATATTTTATATCACCAACACAAGATGAGTTAATAGACCATTATACAGCTATAGCGAATTCGGTAAAAACACCAATAATTTTATATGGATGCGATGGTAGAGCTCATAACTCAATAATGCCAGAAACTGCTTTAAAATTATCAGAAGTAGAAAACATAATAGGTATAAAAGATAGTAGTGGAAGTTCTGAAAGAATGGATAAATATCTAGAACTTACAAAAGGTAAAGAAGATTTCTCAGTATTATGCGGAATAGACACATTAATCTATCATGGCTTAGTTAATGGAACTAAAGGAGCTATTGCATCAAGTGCTAATATTGCACCTAAGATATCTGTAGGAATTTATAATGCATTTATGAATGGAGACCTAAAAAAAGCTGAAGAATTACAAAATAAATTAGTACCACTTAGAAATGCTTATGCGCTTGCAACTTTCCCAGGACTTATAAAAGAAGCAGTACAATTAGTTGGAATTGATGTAGGGGTTGCCTTAAAACCAGTAGGAGCAATAAGCAATGAAAACCGTGCAAAATTAGCTGTAGTTTTAAAAGACTTAGAAGTTTATAACATAAAATAGTTTTTTAAAGTTTAGAACTTAAAAACAAAAAATAATAAAAACTAGGAGTGATTAACAATGAAAATAGGATTTATAGGACTTGGAATCATGGGAAAACCTATGAGTAAAAATTTAGTAAAGGCTGGTCATGAGTTATTAATTAATGATCGTAATAAAGAGACTTTAAAAGAATTAAAGGCACTTGGAGCAGAAGTTTGTACAACTAATAAAGAAATAGCAGAAAAATGTGATGTAGTTATAACAATGCTACCAAATTCACCAAACGTTAAAGACGTAGTTTTTGGAGAAAATGGATTAATTGAAGGAGCACATAAAGGATTAACTCTAATAGATATGAGTTCAATTGCACCACTTGCATCAAGAGAAATTGGGGCAGCATTATTAGAAAAAGGTGTTGAAATGTTAGATGCACCAGTAAGCGGAGGAGAACCAAAAGCTATAGATGGAACAATTTCTGTTATGGTTGGAGGAAAGCAAGAAATTTTTGATAAATATCTTGACTTGATGAAAGCAATGGCTGGTTCTGTAGTAAGAGTTGGAGAAATTGGTGCTGGTAATATAGCAAAACTTTGTAATCAAACTATAGTAGCTATAAATATAGCAGCTGTATCAGAAGCTTTAGTATTAGCTCAAAAAGCTGGAGTTAGTCCAGAACTTGTTTACAATGCAATCAGAGGAGGTCTTGCTGGAAGTACAGTTTTAGATGCAAAAGCACCTTTAATTATGGATAGAAAATTTGATCCAGGATTCAGAATAAATCTTCATATAAAAGATTTAAATAATGTAATAGAAACTTCTCATGGAATAGGGGTTCCACTACCATTAACAACTGCTGTACGTGAAATGATGGAATTCTTAAAGGTCGATGGACATGAAATGGAAGACCACTCAAGCTTAGTAAAATACTATGAAAAATTAGCGAACACTGAAGTTCATAGATAATAAACATTTAATGAAAAAATTATAAATTAACACAAAAAATTCAAACAAAATCAAACAAGCTACCAGATTATGATAGGATTGTAACATTATTTTTAAAATATTCTATCTCTAAAAATATCAGAAACCTAATATTACAATTCTATTTTTGATTATGCCTAACTAAAGCCTAATAATGACAATAAGATAAATTTAAAAAAGTCCGTATACTTTAATTTAAATAATAGCTAATACTGATGAGGCATAAAATTATTTGTTAATTATATATTTAGATAATTAACCTTATCAGTATAAGTTTACAGGAGAATTAACTGAATAAAAATTAATAATAAAAATGGAGTGATAAAAATGGCTACACCTAAAATAGTTAAAATGGAAGCTTATCAAGTTGCAGGACATGATTGTATGTTATTAAATTTAAGTGGAGCACATGGAGCATATTTCACTAGAAATATTGTTATATTAACAGATGATAGTGGAAATGAAGGTGTTGGAGAAGTTCCAGGTGGAGAAAAAATATATAAAGTACTAAAGGATTCAGAAAAATTTATTGTAGGATCATCAATTGGAGATTATAGAAATACTTTAAATAAAATAAGAGATGAATTTAATGATGACTCAGATGTGAGAGGATTGCAAACGTTTGATTTAAGAACAACTATCCATGTTGTTACAGCTGTAGAAACAGCGTTACTTGATCTACTTGGAAAATATTTAGATGTACCAGTTTGTGCATTACTTGGGGATGGACAACAAAGAGATAAAGTTAAAATGTTGGGATATCTTTTCTATGTTGCTGATAGAAAAAAGACAAATTTACCTTATGTTAGTGAAGAAAATAGTTCAGATGAATGGTATAGAGTTCGTCATGAAGAAGCTATGACACCTGAAGCTGTTGTAAAATTAGCTGAAGCTTCAAACGCAAAATATGGATTCACTGATTTCAAATTAAAGGGTGGAGTATTAGAAGGAAAGGAAGAAATTAAAGCAATAAAAGCTTTAAAAGAACGTTTCCCAGATGCTAGAATTACTCTTGATCCAAATGGAGCATGGTCATTAAAAGAAGCAATCAGTCTTTGTAAAGATATGCATGGAATTTTAACTTATTGTGAAGACCCATGTGGAGCTGAAAACGGATATTCAGGTCGTGAAATTATGGCTGAATTTAAAAAAGCAACAGGACTTCCAACAGCTACTAATATGATTAATACTGATTGGAGAGAAATGGGACACTCTGTAATATTAAATTCAGTAGATATTCCACTTGCAGATTGTCATTTCTGGACTATGCAAGGAACTGTACGTGTAGCTCAATTATGTAATGAATGGGGATTAACTTGGGGATCACATTCAAATAATCACTTTGATATATCTTTAGCTATGATTACTCATACAGCAGCAGCAGCGCCAGGAAATATAACAGCAATAGATACTCATTGGATTTGGCAAGAAGGATACGACAGATTAACTAAGGAACCATTACAAATTAAAGATGGATTTGTAGAAGTACCTAAGAAACCAGGTCTTGGAGTTGAAATTGATAGAGAACAAATTATGAAAGCTCATAAATTATACATGGATAATAATCTAGGAGCTAGAGATGATGCAGAAGGAATGCAATTTTTAATTCCAGGTTGGAAATTTAATAACAAGAAACCTAGCCTAGTTAGATAATAAATAAAATATCACATATTTACTTAAATAAAATATGTAATCTCAATATAACCATAAGATTTAGATAAAATATTAACCAATAAATATTATATAACCATTTAATAGAAACATGAAATTATTATATAAAGATAAGTTCATGTTTTTATTATATAATGAAATGATTAAAGATGAGTGAAGGTGAAGTTATGAATATTAATAATATACTTATATTATTACCTATAAATGAAAGGCAAAGAAAATTAATTGAAATTGAAGCACCGAATGCTAATTATATATATAGAACACCGTTGGATGTAGATAAATCAATAGTTCAAAAAGCAGATATTATCATTGGAAATCCACCAGCAGAAATGCTTATAGGTTCGCCCAATTTAAAATGGTTACAATTAAATAGTGCTGGAAGTGATGATTATATAAAGGAAGGTATACTAAAAAAAGAGATTTTGCTAACAAATGCAACAGGTGCATATGGTTTAGCAATATCTGAACATATGATAGGAGTTCTTCTTCAATTATTTAAAAAACTTCATATTTATAGAAATAATCAAAAGCTACATCTTTGGAAAGATGAAGGTGAAGTTAAATCCATTTATGGTTCTAGAGTTTTAATTATAGGACTTGGAAATATTGGTGGAGAATTTGCGAAAAGAGTAAAAGCATTTGGTGGTTATATAATAGGAGTAAGGAGAACAAATACAGAAAAACCAGATTTTATTGATGAATTATACTTAATGGATAAAATAGATGAGTTACTTCCAATTGTAGATGTTGTAGCGTTAACTATACCTGGAACAAAAGAAACTTATAAAATGTTTTCTAAAGAAAAGTTTAAACTTATGAAAGATGGAGCGGTGTTATTAAATGTTGGTAGGGGAAATGTGCTTGATACAGATGAATTATGTTATGCAGTAGAAAGTGGACATCTTTTAGGCGCTGGAATAGATGTAGTTGATCCAGAACCACTTCCAGAAAATCATAGAATATGGGATATAGAGAATATAATAATTACTCCTCATGTTTCTGGAGGATATCATATTCCAGAAACTTTAGAAAGTATTGTTCAAATTAGTGCTAAGAATTTAAGAAATTTTATGAATAAAGATAGGCTCGTAAATATTGTAAATTTTTCTACAGGGTATAGAACTTTAAATATTAAATAAATATGAAATTAAAATCTAATATACATCAATAAAAAAGTTTTAGTTTTTTATTGATGTATATTTATGGAAATATTTTGAGAGCTCTTTGCTAAATTTAATATGATTGATGAAAGGATAATATTAGATGACTAACAATGAAATATCAGAAATTAGAGATTACGTTGAAAAAAGAAAAGTAATATTGCCAGATGGAACTAAAGTATCAGCTTTGGGACAAGGTACTTGGTATATGGGAGAAAATTATAGCAAAAAAAATGAAGAAATAAAATCTTTAAAGCTTGGGTTAGAACTTGGAATGAACTTAATTGATACAGCTGAAATGTATGGAGATGGTTTATCAGAGGAATTAGTTGGCGAAGTTATTAATGATATTAGAAAAGATGTATTTTTAATTTCAAAGGTTTATCCTAATAATGCAGGGTTAAATTCAATTTCAAAAGCTTGTGAAAATAGTTTGAAAAGATTAAAAACAGATTATTTAGATTTATATCTTCTTCACTGGAGAGGTGGAATTCCATTAGAAGAAACTATAGAAGGAATGGAAAGGTTAAAAAAAGAAGGCAAGATCTTAAGATGGGGAGTATCTAATTTTGATACAGATGATATGGAAGAGTTACTCAATAAATCAATGGGTGGAAACTGTGTAGTAAACGAAGTACTATATCATTTAGGCTCAAGAGGGATAGAATTTGATTTATTGCCTTGGCAAAGAAAAAAGAATATTCCAACTATAGCATATTGTCCATTAGCGCAAGGTGGATTATTAAAAAATGAGTTATTGAGAAATGAAACTTTAGATGAAATTGCTGAAGAGCATAGTGTGAAACCACTACAAATAGCACTTGCCTGGACAATTCGGGAAAAGAATATTATATCAATTCCAAAAGCATCAACAGTAGATCATGTTATAGAAAATGCTAAAGCTACATCAATAACTTTATCTTCTAAAGATATAGAAAGACTGGAAGTAGTATTTCAAAAGCCAAATAGAAAAATGTCACTAGATATAGTTTGAAAGCAAAATTAATTTTAATATATACATGGTATGAAAGGAAGATATAATATGAAGTTATTCTTATTAAATGAAGCCAATAGATGTTTATTATGTAAAAAACCAAAGTGTAAAGAATATTGCCCGATTAATACTCCGATTCCAGAAGTTATAACTCTTTATAAAGAAGGTAAGCTTAAAGAAGCAGGGGAAATATTGTTTAATAATAATCCACTTTCAATTATATGCTCAATAGTTTGTCCTCATGAAGATCAATGTGAAGGACATTGTGTAAGAGGAATAAAAGGTGAGCCAATAAAGTTTTATGAGATTGAAAAAGAGATATCTGGAAAATATTTAAATGAAATTAAATTTAAAAATGTTTCTAGAATTAAGGATAGAATTGCAATTATAGGAGGAGGTCCAGCAGGATTAACAATTGCGTTTATATTAGCAAAAAAGGGATATAAAATTACAATCTTTGATTCAAATGAAAAAATTGGAGGTGTATTAAGATATGGAATTCCAGAATATCGATTACCTAATAATTTAATTGATAAGCTGGAAGATAAGCTTATTGAGCTTGGTGTTATGATAAGGCCAAATACTCTTATAGGACCAGTTATAAGCATAGATAGATTGTTTGAAGAAGATTATAAAGCTGTATTTATAGGGACAGGTGTATGGAATCCTAAGACTTTAAATATTAAGGGAGAAACCTTAGGAAATGCGCATTTTGCAATAGACTATTTAAGATCACCAGAAACATACAGGTTAGGTAAAAGAGTTGCAGTAATAGGAGCAGGAAATGTTGCTATGGATGCAGCAAGAACAGCAAAAAGAAATGGCTGTGATGAAGTTACAATTATTTATAGAGGTTACTTTGAAAAGATGAGTGCAACTAATAAAGAAATAGAAGAAGCTAAAGAAGATGGTGTTAAATTTAAATTATTTAGGTCTCCAGTAGAAATAACTGAGGAAGGTATAAAGTTAATTGATACTGAGAGTGCAAAGGATGGAATTTCTAATAAAATAGATAATAAAGTAGAAGAATTATTTGAATGCGATTCCATAATTATCGCAGTAAGTCAAACACCTAAAACAAATATAGTTTCTAATACAACTAAACTTGAAACTAATAAAGCAGGACTTATTATTACAGATGAACAAGGCAATACTACAAGACCAGGAGTATTTGGTTCAGGAGATGTTGTTACAGGAGCAAGAACTGTAGTTGAAGCAGTGGCACATGCAAAGATAGTTGCTGAAGCTATAGAAAATTATTGCAATAGTTTTCTATGATTTTGTGAATTTATGTATATTTCAATATAAATAATGAAATTTAATAAGTTGAAGTTTATTAAATATATCTTTATTGTTACTACTATTATGCTATAAAAGCCACTATTCCCAATTGGAAATAGTGGCTTTTGATAATTATAGATAAATTGCAAAAAATAATTAATACTTGAAGAAGTTACAGCATTATGAATGATTTTACTGGAAAATTATAATAAAAAGATATAAGTTTATAGTGAATTTAGTTGTCCTACATATAATTTTTATATGGAAATAAGTACAAGATAGGTAATAAAGTATGATATAATCCTAAATGTTGAAAAATAATCCAAGTATTAAAATTAATAAAAACGGGGGAAATAATAATGAAAAACAAAAAGTTCACCGCATTATTGCTAATAACTATGTTATTACTAAGTTGCGTAGTTACAGGGTGCGGTAAGGAATTTACAGCAAAAGAATCGGCTCAAATATATTGGGAGCTAGGATCTGGTGACATTTCTAATATATCTAAAATTAATATGAAAGAAGAAGATGCAAAAGCTGATATAGAAAAAAATAAGGCAGAAGGTATAAAGACTCTTAAAACTCAATATGCTGCACAAGGATTAACTTCTACAGATGAACAAATGACAAAGATTTTAGATGCAGCAAATGAATTAGTAAAGAAGGCCACTGTTACTATAGAAGAAGTATCAAATGATGGTAAGGCAGCACAAATTAAATATAAGACAACTTATGTTGATATGACAAAACTTGGAACTAAGGCTGGGAATGATGCCCTTGAATCTGTAAAAGCTTTAGGACTTACTGATCAAAAACAAGCTATGGACAAATACTCAGAATTATCTCTTGAAAATTTAGCAAATGAATTGAAAAATGCAACTTTTAGTGAAGACACTAAGGAAAAAAATTATACATTTACAAAGAAAGATAAATTTTGGGTACCAGAAGGGGATCAAAAACAATTTATACAAAATTTAGGACAATTAGTTGCAGGACAAGCATAATAAAAATAATTATAAAAGATAGAACCTATTTAAGTTTAATATACCCATTTCAAATAGAAAGTTATTAACTATTTGAAGTGGGTATATTATTTTTTGTTTAAGAATTTGAATCTGTGGTATATACTATTATTAAAAAGGATTTTCCAACTTTTAAAGGAAAGGTAATTAAACATGGATAATAAACAGAAGATTTTTTATGCTTTAAAAAAGTATTATGGATTTGATACTTTGAGAAAAGGTCAATTTGAAATTATAAATAGCATTTTGAATGGTGTAGACACTTTTTGTCTTATGCCAACAGGTGCTGGAAAATCTGTTTGTTATCAGATTCCAGCAATAATATTTCAAGGTATAACAATAGTAATATCACCACTCATTTCACTTATGAAGGACCAGGTAGATAATATTGTAGGTATTGGAATTAAGGCAGCATATATTAATAGTACTCAAAGTATGGATACAATAAAAAATATATTGATAGAAGCATCCATTGGAGAATATAAGATAATTTATATTTCACCGGAACGACTTGAATCAAAAATATTCAGAGATATGATTAAAGACCTTCATATTTCTCAAATTGCAATAGATGAAGCTCATTGTGTATCACAATGGGGACATGATTTTAGGAAGAGTTATCGAGAAATTTCAAGTTTTTATAATATTCTTAAAAACAAACCTATTATATCAGCGTTTACAGCTACGGCAACTGAAGAGGTTAGAGAAGATTCAATAAAACTTCTGGGTTTAAATAACCCATATGTATATAAAGGAGATATTAATAGAGAAAATCTAAATCTTAATGTGTTAAAAGAAGTAGATAAGCTTGAAATCCTTAAAGATATAATCAGAGAAAATGAGGATAACGCAGGAATAGTTTATTGCGCATCTAGAAAAGAAGTAGATGAGCTTCATTATTATTTAAAGGACTTAGGATATAATGTAGGGAAATATCATGGTGGACTTAAAGGTGAAGAAAAAGAAAAATTTCAAGAAGATTTTTTATATGAAAACTTGGATATAATTATTGCAACTAATGCCTTCGGTATGGGAATAGATAAGTCTAATATTAAATTTATAGTACATTTTACCCTCCCTCAAAATATAGAATCCTATTATCAAGAAGTAGGTAGAGGGGGAAGAGATGGAGAACAGTGCAATTGCTATTTATTTTATTGCGAGGCTGATATAAGAAGAGTGGAATATATAATAAATAAGAGCGCTTCAATGAATAGAAAAGAAATGCAACTTAGAAAATTTCAAGCTATGATTGACTATTGTAATTTGAAAGAATGTTACAGAAAATATATATTAAATTATTTTGGAAATGAACACAAATTGAGTTACTGTAATAATTGTAGTAATTGTTTAAATGATGATGAATTAAAAGATTTTACAAGAGAAAGTCAAATGATTTTATCAACAGTTTTTAGAACTAAAGAACAATATGGAATATCAGTACTTGTGGATATATTAAAGGGATTTAAAGGACCTAAGATAATACAAAATAATTTAGATAAAGTAACGACATATGGAATAATGAAGGAGTATGGAAATACATTTATAAAAGATTTAATTAAAAGCTTATTAAATGAAGGGTATGTTGATTTAAAGGAAGGTACATACTCGATGCTGAGACTAAATAGCAGATCAATAAAAATATTAAAAAGTAAGGAAACAGTAGTATTTAAGATTTTAGATAAGGAAGAAACAATTTTAAATAAAGAATTATTTGATGCTTTAAAGAAATGGAGAAAAGAAAAATCTTATAAAGAAAGAATAAAACCATATATAATATTTTCTGATACAAGTTTAATTGCCATATCAAATAGTAAACCCAAAACCTTAGATGAACTATTAGAAATTAGAGGTGTTGGTACTAAGAAGATTGAAGCTTATGGAAAAGAATTATTGAATATAATACAAGATGCTAATGAAAAAGAAGTCATACTGTAAAAGTTATGACTTTTTTTGTTTACATATTTTTAGTTCAAACATACATAAATGATTTTATTAAAACATAAAATGAACTATTGCTATAAATGTATAGACAGTATATAATTAAATTATATAATATACGTATATAAAGGACTTTACAATAAATTAAATTTTTATTTAAGATAATCTAATTTATTTTATCGGGAGTTAAGAATACTTTTGTTTAAACAATATTAAAGTATAAGATGTTATTTAATATAAATAAGAATATATAGATAGGCTTGTAGGTAGCAATATTTATAATATGTTAAATAATTTTATAATTAAGGAGTAAGTTTTATGTTAAAAAAAGGTTATAAAAATCCAATAGTTATTCAAAGAGCAGATCCATTAATTTATAAGCATACTGATGGGTATTATTATTTTACAGCATCAGTTCCTGAATATGATCGTATTGAAATTAGAAAATCAAAAACATTACAAGGTTTAAGCGAAGCAGAAACTTTCACAGCTTGGACAAAACCTGATGAAGGCGAAATGAGTAACTTAATATGGGCACCAGAAATTCATTTTATCCAAGGCAAATGGTATATATATTTTGCAGCAGCAGCAAATGGTGAAGTAAAAGGAATTACATTTAATCATCGTATGTATGTAATTGAAAATCCTAATGAAGATCCATTAAGTGATAATTGGGTAGAGAAAGGACAAATAAAAACAGGATGGGAATCATTTGCTCTTGATGCAACTACATTTGAACATAAAGATAAACTTTATTATGTATGGGCACAAGAAGAAACAGAAGTTGAACCAGAATCTCATTCAAATTTATACATTGCTGAAATGGAGAATCCATGGACATTAAAAACAAAGCCTGTGCTTTTAACAAAACCAGAATTAGACTGGGAAATAGTAAGGTTTTGGGTTAATGAAGGTCCAGCAATATTAAAGAAAAATGGTAAGATATTTTTAACTTATTCAGCAAGTGCTACTGATGAAAATTATTGTATAGGAATGCTTATAGCAGATGAAAATAGTGACTTGTTAGATATAGCTTCATGGGTAAAATCACAACAACCAGTATTTAAGACTTCATGGGAAAATGGTCAATATGGACCAGGACATAACAGTTTTACTGTATCAGAAGATGGAACAGAAGATATTTTAGTGTATCACGGTAGAAATTATACTGAAATTGCAGGTGATCCATTATATGATCCAAACAGGCATACAAGAGTAGAAGTAATTAAATGGAATGAAGATGGAACACCAAACTTTGGAGTACCATCGCCTGATGAAAATATTGAAGAATTACAAAAAATAAAGAAATAGAACTAATTGAAGAATAGTTTTTAATACAAAACTAATAAATTTTGAGGGTTAAGATGCTTAGAAAAAAAGTGTCTTAACCCTTTTTTTTTTGTGAGTATTATTTTATAAAAAATGATAACATATTGATATAAGTACTAGTATAGAAAAATAGTTAAAATTAAATTAAATATACTGTATAATTATACAAAAAGACTAAAGAATATGATAATATATGAATAAGTGAAATAAAATAACTTATAATGGAGTGAAGAGATGTTAGAAGAAGATAAAGAAAGTAGGTATCATGATATTATAAAAAGTATGGTCGCAGCCTTAGAAGCAAAGGATCTTTATACATCTGGTCACTCAGCTAGAGTGGGCCATATGGCATATAATTTAGGGGAAATTTTGGGAATGACAGGTGATGAATTAAACTTTATGCATATTGTAGGGGACTTACATGACATCGGTAAAATTGGAGTGCCAGATAGAGTTTTAAACAAAGCAGGCAAATTAGAAGCTGAAGAGTGGAAATTAATGAAAAAGCATTGCGATATTGGGTATAATATACTTAGTAAAGTAGGCACTTTTAATGATATACCTAAAATAGTTCGATATCATCATGAAAGATGGGATGGAAAAGGGTATCCAGAAGGCTTGAAAGCAGAAGAAATACCATTTGCAGCAAGAATATTAGCAGTTTGCGATTCTATAGATGCAATGAAAAGTGATAGGCCATATAGAAAATGCATAAGTGATGAAGTATGTAGACATGAAATAAGAAAAAATAAAGGAATAATGTATGATTCTAAAATAGCAGAATGTATGCTAGAGAATTGGGATAAAATAGTAACAAAGCTTTATAATTAATATTGTAACTATATATGGGTTTTTCTATAGTATAGTTACAATATTTTTGTCTAAATTACCATAACAAATCTATGTTTCGTTATTTGGGAGAAATATATGGATAAGTAGTGTTTTCACATGTTGAGTATCTATAAAAATTATAAATAATTTAAATTACCACCAACTAAAAAGTTAGAGATTTCATTTTCATTAAGATACACATCGCCTATTATTCCGTGGGTTCTATAAAGTTCATTACAGCTATGAAAATCTGAGCCAGCTGTATATAGTAACTTCCTATCTTTAGCTACTTTTAAAAAGTATTCAGTATCTTTATCTTTATTACTGAAATATTTAGCTTCAATTCCATCAAAATTCATTCTTATAATATCCTTAAAATCATCTTTATTTAAAAGCACAGGATGAGCTAAAATAACTGTAGCTCCAAAGAATTTTAGAATTTCAATTCCTGTTTGTACATACAGTTTATCTTTTTTATCATAAAAATTTATATGGGTTCCTAATAAACTTTTAATAATAGAGATTTTATGAGCCTTTACATTTTTTAGTACTTCAACAAGGAGTTCATTTTTATAACTATCATCTTTAAAGTAACCTAAAACATGTACTCTAGCATTATTATATCTAGTAGAGAGTTCAACACCAGGAATTATTTTAACTCCAAACTCTTCTCCAGTTAGAATAGCTTCATCTATACCGCAAGTATTATTGTGGTCTGTTAAAGAAATAATATCTACATTTTTTTTCTTAGATAGCATAACGACTTCCTTGGGAGTATATCCTCCATCTGAGTAAGTAGAGTGAATATGAAAATCACCTTTTGTATACATTATAACTCCTACTAAAATATTATCCACATTTTAATATATGAATTTATATTTAAATTATTAAAACATAGGTCTATAAGAGTTTGGGGGAATATAATATAATTTAAAAATTAATTTAAAATAAAAATCGTGCAAACATTTACAAAACAAGAGGTAAGGGGATATTATACTGAAAATAGGGGGAATACTCTAGCTTTAAGGAGATATTCATAGCTAATTTTCTTTATTGCAATTAGAAGAGTGAAATGAAAGTTGAAAAATGTCGAATATATGTTAAAATTAGTGCATGGACAAACTTGTAATAAATTTGAATATATGAAAAAATAGATAAAAAATAATCATATTGAATTTGTTAAAATGTCTAAATAGGAATTGGAAAAGAGGAAAAACTAATGAAGAAAGCTTCATTAAAAAAGTTAGTGAGTGTAGTTGTTGTAGCAGTAACAATTACTACTCTATTACCATTAGGAGTATCTGCACAGTGGAGACAAAACACGGATAGTACTTGGAGTTATATAGAAGAAAATACGATGGCTAATGGTTGGAAAACAATTTCTGATACATGGTATTACTTTAATTCAAACGGAAAAATGAATACAGGTTGGATTTGTGATAGTGGAACGTGGTACTATCTTGATAAAACTGGTGCAATGAAAACTGGTTGGATTAATGATAATGGTAAGTGGTATTATTTGGACAGTACAGGAGAAATGCAAACAGGGGTTGTTAAAATTAATACAAAAACATATTGTTTAAATAACTCTGGAGAAATGTTAGTAGGATCAGTTAACGTAGGAAATAAACTATATGAATTTGCTTCGGATGGACAAGCGATAGGTGCAATACCACAAACTAATATAAATAGTAATCAAGAGTTTAATGGAACTGTAAATATTAGTACTAACGTAGATGTAAACGAATTGCCTACGCTGCCACAAAACTATAAGATAAGTGTACAAGCTACTGCTGAAAATAAAATTCTTGAATTGATGAATGAAAAAAGAACAGAAGTAGGATTACAACCATTAACTATAGATAATACTTTATTGCAAGTAGCAAGGTATAAGAGTAACCATATGATACAATATAATTACTTTGACCATACGAATTCAGATGGAACAAAATGGACTAATTGGCTTAAAGAAATCGGTTACAGATATACTACAACTGGAGAAAATATAGCATATAATACTTATGATGCAGTTGAATTATTCAACCAATGGTGGAATTCATCTGAACATAGAGCAAATATGATGAATGCGTCTTATACTAAAGTTGGTATAGGGGTAATAAATGGCAATGATAAATATATGGGTACACAGGAGTTTTCAAACTAATCGTCAAAAGATAAAGAAGGAACAGTATCATTAGTAGTAGTTGAAGAATTTAATTATAGTTATAAGAGCTCTGTTATAGAATAAAAAAGATAGATACCCAAAGTGAATTTTCATTTTGGGTATCTTCATCAAATACAATATTTATCTTACCTCATTTATCAAGCCTTTTCTATAAGCTCTAAGTAATAATTTCAAATCTTTAATTTGATTCTTTAATTCATTTCCTACATCAGTATCTCCAACTTTTTTTCGATCTAATTTTTCAACTATTTTTCTTGAAGACAGTATATCTATTTCATTATTAAAAGCATCTTCTATTGATTTAAAAGGTTGATGAGATATAAGATGTAATCCATAAGAATTATAGGTTAGGGTATATCCAGCAATACCAGTTTGATTTCTGTATGCTTTTGCAAACCCTCCATCTATAACTATAAGTTTACCATGTGCCTTTACTGGATTTTCACCAAATTTATTTTTTACGGGGACATGTCCGTTTATTATCCTAGATTCCGATGGATTTAAACCAAACTCTTCAAAGATTAAATTGCACAGTTCTTCTGTATCTCTAAAATCATAATATGAATTTTTCTTTTCTTTATGTGTGGTCTTGTCATTAATAAAATATCTTTCAAAAGTGGTCATATCTTCTTTTCCAAAAAGAGAAGAACAAGCTCCATTCCATAAATACCACATTATATCCATTCCATATAACTTTTCTTCGCTACCTCTATTATTAAAGTAACCTTCTCTAGCTAAGGAATCAAACTTATCTAAAAGTTTTTTACCTTTATATTCTTCTCCATTAATAGTTAGACTTTTAAATGTTTTGTTCTTATTTAAAGGGATGCACCCATGAAATAATAGATTAGAATTATAAGTTAAATATATACTTCCTTTATTGTAAAGAAATAAAATATGCTTTTGTAATTTATCACTATTGAGAAATGAAATTTGAAGTTTATCTATCAATTTTTTTTCTTCACTTGTAAGTTCAAATGGATTCTTAGGGCTTATTGTAGGAAAACTTCTATCATTAAGTTCATAAGTGATATCATTTAAAGTTATAGTTCCGTCTTTATAATTTATCTTATCTAAAAACAATCTATGATTCATTTCAAATTCAGGTCTTCTCTTTATTATTTCATATTCAAGTTTAAATTGAATAATTGTTATAGATTTATGCATTTTAGATATAAGCTCAATTTCAGAAGTTCCATATCCAGTTTCATCATTATTTTTAGGAATAAAAGCAGTGCAGGTGTCATCTTTGTAATATTTAAGTGCAAAGGTTGCAAGTGGCAATAAATTTATCCCATAAATATCTTCAATTACATCTACATTAGAATATCTAGCTGCTATTCTTAAGACATTTGCTATACAGGTAGTATTACCAGAAGCAGCTCCCATCCATAATATATCGTGATTACCCCATTGTATATCAACAGAATGATAATCCATAAGAGTGTCAATTATTATATCCGGTCTTGGACCTCTATCATATATATCTCCTAGTATGTGTAATTTATCAACAACTAATCGCTGTATTAGATTTGATATAGCGATTATAAATTCTTTTGCTCTATCAATCTCTATAATAGTATTGATTATTCCATCATAATAACCTTGTTTATCATTGTTAGCAGCTTCTTCATGTAATAATTCTTCTATAATATAGCTAAAATCCTTTGGAAGTGCTTTTCTTACTTTTGATCTTGTATATTTAGATGATGTATATCTACATAGTTGAATTAACCTATATAAGTTGATTTTATACCAATCATTTATATTCTTTTCTTCTTTTAAAACGATTTCTAATTTCTGTTCAGCATAATAAACCAATGTGGCCAAGCTTTTCTTCTCAGAGTCCATTAATGAATTACCAAAAACTTCTTCGATTTTTATTTTAATAGCACCTGAACCATTTCTTAAAACATGAACAAATGGTTCATATTCACCATGAAGATCAGCTAAAAAATGTTCTGTTCCTTTAGGTAAATTTAAAATTGCTTCTAAATTAATTATTTCAGTAGATGCTTCTGCAATAGTGGGATATTGCCTAGCAAGTAACTTTAAATATTTTATATTCTCATCATAAATCTCCATAATATCCTCCCCCTGTAAGCAAAGATGTTTAGCTTGAATACAAAAAGTAAACAAATTTAATTTTAAAAGTATATTTGCATCTTTACATATATTACCATATATTTACTTGCAATACTATAATTTAAATTGCTAAATTATTTTATAAATATGAAATGATTTATACACCTTTAGGATTATTATTAAGTAATCCTCTTTGAGATAAAATATCATAAATAGTTCGAGATGTTGTATCTTCTAATGTATAGCCGAGTAATTTAACTACTTTTTCTAGTTTTTCTTCAGATGTAGTTTCTATTTCTATATAAGGAAATGGGCAGAAATTCTTATCATTTATATCTATTTCAATGAGGCAATCATATAATTTATAGCTTTCTCTATATTTTTTATTAGATTCTTTCAAAATTAAACCAAGAGACTTAAATATTCCTTCACCCATTTGTTTATTTTCTATTATTGTCTCATTTTCTTCCATTACTTTAAATATTTCTTGAGATAACATTTTCTTTGTAGTCATGAAATATATAACTTTATTATTAAGCATGTCATTTACAGTTCTTATACGAGCATATCCTTTTTTTTCTAGAAGTCTTCCATCTTCAAAATCATATATATCATTAATTTGATCTTCCATCTTAACTTTTTCAGCACCATTTGATAATAAAATACTTCTTATATTTTCAACATCAATATCAATAATTCTAGTTTCTAATTCTTGCATAAAATAATCTCCTTTTCATTAAATTAAACATAAAGTTTATAGTTATAATATTATAACATTCTTAACGCTATTTCTAGATTTAATGAAAAATAATGGTATCCGTATACGGATTGTGATAAAATACATTTTAAAAGATATTATTATGATAATTTTAATGAGAGAGAGAGTTTTAGTATGGAGAAAAAAGTAAAAATAGTAAGTCCTATATATCAACAAATTGCTGTTGATATTGCATCTAAAATAGCAAATGGAGATTATGAAGTTGGTGAGAAAATTTATGCGCGCTCAGTACTCGCAAGTCAGTATGGAGTATCATCAGAGACATCAAGACGTGCTATTTGTATATTATCAGACATAGATGTTGTAGCGACAAATAAAGGTAGTGGAGTAATTATAAAATCTCGTGAGAAAGCGATTAAATTTTTAAAACAATATAATGAAGTTAAAACTATAAATGATTTAAAAAATGATATATTAAATAGTTTAGAACGTCAAAAAAATGAAAATGATTATTTGAAAGAAAAATTATCTCAGCTAATTGATAAAACAGACCGCTTTAAATCAATAAATCCATTCATGCCCTTTGAAATATGCTTATCAAAAGATACACCACATATAGAGAAAACACTATCAGAAATTAATTTTTGGCATAATACTTCTGCAACAGTTATTTGTATTAAAAGAAATGATTGTCTTGAAATGTCACCAGGACCATATGCAGTTTTGCATGAAAATGATATTTTGTATTTTGTTGGTGATGAAGAATGCTATGACCGTGTGAATAAGTTTATATATCCTTGAATATCTCGAAATCATTTAGAAGTCTAAATTTTTATAGTGTCATTTTAGCAAGATATAATTCTAAATTATAGAATTATATCTTATTTTTATATAGATTAACAACTTTGAAATAAAAACAAGTTGTTGCAAAAACTTGCCAAAAGTAACAACTTAGTGGTATACTGAAGTTGTTACTTTTTGAATTCAGAAATTATGATATTTAATTATAGAAGGAAGGTAAGTATATGAAAAAGAGGATTTTAACATTATTTATGTTTGTATTAGTGATTAGTGCAGTTGTAGGTTGTGGAGTAAAGGACAATAAATCTACATTAACTAAGATTAAGGAAAAAGGGAAATTCACATATGCATTAACAGGAGCATATCCACCATTTAATTATATGAATGAAGATGGACATATAGTAGGATTTGATGTGGATATTGCAAATGCACTTGCAAATGACATGGGAGTAGAGGCAGAAGTAATTTCAACACAATGGGACGGTATAGTTGGAGGGCTAAAGAGCAAAAGATTTGATACTATTATTGGAAGTATGGCTATTACAGATAAAAGATTAGAAGAAGTTAGTTTTACTGATCCATATTATACTGACGGAGCACAATTTTTTACAAAATCAGATTTGAATTATAAGTCTATTGAAGATTTGAAGAATGGTAAAGTAGGGGTTGTTACAGGAACAACGTTTCAAGATGCACTAAAAAGTATGGATAATATTACTGAAGTACTTCAATTTGAAGGTGATGTTGAAAACTTTATGGCAGCTTCAGATGGTCGTTCAGATGGAATTGTAACTAGTAGATTTGTAGGACTTCAAGCTCCAAAAGAGTATAATTTAGTTCCAGTAGGTCCCATGCTTTATACAGAAGACATTGCAATTGCTGTAAGTAAAGATGACAAGGATTTACTTGAAGCACTTAATAATTCATTGAAAAAAATAATAAAAAACGGAACTTATGAAGAAATAAGTAATCGTTGGTTTGGTATTAATATTTTAGAAAAATAATATTAAATATATATATGGATTATATATTTGATAGTAATGAGGGAATAGTAAGTTATGAGAATATTAGAAATTTTATTACAAGCAAAGGATGGAATATTTGAGTTCTTTTCTATAGCAATTAAGTATTTACCGAATTTTTTACCAGGTGTAGTTATTACATTGGAACTATCTTTTTTATCAATACTTTTAGGAACAGGTTTTGGAATATTGGTAAATGTTTTGAAGATGACTAAGATAAAGATATTATGTATAATATGTGATTTTTATGTTGCAATTGTTCGTGGAACACCATTACTATTGCAACTATTTTTTATCTTTTATGGGTTGCCACAAATGGGAATTACAATTAATAGATTTATTACTGCAGTAATTGGTTTAGCATTTCATAATGGTGCATATATTAGCGAAATTTTTCGTGGTGCTATTAAATCAGTTGATTATGGACAAGAAGAAGCGTCATATTCAATTGGAATGACTAAATTTGAAGCTTTTAGATATGTTGTTTTTCCACAAGCATTTAAACATGCAGTTCCAACACTTGGAAATCAATTTATTTTAGCAATAAAAGATTCATCACTTACAAGTGTTATAACTATTTCAGAAACAATGATGCTTGCAAGACAATTTGCAGCAGCAACATACTCTATTTTTCCAATTTATTTTGATGCTGCTTGTTTTTACATGATGTTTACTTATGTATTAAGCAAACTATTAAAGCATATTGAATACAAATTAAAATGTAATGAGAGGTAAGTTTAATGATTGAAGTACAAAATTTATATAAAAGTTTCAAAAAATTAAAAGTAATTAAGGGTGTAGACTTAAAAGTAGAGCGTGGCGAAGTCGTGACTATAATCGGCTCAAGTGGATCTGGAAAAAGTACATTGCTCCGTTGTATAAACTTCCTTGAAAAAAAAGATAGTGGGAAAATAATATTTGATGGAAAAGTTGTGAAAAATACAGCACATGAAATTAATCGGATGAGAAAAAGAGTTGGAATGGTATTTCAGAATTTCAATCTTTTTCCCAATATGACAGTATTAGAAAATATAATGAGTGGTCCCAAAATTGTTAAGGATATGACACCAGAAGCTGCAAAAAAAACAGCTATGGAATTTTTAAATAAAGTTGGATTAGAAGATAAAGCAGATACTTATCCAGCTATGTTATCAGGGGGAGAAAAGCAAAGAGTTGCAATTGCAAGAACTCTAGCTATGGCTCCAGACGTCATATTGTTTGATGAACCAACTTCTGCTCTTGATCCAGAACTTGTTGGTGAGGTACTTATGGTTATGAAAGGACTTACGAAGATAGGGATAACTATGATTATAGTTACTCATGAGATGGCATTTGCAAAAGAAGTTTCTGACAAAATAATATTTTTAAATGAAGGCAAGATTGCTGAGATGGGAACTCCAGATGAAATATTTAATCATCCAAAGGATGAAAGATTGCAGGCTTTTTTGGATAGTATAAATTTGGCATAGGTATATAGTAAGTATTAATAAAATATACATTTTTATCAAGAGAATTTAAAAAAGTCTAGACTGAATTAAGAAGATGATTTCTGTATTTGACAGGAGTCATCTTCTTTTTCATCATATTAAAATATATTTAAAGGTTTTTTTTCGTTTAATTAAAGCTTATAATATCTAAGGTAACAAATTTAATGGGATGGTGATGGGACTATAAACATGATAGTAAAAAATGTAATGAATTATATACATAAGTAGATTTTCCAAATCTACGGTTTGGTGAGCCTTCAATTTGGGACTGTGGTATTTATTTATCTATTGTAGCTATTCTCAATCTTTCTATATGCATTGCCAAATATGCTATTTCATCAACAGTAACATTCTTTTGCAATTGCTCAATTAATATTTTTGATACACCACTAGCTATCTTATAAGATAACTTATACTTGGACTTTATTTCTTTTATAAAATCATTTTTAATAGATATATCACTTAATATTCTTTTTATTGCAAATCTTAAATGTGTTACAAATCTAGCATAATCTAAAGAGGTTTTATCTATTTGTACTTCTATTTGTTTTTCGACATATTCAACTATTGAATTTATTAGATGCGTACTCTTTAGTGTATTAGATAATTTTCCACAATTTCTAGCAGAATGAATATGTAATGCGATAAATCCAATTTCACCAACTGGAATATTTACCCCTTTTTCATATTGTAAAGTTTCTGCCACTTTTTCAGCCAAGGTATATTCCTTTTCATATAGCGCTTTAATTTCCATAAGAAATGGATTTTCTATTTCCTCATTATTTGAAAGTCTTTGTACTGCAAAGTTCAAATGGTCTACTAATGCAACGTGTATCCTCTCATCTAAATCTTCTTTTAATTCATTTTCTATGTAAGATATCATCGTTTCACATAAAATTAAAAAATTTTCATCAACATTTTCAATTACTTGTTTAAAGTTTCTTAAATTATCTTCATCCTCAAGAATAAATATTTTTTCAACTTCAGTGCCTTTTTCAATTTTATCTCCAAATTTTTTACCAAACCCAATGCCTTTAGCAAAAAGTATTCTTTCTTCTTCATTTATGGTTACTGAAACTATATTGTTATTATAAGACTTTAATACGACTGCTGAATCAATAAGTATACTCATATTTTCACCCTTTTATTCTTAATAAAAATTGTAATGTACTACGTGTATTGTGCTCAAATTTTCGAAATACCATGTATAGTATTAGATGATTTTATTTGTCCTTGGAATAATAAAACTATTTTTTATAAACTAAAGCTAATTACTTCATTTTGTCCTGCAACAACATCTTTATCAACATTAGTCTTTAATTTTTTTACAATATCCATATTAGTAATTAAAACTGGGGTGATTAAAGAAAGACCTTTACTTAAAATAAAATCTCTATCGATTTTTATAATTGGGGTTCCAGCTTTAACCATAGTTCCAGCTTCAACTAGTTGTTGAAAGCCTTCACCATTTAAAGAAACTGTATCAATTCCTATATGAATTAATAATTCAGCTCCATTAGCAAGTGTTATAGCAAATGCATGCATTGTTTTAAATACTAATGTTAATTCTCCATCAGCAGGTGAAACTATTACATCACCAGTTGGATCTATAGCAATTCCATCACCAGCTAATTTTTCAGCAAATACGTTATCAGGTACAGCAGATAAATCTATAGTTTTTCCAGTTATAGGCGCGACTAAGTTTACTTCTTTATTTTGTTTTTTTTTAAAAAAATTAAACATACTTATATTCCTGAATAATCAGGAATGTTCACTTCCTTTCGCTTTATTATTTATATTAATAGTATCAAAAAGGCATAAGTTTCCTATAGAAGGTAAACTTATGCCTGATTTAACAGTAACACATTTATAGTCTCATTATATTATTGAAAATAATTTGTGTCAATAAATAAAAAAATATCGATTTTTGAAAAAAAGTATTGATTCTTGAAAAGAAATGTAGTACTATGAAGTTAAATAAAGGACAAAAACTTAATACATAGCGTGTAACCGATTAAGTCGAGCATTAGCTGAAAAAGATAATTTATCTTTTTCAGCTTTTTTTATTTCTAAAAATTCATAAAAGCTATTAATAAATCCATGTTGCATTTAAGGATGTAAAAATTCTTTAAATAAATTTTTATATATGAAAGGGGAATTATATTATGATGAAATATTTACAAAAATTAGGAAAATCATTAATGCTTCCAGTAGCTTGTTTACCTGTTGCAAGTATTTTAATGGGGATTGGTTATTGGATTGAACCTAGCATAATGAGTGGAAATGGAGCTGTAACTAATGTAGCAGCATTTTTCCTAGTAAAAGCAGGTAGTGCACTAATTGATAATATGGGAATTTTATTTGCAATTGGTGTAGCTGTTGGAATGTCAGATGATAATGATGGAACAGCTGGACTTGCAGGCCTTGTTTCATGGCTAATGATTATAACATTATTAGCTCCAGATGTTGTTGCAATATTTAAAGGCATTGACGTAAAAGAAGTGCCAGCAGCTTTTGGACATATTAAAACACAATTTATTGGTATTCTATCAGGTTTAATTGGTTCTTATTGTTATAATAAGTTTAAAGGAATAAAATTGCCAGATGCTTTAGGTTTCTTTAGTGGTAAAAGATCTGTTGCAATTGTAACAGCAGCATTATCAGTCATAGCATCTATAGTATTATTTTTTATATGGCCTATTATTTACGGTGCATTAGTTTCTTTTGGAGAAGCAATTGTATCTACAGGTGCTGTTGGTGCAGGTATTCATGCATTCTTAAATAGACTATTAATACCATTTGGTCTTCATCACGCACTTAATTCTGTATTTTGGTTTGATGTAGCTGGAATAAATGACTTAGGTAATTTTTGGGCAGGTACAGGAACACGTGGAGTAACTGGGATGTATATGACTGGTTTCTTCCCCGTAATGATGTTTGGTTTACCAGCAGGTGCATTAGCGATGTATCATACAGCTAAAGATAAAAAGAAAAAAGCTGTATATGGCTTATTACTTGCAGGGGCAATATCATCTTTCTTTACAGGTGTTACAGAACCATTAGAATTTGCATTTATGTTTTTAGCTCCAGGTTTATATGTAGTACATGCTATTTTAACAGGTGTTTCCGCTTTTGTATGTGCATCTTTACCAGTGAGAGCTGGATTTAACTTCAGTGGAGGATTTGTAGATTGGGTTTTAAGCTTTAAGGTTCCAATGGCTGAAAATTCAATATACTTAATCCTAATTGGTTTGGTATTTGCTGTTATTTATTATGTAGTATTCCGTTTTGCAATTACAAAATTTAATTTAAAAACACCGGGTAGAGAAGATGACGATGCTGAAGAAATGAATGTAAATCTTGCAAATGATGATTTCACACAAATAGCTTCTATTATATTAAAAGGTGTTGGAGGAAAAGAAAACGTAACATCTATTGATAATTGTGTAACTAGATTACGTTTAGAAATTAGAGATCAATCAGTAGTAAATGAAAAGATTATTAAATCTGCAGGTGTATCAGGGGTAATTAGACCTGGTAAAACTAGTTTACAAGTTGTTGTAGGAACACAAGTACAATTTGTAGCAGATGAATTTAAAAAATTATGTAAATAAAAGAAATCAAAGATAAAACAAATATATTTGAATAACCTCAATAAGTAAATTAGTTCATAAACTAAAATACTTATTGAGGTTATCTATTTTTGAAGACTTCTTTTTACTTGCATTAAAGTTTATAATATCTAATATAAGAAAATTTGATTGGATTGTCAAAATAAATGGAATACATAAATGATATTAAACTAGAAAAATTACAAATATTATTTTATATTTTTGTGTTATTAAAGAAAGCTAGATATAATAATTCATAATGATAAGAAGCATAAGTATATTATAAATTGGAGGTAAAGTTTATGGCTATTTTTGAAGCTTGTGTTGGAAATTATAAGGAAGCTGTTTTAGCAGCAGAAAGAGGAGCAAATAGAATTGAACTTTGTGATAATTTAATGGAAGATGGTACTACTCCTAGCTATGGTACAATAAAAAAAACACTAGAAAAATTAGAAATACCAGTGATGGTTATTATAAGACCGTGTAGTGGCAATTTTTCTTATACAAAGGATGAATTAGAAATAATGAAATATGATGTACAAATGTGTAAGGACTTAGGTGCTAGTGGAGTTGTAATTGGAGCAATTAAAGACTCTAAGGTCGATGAAGATATTATAAGGGAATTAGTCTCGATAGCTAAACCTATGACAATAACATTTCATATGGCTTTTGATGAAATAGAGGATAAATATTCTGCTATTGACCAATTAATTGACCTTGGAATATATAGAATACTTACTAAAGGTGGAAATGAAAATGCTATGGCAGGTAAAGATTCATTAAGGGATTTAGTTAAATATGCTAATGGCAGAATATCAATAATGCCAGGCAAGGGTGTAAATAAGGAAAATAGAGATTTCATATTAGAATATACAGGAGCCTATGAAATACATGGAAGTAAAGTTGTTTAAAGAAATTAAGATTTAATTTAAATGAATAACAATTTTTCATTAGATAAAAACGGAAGTAATGCTTAAAGATTTTTTTTACATTCATAAAAGTTTATAATATCTAATGGAACAAATTTAATGGGATGGTGAAAATACATGGAATATATAAATGATATTAACATAAATGAAGCAGTTATCCACATATTAGATAGTAATGGGCAAGAACCTGTGCTTAATGAATACAATTTAGAATTAGATGAAGATATATATAAATTTTTATATAGACATATAGAAAAATGTTTAAAAGATGATGAACTTAAATATGCGCGTTTTAACCCTGAGAGAAATATAGTTAAAGAAGTTGTACAAGACTATTTAAATGGAATAGATAGTGATTTAATTAGTTTATCTAAGGAGCTTGCTAGTCAACTATTTATAATAATGAAGGGAAATGTAAATATTCCATCAGGAGATTTAATAATAGTATCAATAACGACAGATCAAGGGCCTATGATAGGTATACTTAAAATGGATTATGTTAAGAACTTTACCCATGAGATTCAATTTGTAGATGAAAAGATTGGAATAGGAATAGTACCACAAGCAGCGGGACTTCCAGGTAGTGGACAAAAGATACAAAAGGCTGCATTTCTTAAACCAATTATGGAAGATGCAAATTATAATTTAATGATTTTAGATAAGCAAAAAAGTAGTAAAGAAGATGAATATGGAGCAAATTATTTTATAAATACATTTTTAGGTGCAAGCATTATCACAAATGAAAGAGATATGACAAAAACTTTTGTAAAAGCAGCTGAGAACTGGACAAGAAAAAATATTACAGAAGATGCAGGAAAAGCAGAAGAGATTAGAACTGCCATTAAAGCTAAATTAAAAGAAGAAGACACTATAAATATAGATTCATTATCAGAAGAACTCTTTAATGAACATCCACAAGTAAAAGAAGACTTTTCAAATTACATAAAACAACAAGGTTTAAATGAAGAAGTGGCAGTAGATAGAACTTGGGTTGATAAAAAGCTAAAAAGAGTTAGACTCAATATAGATAAACAAATTGATCTATATATAAATGAAGATACTTACCATGATTCTAGCAAATTTGAAATCCAAAGAAATGGTGATGGAACTATCAACCTAATAGTAAAAAATGTAATGAATTATATAGAAAAGTGAGAATCGAAATTTTACATTTCGCTCTTCGAACTTTCTCTTTGAGCAAGTAGAGAAAACGAAACTTGTTTCGCATTGAATCACTTTCGCATAGCAAAGCAAAAGTAGATAGCCTGAATTTGTGATTTGTTTCTAATTAAATATTCTCAATTTTAAACATGTCTCCCCAATATTTAAAGAGCTGATAAAAAATTTAGAAATTAAGCAACCAATATTATATTTCTATTTACAACAGCTCTTTTAAAACCATTAGTTTTTAAATAAATATTCTCCATTTGATTCAATAACTTTTTTATACCAATAAAATGATTTTTTTGGAATACGTTTATAAGTACCTTTTCCATAATCATCACAATCAACATAAATGAATCCATAACGTTTAGACATTTGCTTAGTTGATTCAGATATTAAATCAATACAGCCCCAAGATGTGTATCCTAAACATTCAACACCATCATATTCAATAGCATCTAACATTGCTTTAAAGTGAACATCAAAATAATCAATACGATATTGATCATCAATAGTGCCGTCTTCTGCAACTTCATCTTTAGCGCCTAAACCATTTTCCACAATAAATAATGGCTTGCGATACCTATCACACAAATCCACCATTGATATTCTAAGTCCAGTTGGATCTATTTGCCAGCCCCATTCACTTGATGGTAAATATGGATTTTTAACTGCGGTTATTGTATTTCCGTCTGTAACATCTAAACCTTCTAGTGATGCTGCTGAACATGATGACATATAATATGAAAATGAAACGAAATCCACTGGATATTCTTTCATTATTGTATCATCACCATATTCTTTTTTTATTACAATACCGTTATTTTTAAATTTAGATAATAAATATGAGGGATATTCTCCAAATACTTGAGTATCACTATAACAATAAGTAGCGCGCATATCTTGTTGAGATTGTAAAACATCTTTGGGTTTACAAGTATGTGGATAGTAAGTTAATTTTGTAAGCATACATCCGACGCTTGATTCTGGAATTATTTCATGACAGATTTTTGTAGCTAATGCACTAGCTACAAATTGATGATGCATTGCTTGGAAGATTACTTGTTCCCATTTAATATTTGGGAATCTATCTTCAACCAATCCTCCAGTTGTATAAGGATGTCTGATCATTGAATCAACTTCATTAAAAGTCAACCAATATTTAACTTTATTTTTATAGCGTGTGCAAATTGTTTTTACATATAGTTCAAAGAAGCCTACTAATTCTCTTGAATACCAACCATCATAATTTAATGTTAAATTAATTGGCGGCTCATAATGTGACATTGTTACTAATGGTTCAATGCCATATTTTAAACATTCATCAAAAACATTATCATAGAATTCTAATCCTTCTTCATTAGGCTCTTTATCATCACCATTTGGGAATATTCGAGACCAAGCAATGGACATGCGATACACTTTAAAGCCCATTTCTGCAAACATTTTAATATCTTCTTTATAATGATGATAAAAATCTGAACCATGACGTTTAGGATATAAAGATTCATCATTTGTTTTTAAAGCTTCTTCAATATCTTTACTTGTAATTTCATTTTGCTTTTTATAATCTTGAACATCTATGTCTAAGTGATGACGAGCACAGTCAGAAACACTAATTCCTTTTCCACCTTCTTTAAATCCACCTTCAACTTGATTAGCGGCAGTAGCACCACCCCATAAAAATTCTTTGGGAAATCTTCTTGTTGCCATTATTATTCCTCCTATTTTGTTTATAACTCTATTATAAACAAAATTTATAATAGAGTTATAGCAAAGTCATAAAATGGTTGTAATATCCAAAAAATATCTTGTTTTATATCTTATTTTGAAAAAAAGTGCCAACTTAGTAAGAATTTTTTAACCACTCATGTCTTTCACCTTTTAACGCATCCACATTTTTTTCAACACTATTATAGTTATATACCAATAATGAAGCAAATAGTATATCTAATATATATTGAGTGGACATTGTAAAGATAACAGTTGAAAATTCTAAGGTGTTTTCTGAAGTCATTATATGAATATGATCATCTGTTAATTTTGACAATCTTTGGTCAATGTTACCGCTTATTGATAGTGTAGGAATTGCACATTCTTTTAGTCTTTTAGCAGCATCGTATACGCTGGGATTTTTACCTGTATGTGAAATCAAAATTGAATAAGAAGGGATTTTATCAAGCTGCAATATTTCACAATGAGTCCAGTGAATACTATTATAAGCATTAGCAATAATACCTATTTCTTCGAGTTTATAACAAAACATTTTAGCAACTTCATAATTGATACCATCACCATAAACATCAATTATTTTAGCTTGTTTCATTAAATCTGTTACTCTTCTAATTGTATTGTAATCAAGCATACTTCTAGTATGGTCAATTGCCTTGGAATAGATTAATGGCATAGTGTGTATAATATCATCAATTTTACTGCTTTTATCATAAGGCTTTGTTTTCAAAGATTCTTTTAATTTCATCATTTGGGGATACTCTGAAGCATAGATAAACTTTAAATCGGCATATCCTTTTGTTCCTAATTTTTTACATAATCTAATAATTGTTGAAGCACTAGTATAACTTGCTTCTGCTAATTCAGTAACGCTCATTTCTAATAAGTCCTTAGGATACTTTATTATATAATTTGCAACAGCTTGTTCTTGAAATGTTAAATTATTTAAATTCTGCATTTTGTATACTATCACAATATACCTCCATTTCCATCGTTATATTATCATTTATTTAAATATTTTACTATTGTTTTCATTCAATGCGTATTATAAGAAGTTGAGCATAATGCATAAAAAAATATATTATGGCATAATAAAGAAGAAATAGATGCTATACATATATTGTAAAACATTTATTTCTTCTTTATTATAATCAGACTATTTCATTAATTTAACAAGGACAGCCTTTTGAGCATGTAATCTATTTTCAGATTCATCAAAGATTGAATCTGCATGTTCTTCTAAAACTTCAGCTGTAATTTCTTCACCTCTATGAGCTGGAAGACAGTGAAGTACCATTACATTTTTATCAGCTATTGCCATTAATTCTTTATTTATTTGGAAACCTACAAAAGCTTTAGCACGTGTTTCAGCTTCTTCTTCATGTCCCATACTAGCCCAAACATCTGTAATTAATACATCAGCACCCGAAGCCGCTTCATACGGGGAAGTAGTTACTGTAAAGTTAACCCCTTCTTTTTCTGCGATTTCTTTTGCTCTAGTTAAGTATTTATCAGATGCTGTATAATCTTTTGGTGATGCAACTGCAAAGTTCATTCCAACCTTTAAGCAACCAATCATTAAAGAATTAGCCATGTTATTTCCATCACCTATGAAAGCAACTTTTAATCCTTCAAGGATATTCTTATTTTCTCTTATTGTCATTAAGTCAGCTAACACTTGGCATGGATGTTCATCATCAGTTAAACCATTAATGACTGGGATTGATGAATATTTAGCTAATGTTTCAGCTTCTTCTTGAGAAAATGTTCTAATCATTATACCTTGTATGAATCTTGAAAGAACTCTTGCAGTATCTTCAATTGGTTCGCCACGACCAATTTGTAGATCCTTATCACTTAAAAATAATGAATTTCCACCTAATTGATACATACCGGCTTCAAAAGAAACTCTAGTTCTAGTAGATGATTTTTCAAATATCATGCCTAAGCTTTTTCCTTTTAAGTGATGGTGTTCTATTCCATGTTTTTGTTCATACTTTAATTGATCTGCTAAATTTAAAATGTCTAAGATTTCATCTTTAGAAAGATCATCCATTTTTAATAAATCTTTTTTCATATATGCCCCCCTAAGTCAATTAACAGTTAACAATGAACAATTAGTTGTTAATTTTCTATATTAGATAATATTTCAAGAATAATATCTATTCCTATTTTTAATTCTTTTTTAGTTATAACAAGTGGTGGAAGAAGTCTTATAACATCTTTGCCTGCTGTTAATACTAATAATCCCTTTTTTATAGCTTCTTTTTGAACGAGTGTAGGATCGCATTTTACTTTTATTCCGATCATTAATCCCATGCCACGTACATCTACAATTTGAGGATTTTTAGCTTCTTCTATAAGTTCTTTTACGTAAGCACCTCTTTTAGTTATCTTTTCAAAATACTTTTCATTACAAAGTTCATCAAGAACAACTGAAGCACCAGCGCATACAACTGGATTAGCTCCGAAAGTTGAACCATGATCACCTGGATTAAATACATCAGCTACTTTAGAAGAGCATAAGAAGCCACCAATAGGAAGTCCAGCTCCAAGGCCTTTAGCTACAGTAACTATATCAGCTTCTACATCAAAATTATTATATCCAAACATTTTACCAGTTCTAGCAATACCACATTGAACTTCATCAAATATAACAAGTACATCTTTTTCATTACATATTTTAACTACTTCTTGGACAAATTCTTTATCAAGAGGAATTACTCCACCTTCTCCTTGAATTGCTTCAAGCATTATAGCACAAACTTCATCTGTAAGCCTTGCTTTGAAATCTTCTAAATCATTTGCTTTTACATAATCAAAACCTTCAGTAAAAGGGAAGAAGTATTTATGGAATTTTTCTTGTCCAGTTGCTTTTAAAGTAGTTATTGTTCTACCGTGAAAAGATTGCAATAAAGTAAGAACTGTACTTCTATCAGCACCATATTTATCGTAGCTGTATTTTCTAGCTAATTTAATTGCACCTTCATTAGCTTCAGCACCAGAGTTACCAAAAAATACTTTATTCATATTAGCTTTTTCAGTTAATTCTTTAGCAAGTTTTACACTTGGCTCATTGTGAAATATGTTTGAACAATGAACAAGGGTTTTTAATTGCTTACTAGTAGCCTTAATCCATTTTTCATGACCATACCCTAAGCTACTAACACCAATGCCACTTGTAAAGTCTAAATATTTATTTTTATCTGAATCATAAAGATAAGCACCTTCACCATGAGTGATTACAGGATCTAAACGACCATAACTATTTACAATATGTTCTTTTGCTTCATTAAAATCATATGACATAAAAATACCTCCAATTTAAATTAGTTAATAATTATGAATTAACAATTAAGAGTTAA
Organism: Clostridium gelidum; assembly: GCF_019977655.1. Taxonomy (NCBI): domain Bacteria; kingdom Bacillati; phylum Bacillota; class Clostridia; order Eubacteriales; family Clostridiaceae; genus Clostridium; species Clostridium gelidum. The sequence continues at coordinate 1,172,900 of NZ_AP024849.1, forward strand.
GGAACAAATCCTTTCAGGATTTGAATAAATATAATATTAGAAATCCCGTAGGGATTTCATCTATCATTGTTAACTGTTAATTGTGAATTCTTAACTGATTTTAGTAGATCATTGTTCCAATTCCTTCAGGAGAGAATAACTCTAAAAGAATAGAATGAGGAATACGTCCATCAATGATAAGTGCTCTTTCGACACCCATTCTGATTGCTTCAACGCAGCAATCAATTTTAGGAATCATACCACCTTTTATTACTCCTTCTAAACATAACTTAGGAATTTGATGTATTCTAAGTACAGGAAGTAATGAAGAAGGATCTTTTGCATCCATAAGAACTCCAGGTACATCAGTAAGTAACATTAACTTTTCAGCTTTAAGTGCTGCTGCAATTTTCGAAGCACATATATCAGCATTAATGTTATATGGTTTATTATCTTCTTCACCTAAAGCAATACTTCCGATAACTGGAATATAACCAGAATTTATAGCCATTTTTATAACTTCAGTATTAACCTTTGTTATTTCGCCTACATAACCTAAATCAATATCAGTTTCTAATTTTTTAGCTTTTAAAAGAGAACCATCCATTCCACATAAACCAATAGCTTTGCCTCCAAACTTTTCTATAAGAGAAACTAAGTTTTTGTTTACTTTTCCACCAAGAACCATTTGAACTATATCAATAGTACTTTCACCAGTGTATCTTAAACCATTAATAAATTCGCTTTTTTCACCTAGTCTATTTAAAAAGTCTGAAATATCAGGTCCGCCACCATGGACAACAACTGGTTCAATACCAACACATTTCATTAATATAATATCATTTATAACTGTTTCGCGAAGTTCTTCGCTTATCATTGCATTTCCACCATATTTTACTACTATTATTTTGCCATAGTAACGTTGTATGTAAGGCAATGCATGAACTAAGACCTCAGCTCTTTCATTAGTATTCAATTTACAACCCCCTTATTCAATAAACAGTTGTCAATTGTTCATTGTCAATTGTTTATTGTCAATTGTTTTAACTTCTGTAGTCTCCATTAATCTTTACATATTCATAACTTAGATCACAGCCCCAAACATAAGCACTATAATCACCTAAGAATAAATTAACTTTAATAATAATTTCATTTTCACTTAGAACTTTTTTAGCCATATCTTCATCAAAAGGTAAAGAACTACCAGCTTCACAAACATTTATAGTTCCAGCAGGGCTTTCAAAGGAAACATCAACTTTTTCAGGATCAAAATCAATTTTTGTATAACCAAGTGCACAAAGAATTCTTCCCCAGTTTGCATCACTACCAAACATTGCAGTTTTTACCAAACTAGAATTAATAACACTTTTACCTAAAACAACAGCATCTTCTTCAGATTTAGCACCTATGATTTGGCATTCTAATAATTTTGTAGCACCTTCACCATCTTTGGCAATATTCTTAGCCATAATTGTGTTTAATTCAGTAAGAACTTTAAGAAAAGCATCATAATTTTCATCTTTTTCAGTTATAGTAGGATTTTCAGCTAAGCCGTTAGCTAAAATTAATATCATGTCATTAGTACTTGTATCACCATCAACACTAACTCTATTGTAAGTCACAGTAACACTTGATTTTAAAGCATCAGTTAGTAATTTTGGAGAAATAGAAAGGTCCGTTGTAATAAAAGAAAGCATTGTCCCCATATTTGGTTCAATCATTCCAGAACCTTTTGCCATTGAACCAATAGTAACTTTTTTGTCGCCTATGAAAAATTCTAAAGCCAATTGTTTTTGGAATGTATCAGTTGTCATAATAGCTAATGATGCATCATTAGAGCCATCTTTTGATAATTTTTCAGTAAGTAGAGGAATACCGTCTTTAATAGCATCTATATTTAAAGGAACCCCAATTACTCCTGTAGATGCAACTAAAACATCATCTGCTTTTAACTTCAATTCTTTAGCTTGCAGAGAAGTCATCTTTTCTGCTTTATGCAATCCATCATCACCATTACAAGTGTTTGCATTACCACTATTTATAATTATTGCTTGTGCTTTTTTGTTAGTTAAATGCTCTTTTGTAATATAAATAGGAGCACCTTTAACTTTATTTTTAGTGTACATTCCAGCAGCAGCGGCTGGTACTTCAGAATAGATTAAAGCCAAATCCTTTTGTAAATTACTTTTCTTTAATCCACAGTATATACCTGAAGCTAAAAAGCCATTAGGAGCAGTAACTCCACCACCTATATATTTTATATCCAAATTTATAACCCCCTTAGTCAATGCACAATTGACAATTTATAATTGGCAATTGTGGAACAAATCACTATATGATTTGAATTATATTATTTATTTTACTTATTGCTTTATTCAAAGAACAATGACATAGGTTAATTACGATAAAAAAATAAATCATGTAATTATATAAAAATACATTTTTAGAAATCACAAAATTATTTCATCTTAAATTGTCAACTGTCAATTGTTCATTGTCAATTAGAAGGCTGGTGCAATTAAGTTTAATCCATCTGTTTCATTAAATCCTAGAATAATATTCATATTTTGAATAGCTTGCCCAGCAGCACCTTTAATCATATTATCTATTGTGCTTACAACAATAATTTGATCTTGTCTATGGTTTAAATGTAGAGAAATAAAACAATCGTTTGTTAATCTTACATTTTTTATTGAAGCAATTTCCCCAAGTGGTAAGATATTAACGAAAGGCTCATCCTTATAAAAATCTAAATATAGTTTATGAATTTCTTCAAGATTTACTTTATTTTTTGGACTGCAGTAAATAGTTGAAAGAATACCTCTATTTATTGGAAGTAGATGAGGAGTAAAAGTTACATTTACCTTATCATTTGCCATAGTCGATAGAGTTTCTTCAATTTCAGGTGTATGTCGATGAGCTCCAACTTTATATGGTGCAAAGGTTTCATTTTCTTCAGGAAAATGAGTGTTTATTGTTAACCCTCTTCCAGCACCTGTAGTTCCAGACTTGGAATCACAAATAATGTTATCTAATTTTATTAACGAATTTTTAAGTAATGGCATTAATCCGAGTTCTATAGTTGTTGGAAAGCAACCTGGATTAGCAATTAAAGAACATTGTTTGATTTTTTCTTTATTTAATTCTGGAAGTCCATAAACGCTTTTAGAATGTAATGCAGGTTGAGTGAATTTTTTACCATACCACTCTTCATACTCATCTTCACTAGATAATCTAAAATCTGCACCCATATCAATACAAATCTTTTTATTATCAATTGCTTTTTTTGCAATATCTTCACTTAATCCATGCGGAAGGGCAGTGAAGATTACATCACATTTTTTAACAACTTCATCTGCAGATTCACAAATTAAATCTGTTTTATTTAAAAAGTTTTTATATACGTTACTAATTTCTTGTCCTACAAAAGAAACTGAGCTTAAAGCAGCAACTTCAACTTTAGGATGAGATAATAGTAATCTTAAAAGTTCAGCACCAACATATCCTGTAGCACCGATTATTCCGATTTTAACCATTTTTAAATTAGCCCCCTTAATTTATTAATAATATGTTGCAATAAAGTTTCCCCATATATATTAACCCGCATTTTACAAGCAAATTCTAAAGTTTAAAGATTTTTTAGAATTTTAGAATTTTAGAATTCTTAATTTTAAAATCATTATTTAAGTTAAAAATGTGCCTTAAAGAAGAAACTTTAAGTTCTTTCTTTAAGGCTTAAAATTATTTTATTTCTTTAGATTCATTTATAAAGTTTTCTAATGCTGCAATTTGCATTTTAACTGATTCTGTAGAAGGCCCGCCAATAACTTTACGTTCTTCTACACAAGTTACTAAATCTATTGCATGATAGACATCTTTCTCAAAGATAGGAGAGAAGCCTTTAAGTTCTTCAAGAGTTAATTCTTCAATCATCTTGTTTCTTTTTATACATTCAAGAACTATTTCTCCAACTATTTCATGAGCATTTCTAAATGCCATGCCTTTTTTTACTAAGTAATCAGCTACATCAGTAGCATTAGTAAAGCCTAGACCAGCACCTTTTCTCATGTTATCTTTTTTGATTTTCATAGTTTTAACCATTCCACAGAAAGTTTTAAGTGAAAGCGTAACAGTATCTAATCCATCAAAAAGTGCTTCTTTATCTTCTTGCATATCTTTGTTATATGCAAGAGGGATGCCTTTCATAACAGTAAGCAGCGTCATAAGATCTCCATAAACTCTACCAGTTTTTCCTCTAACTAATTCTGCAACATCTGGATTTTTCTTTTGAGGCATTATACTGCTTCCAGTACTATAACCATCATCAAGTTCAACAAAACTAAATTCATTAGTACACCAAAGAATTATTTCTTCTGAAAATCTTGATAAATGCATCATTATCATTGAAAGACAAGAAAGTGTTTCAATAGCATAATCTCTATCGGCTACAGAATCTAAACTATTTAATGTAACTTTTGAAAATCCAAGGTCACGAGCAACAGCTTCTCTATCAATAGGATAAGTAGAAGTTGCAAGGGCTCCAGAACCAAGGGGCATTTCATCAACTCTTTTGTAACAATCAGAAAGTCTTCCAAAATCTCTTTTAAGCATTTCAGCATAAGCTAAAATATGATGAGCAAATGTAATTGGTTGAGCTTTTTGCATATGAGTATATCCAGGCATTATTGTATCTATATTTTCACTAGCTTTTTCTAAAAGAACTTCTTCGAGTGCTATGATATCTTCTTTTAGGGCTACAATTGCCTTTTTTAAATATAATCTTAAATCTAAAGTTACTTGGTCATTTCTACTTCTTCCGGTATGAACCATCTTTCCATAGTCACCAATATAATATGTCAAAGTACCTTCAATGAAACTGTGAATGTCTTCAGCAGTTTCATCAACTTCGATAACTCCATTATCCATTCTCTTTAGTATTTCAAGAAGACCAGAAGTAATTCTCTCACTAGCTTCTTTTGGGATGATATTTTGATTTCCAAGCATGGAAGCATGAGCAAGACTACCTTCAATATCTTCTTTATACATTCTACAATCAACATTAATAGAAGAATTAAAATCATTAACTAATTTATCCGTGCCCTTTTTGAATCGTCCACCCCAAAGCTTCATTATATACCTTCTTTCTTAATGTTTTCTAGCATTTTAGCTCTAACAACTGATGGAAGACCAAATAGATTTATGAATCCAGCAGAATCCTTTTGATCGTATACTCCATCTTCTCCAAAAGTTGCATATTCTTCACTATATAATGAGTATGGAGAAGTCATACCAGCATTAACAATATTGCCTTTGTATAATTTTAATTTAATTTCTCCTGTAACTGTTTCTTGAGTTTTTGTAACAAATTCAGATAATGCTTCTCTAAGTGGAGTAAACCATTGCCCATTATATACTATATCAGCAAATTTTAAAGCTATTTGTTCTTTATAATGTGCAGTTTCTTTATCTAAACAAAGTTCTTCTAAATCTTTATGAGCTTTATAAAGAATAGTTCCACCTGGAGTTTCGTAAACGCCTCTTGATTTCATACCAACAAGTCTGTTTTCTACCATGTCAGTAAGACCAACAGCATTTTCTCCACCAACTTTATTTAATGCATCTAATAAGTCAACACTGTTCATTTTTTGTCCATTTATTGCAACAGCATTTCCTTTTTCAAAACTTAAAGTAATGTAAGTTGCTACATTTGGAGCAGCTTCTAGTGTTTTAGAAAGTTCTAAGATTTTATCATATTGTGGCTCATTTTCAGGAAATTCTAAATCTAAACCTTCATGACTTAAGTGCCAAATGTTTTTATCTTTACTATAACTTGTTTCGCGGTTAATTTTTAATGGAATATTTTTAGCTTCTGCATAGGCTATTTCTTCATCTCTTGATTTAATATCCCAAATTCTCCATGGAGCAATTATTGGCATCTCTGGAGCAAATGCTTTAACAGCCATTTCAAATCTTACTTGGTCATTTCCTTTACCAGTACATCCGTGACAAATTGCATCTGCACCCTCAGCTTTAGCAATTTCAGCTAATCTTTTTCCGATTATTGGTCTAGCAAATGAAGTTCCTAAAAGATACTTTCCTTCATATATAGCACCAGCTTGAATAGTAGGGAAGATATAATCATCAACAAACTCTTGAGTTAAATCTTCGATATATAATTTTGATGCTCCTGTTTTAAGTGCTTTTTCTTCTAAACCATCTAGTTCATCCTTTTGACCTACATTACCACAAACTGCTATAACTTCACATCCGTAAGTATCCTTAAGCCATGGAATGATAATTGATGTATCTAATCCTCCTGAATAAGCTAAAACTACTTTATTGTATTTTGTCATTTTAAAAGCCCTCCTCAAATATTATGTAAAATATAAATTAATATAATTTTCTAAGTTGTTTACTGTTTATAATTATACAGTTTAATAAAACAATAATCAAGTGGTATTAGTAATAATATTCATAAAAAATAAGGAATATGCATTAAAATATAAGTTTTATGCATAAAAAATTAATTTTTATGCACAAAGTGTTATATCTTATAAAGTTATAAAGATAATGTATAATTATGAAATACAAAATGTCTAGTATTCAACAGATAATTTGAAATTGAAATATCTAAAAAATAATTGTCTTAATATATACAAGTATAATTACAAATTCTTATTTATTAGTATTAAAGTATATTTTCTAAAGTTGGCATTTGTAATTTTTTTATATGATCAGTATTAAACTTTAATAAATGTAAGGAGGTATGAGCTTCTGTTTTATCTCCATGAAGTATATAAGTCGATAATTTTACAGACTCGTTGATCAAATTATCAAATTCTTGATGGCTAAGATATATAGATGTTACAAAATTTTTCTTTTCAATGGAATTTAGTAATTCAAGAGACTCTGAATATGCTTCTTCAAGTTCACCGTCTGTAATTTTAAGTTCGATGTTTTCAGCTTGTGTTTTAATATCATCACATAAATTAAGGATGGAATTATTTAAAAAGTAAACACATGTCATAGTGAGAAGAAAGAGAAGTATTGATAATATCGCATTTTTCATTACTTACACTCCTTTTCATATTCATCAAAAAGTTGAAATTTAAATTTACTTTCAGTGTCATATAAAGCTATTAATACATGTTTTATTGATAGAATATTATGCTTTTTTAGCAAATTAAGTATCCATTCTTCATCTTTATTTATGGAAGTTAAAGAATTCATATTTATTTTACCATCTGAAATTAATACTTTGGGCAATTTAACATCACCTTTTGTAGGTTTATTATCGGGAATGCTTTTAGAAGAATTGTAATCTACGGGTAATATAGACATTTGTCCATCATTTTCTAATATTGCATATTGGATCTCATCAAGATTAAAATAATTTGCAAGTCTTAATTCTTCCAATAATTCATCAATATTTAATTGTTGCTTTTTTAAAGTTGAATAATTTATTCTTCCTTTATTAATTAAGATACAAGGGTCCCCATCAACAAACTTTCGTGTACGTTGAAATTTTAGTCCCATTTGGGTCAAAATTGTTTTCAAGAATAATAATGTAATTATGGGAATAATACCTTGCAATAAAGGTAATCTTGAATCTTGCATAGGCAAGGATGCTAAATCTGAAATCATAATTGTTATTACAAATTCATAAGGTTGAAGTTCACCTATTTGCCTTTTGCCCATTAAGCGCATTGTGAGTACTACTAATAAGTATAAAATTGCAGTTCTAATTGATACTACAAACATAAAAAAATCACCTCTAAAAATTAATATTTGCAAAAATAAAAATTAATATACACACCTTTAAAAAAAGCAGCTTGCTGTAATTAAGATCATTTGATCTTAGAAAAAAACTTTTATCATTTCTTAGTAAAAATGTATATAATATATTTAGAACTATTTAATATTGAAAATTGTATATAAGTAGAGATATACAAAAAATTAAGGAGCTATGTTTTTTATAGAAAGTTACTTTTAATTTGAAAATAAAAATTTAATAAAAATCATTTTATAACTAAATTAATAGGAAAGGTTTTAGATTATATGATTAATGAAGAGTTTGAGTTGAAAAATAATACTATTAAAGCTAAAAAGGGGATAACGTTTTATAATTTAATTTTTGATAAAGATAAAGATAAAGTCAAAGAAGTGGCCATATGTAAGCTTAATGGGAAGTATTATGAATTAACTGAGGTTATTGATGATGAAGGCGAAGTAGAACTTATAGGCTTTGATACAGATCTTGGAATGAAGATTTATAATAGAACATTACAATTTATTTTTATTAAAGTGGCTTTAGAATTATTTCCAGAAGCCCAAATAACAATAGATCATGCTATAAGTAAGGCCATATACGGTGAAGTTCATAAGGAAATTCCTTTAAAAGAAGATGATATTAATAAAATAAAAATAAGAATGCAAGAAATAATAAATAAAGATGTACCAATAAATAGCATTAGAACTTCAAAAGAAGATGCAATAGATATTTTTAGTAGATATAAAATGGATGATAAGGTCAAACTTTTAAAGTATTGTAATATAAAAGATGTACATCTTTATGAAATTGAAGGAAGATATGATTATTTTTATGGACCTATGGGGTATTCTACAGGTATAATAAAAATTTTTGATGTATTCAATTATGAATCAGGATTTATTTTGCAAAGGCCTCTATGCAATAATTTAAATGAACTTCCTAAATTCAAAGAGCAAAAAAGCTTAACTAAGATTTTTATTGAAACACAGAGATGGCTTAATATTTTAGGGGTGGAAGACGTTGGAACATTAAATGAAAAAGTAATTAATAATGAATTAAGAAATGTGATTATGGTTTCAGAAGGTCTTCATGAAAAGAAGATAGCTAATATTGCTGATGAAATTTGTAATAAAAAAAATGTAAAAATTGTACTTATTGCAGGACCATCTTCTTCAGGCAAGACTACTTTTGCAAATAGATTAAGTATACAATTAAGGGTCAATGGATTAATACCTGTTCCATTATCTTTGGATAACTACTTTGTAAATCGAATGGAGACGCCTAAAGATGAAAACGGTGATTATGATTATGAATCTATCAATGCTTTGGATTTAAAATTATTAAATGAAAATTTAGAAAAATTGATGAATGGAGAAAACGTTGAGCTGCCAATTTATAATTTCAAAACTGGAGAAAGGGAATGGAATGATTATAAAATAAAATTACCTAAAAATGCAGTTTTGATACTTGAAGGAATTCATGGATTAAATCCAAATTTGATTTCAAAGGAACTAAATAGTAATGTATTTAAAATATATATATCAGCATTAACCCAATTAAATATAGACAATCATAATAGAATTTCTACAACGGATGTAAGAAAGGTAAGAAGAATAGTCAGAGATTCATTATCAAGAGGATATGGATCAGAGGAAACTTTAAAAATGTGGGGATCTATAAAAAAAGGAGAAAAAAACAATATATTTGTTTATCAAGAAGAAGCAGATGTTGCATTTAATTCAACGTTAGTTTATGAACTAGGAGTATTAAAGCCATATGCATTAAAAGAATTAAATAAAATAACTTCAGAAAGTTCAATATATTCAGAAGCTATAAGGCTAAAGGCTTTTTTAAGCTTCTTTAAAGAAATTGATATTGAGGAAGTGCCGAAGAATTCACTTTTAAGAGAATTTATTGGAGGATCGGCTTTTTATGAATACTAAACTACTCGAATTTATTCAATAAACGAATATGAATCTAGTTTTATTTACTCCGCAGCGGATAGATACTAGTGGCTATTATTGTGTCATAAAATAATAATGGAAGTGGAAAATTGAAAAGTAATAGATATTGTAGCAATTAATTACTTGGTGCAAGAAGAGAAGGCAGATTAGAAAAAAGATATTATATCTTACAAGATGTAGTATCTTTTTTTCTTTTTTTCTTAAAGTCCGACGAGAATAAAAAGATTGTAGTATTTTAATAGAAAAAAATTTGTTGACGTAGTTGGTATTTTAGTAAAAAGACCATATATCCTATATGAAATAAAAAACAATAAATAAAAATTTAAAGGGGACGTATTAAGATGAGAGAAAGAAGATATGTTAAAGTTAGCGTTGCTATGTATGATGATACTAAATTTAAAATAATAGATAAAAGAACAGAAAGAGATTTAATCCATTATGTTTGGAATCGTGTGATGGTTCTAGCTGGTAAGACTAATCAAGAAGGGGATTTATATATGTCAAGAACCATTCCATACACGGTTGAAACTTTGGCAATAGAGTTTAATAGAGGTACTGAAGAAGTTAAATTAGCATTAGAGGTATTAATAGAATTAGAAATGGTTGAATTTACAGAAGATTGTGTATATAGGGTTAAAAATTTTGCAAAGCACCAAAATATTAAGGTAAAAGAAAAAGTTATAGTTAAGGATAAAGAGGTTAAACTAAAGAATAAAGATGTTCAAGTAGCAGAAGTATCAAGAAATGTAAAAAAAGAAGAAACATCTAATTTAGAAGTAATTCAAAAAACTGCGAGTAATGTTGACGATAATATAACTAAAGAAAAGGTTAATAGTAATTCACAGGACAGTATTCCTATATTTTTAGAAGTGAAAAATAATAAGAGAGATAATAAAAAGAACAAAATAGATGAGATATTGGAAGAAAGTGAGGATAATCAAATTGATGGTATTCATAATAAAGAAAGACCTTTAGGTGAAGGGGAACGGATAATGATGGAGTTTTCTATGTGTAATTGAAAAAGTAAATTTTAAGGGAGGAATGTAACATTAAATGTTGATCCTAATACAATAGTGAGAAAAATAAAAGGAGATATGAATTAACACGGTAGGAGAAGGTAGCCCATTTTACTTTACGCTTAAATTAATATAGAAATAAAGATAATAAATAAAATATTATCTATTTTTGAATATGTATTAACTAAATATGTGTTATGATAGAAATAATATAATATTATATTGTTGCAAGAACCTAGGATCATATATTCATTTTGGTTAGAAATATTTTTTCTTAAATCTTTATTTATAGTTAAAGATTGAGAATTTATTATATTAATTTATATATTTAATAATAGTAATGTACGTTAAACTAAATATAACAAAAAACTTATTTTTGGGGGGCTTAGAATGGAAAATAGTATAGGAATTGAAGAGAAAATGTTAAAAATCCTTAGTCGCAAGGCACAGGAAAATAATAAAATTAATATTGAATTATTTACTAAATACCAGGTCAAAAGGGGACTTAGAGATATTGATGGGAGAGGCGTGCTTGTTGGTCTTACAGAAATTGGAGATGTACGTTCTTATATAGTTGAGGAAAATGAAATGGTTCCGATACCTGGGAAATTATTTTATAGGGGGTTTAATATTTCTGATATTGTTAATGGATTTCTGAAAAAGGATTCTTTTGGATTTGAAGAGACATGTTACTTGCTTTTATTTGGTAATCTTCCTACAAAACAGGAATTGAAGGAATTTGAAGAACTCTTGTCGGTATATAGGAATTTACCAGAAGGTTTTGTGCGTGATATGATATTAAAGATGCCTAGTAAAGATATTATGAATTCAATGGCACGAAGTGTATTGGCATTTTATAGTTTAGATGAGTTAGCAGATGATACTTCTGTAGAAAATGTATTGAGACAATGCTTAATACTAATAGCATGTTTCCCATTGATGGCAGTTTATGGTTATCAAGCTTGTACTCATTACCATGACAATAAAAGTTTGTTTATACACAGTCCACTACCTGAGTTAAGCACTGCTGAAAATATTCTTTATATGCTTAGACCAGACAACAAATATACAAAACTTGAAGCAACCCTTCTTGATCTTGCCCTTGTTCTTCATGCAGAGCATGGTGGAGGAAATAATTCAACCTTCGTTACACATGTTGTTACATCATCGGGTTCAGACACATATTCAGTTATGGCTGCAGCTCTTGGCTCGTTAAAAGGCCCAAGACATGGTGGTGCAAATATCAAAGTTGTACAGATGTTTGAAGATATAAAAGAAAATATCAAGGACTGGACGGACGATAAAGAGGTTGAAGAATATCTTATGAAAATACTAAATAAGGAAGCCTTCGATGGTTCAGGATTGATTTATGGTATAGGTCATGCAGTGTATTCAATATCAGATCCAAGAGCCGTTATTTTCAAAAAACATGTTGAAAAGCTTGCAAAGGAAAAGGGATTTGAGAATGAATATAATTTGTATGCAAAAGTTGAAAAATTGGCACCTGAGGTAGTTGGCAAAGTACGTAAAATATATAAGGGTATAAGTGCAAATGTGGATTTCTACTCAGCTTTTGTATATAGAATGCTTGATATACCTCAAGAATTATTTACTCCTATTTTTGCCATGTCAAGAATATCAGGCTGGAGTGCTCACCGCATTGAAGAAATTGTGAATGCGGGTAAAATAATTAGACCTGCATACAAAAATATTATTAAAAGAAAAGAATACATTGATATAGACGAAAGATGATGGTTTCTTAATCTATGAAAATCAATTATACAAGTGAGTTTATTATATAGACTCACTTTTTTTGATGTATAGACAAGAATTTTGTTAATATTAAAAGGATGAATTATTACAATTTAATTAATTTATTAAAAATAATAATATTACTATTAAAGATGATTTTTTTCCGCAAGAAGTTGTAATTAATTCTATTATTACGAGAAATATGTTAAAATTAAGTATAAGTTGTTTATATTATGTATATTTGATGTAAATACAAGTTAAAAAAATGAGTAATGATAGAAAAAATATAAAATATTAGAAATTATATATTTTTAAAGAAGAAAGGCGGGAAATACAAATGAATATATTTAAAAACATAAGGGTAAGGACCAAGTTGATTGCAGCGTTTTTAATTGTAGCACTTTTTATTGGTATTGTAGGAGGAGTAGGAATTATATCACTTAAAAATGTAGGCGAAAATGCAAAAAAAATGTATAGTCAGAATCTTGAAAATGTCTATATGTTAACAGACATGAAAGGAAATTTAAATGAAATAAAAAGTAATATATCAGAACTATTAAATATGAAAGATGAAAAAGATACTGATGTAAAAGATAAATTAGAAAAAAATATAAAAGAAAATAAAGATGAAGATGATGAGTACGTGGCTCAACTCAAAAATTTACTTAATGATGCTGATGAAAAAAAGGTATTTGAACAATTTAATAGTGATTTAATTAAGTATAGAGAGTTAAGAGAAAATGTTCTTAAGCTTATAGATGCAAATAATTATGCTGATGCAACAGAGCAATATAAGGGGATTCCTAAAGTTACTGATGCATTGTTTAGCAATTTAGACAAATTAATAGAATCAAATTTAAAAGAATCTAGTATAGCAAATGATAATATCGTTTCAATATATGCAACAGGAACTACGATTATGACTACATTAAGCATTGTTGGTCTTATATTGGCAGTTATAATAGGATTAGTGTTAGCAAAGGATATAAGTAAACCTCTTAAACTAATAAAACTATTTGGTGAAAAACTTGCTAATTATGATTTGTCTTTTGATTTTAAAATTACAAGAGGAGATGAATTTGGACAAACAGGAGCAGCGTTATTTAAAGCACAAGATAATATTAAAGAGCTTATTAAAACAATTATTGAGAATTCTCAAAATATGAGTGCTTCTTCTGAGGAACTTTCAGCAACTGTAGAAGAGTTATCATCAAAGGCTTTAAGTGTAGATGAAGCTGTAAATAATATTTCGAGTAGTATGCAGGAAGCTAGTGCAGGAGCAGAGGAAATGAGTGCATCTATTCAAGAAGTTGATTCAAGTATTAATATACTTTCACAAAAGGCTATGGATGGAAGTGGCAATGCAAATGATGCGAAAGAGAGAGCTACAGAAGTTAAGCGTAATAGTCAAGAAGCAATGGAAAAAGCTAAAGAAATATCTGTTGAAAAACAAAAAAAGATGAAAAAGGTTATTGAAGACGGTAAAATAGTAGATAATATTAAGGTTATGGCAGACACCATAGCAAGCATATCTGAACAAACTAATTTACTTGCACTTAATGCGGCTATAGAAGCAGCAAGAGCTGGAGAACAAGGAAAAGGTTTTGCAGTTGTAGCAGAAGAGGTTAGAGCTTTAGCAGAACAGTCATCAGAGGCGGTAAAAAGCATCCAAGAAACTATAACAGAAGTGCAAGGAGCATTTAAAAACAGTATTGATACTGGAAGTGATATATTAGAATTTATTAATAAAGACGTAAATTCACAATTTGAAGCGTACGAAAAAACAGGTAATCAATATTATGATGATTCTGATTTTGTAAGTAAAATGTCTGAAGAGATAGCAGCTATGTCAGAGGAAGTTACTGCAACAGTAGGGCAAGTAAGTGAAGCAGTACAAAATATGGCAGGAGCAGCACAGAAATCTAGTGAACAAGCAGAAACGATAAAGGAAAGTATGAATGAAACTACACAAGGATTAGAGCAGGTGGCATTAACAGCTCAAAATCAAGCAGAGCTTGCTCAAAAGCTTACTGAAATAGTTCAAAAGTTTAAGATTTAATGTTTTAATTAACCTTATAGTGGGTAATTCGATTTTATGCTATTGATAAGAAATAAGGGGCTGTCACAGACAGCCCCTTATGAGTTTTAGTGATTATTAGACAATGGAAGTTTTGTTATAACTGAAAATGGATTGATTCGTTTATAAATAGTAAAAAGATGCATGCAAAGATATTTTTTCTTATGTATGCATCTTTTTATATTAATTTAATAAAACAATAATTGTACTTATTTAAGATCAAAAGTTTAAAAATTATTTATATGAGAATATATTATACGAGTTAAAGTAAATGATTTCAATAAAAAATAAGCAATGTTAACAAATTATTAATATTTTAAAACGATATCTGGTATTTTTTGGGTTTGAGTTTTGATTTAAAATGATTTAGTATAAAGGTGTAAAGAAATTAAATATGAAACTTAAGGAGAATATGATTTTTATGAAAGAATTTTTTAAAGAACTATTTAGTTCAAATAATATGAAAAAGGCCGTGATAAGCATGCTATTAAGCAATGGAAATTTAACAGTACGTGAATATCAAAGATTAAGTAATGATATTAGAGCAATTGAGAATTATGATAAGAATAAAGTAAAAGCACAAGTTAAAAATAAAGTAGAAATAAAAAAAGCTTCATAAGCTTGCAATTAAAGCTTATGAAGCTTTTTTTATTTGTATTAAATCTATTGAAAATATAAATTATTAATTTTTGAATAACTGTTACGTCTACCGCAAGTGTAAAATATTTTTTTGCATAGAAATATTTTATCATAAATCTCAGATTCATAGAGTTTGAGATTAATTTTTTTGCACAAAAATTAACTGTGCACTAATTATTTTAGTGAGACAACCACTTTTTTGTTAAGATGAAAGAATATGTGAGTTGCTTCATAATTAAGTAATAAAACATAATGTAAGTAAACGTTATAAACAGAATGATATAGGTTAAATTAATATACTATTAAGATTGTAAGTTTTAGGTTTGACAATAATGTCGAGACAGCAAATTTTTAAAATAAAGATATTTTATAGATAAGTATGAAAACTTTTCTGAAATTATACTTGAAAAAACAAAGAAAAAAGAGTGAAAAAATATGTAAAAATAGAAAAAAACAAAACTTTTTCTGAAAATATATTGCCAAACTTATGAAAACGATATATACTTAGTTTATACAATACAGAAAAAACAGCTGTTAAAGAAGCTATTATCTCTGATCAAGATATAGCATTGTATGTTTATACGATAAAAATATAATTTTGAAGGGAGTTTTATAGTAGAATTAATAAAAAAATATAAATAAAATATATTATGTGGAAAATGAATGTTTTTATATTTTAATATAAATTGAGGTGAGATAAAGATACTTGTAAATACTCATTCAATATGATAGTTATGAAAACGTATAAACGTATATAATATATAAATTTTAACTATGGGAATTGATTAGACTTAAGATAAGTGTAGAGTGATGCACATAAAATATAAATAGAAACAAGGAGGATCTTTATGTCAGATTTAGTGAAAAATAGTGATAATAATGAAAAGAAAGTAAATAGTAATGAAAAACCATTATCATTTGGTAGTATATTTACTTATGGTACTGGAAATTTTGCTTCTCAATTATCTTGGACTATGGTAAGCACTTATTTAATTCTGTTTTATACAAATGCAGCTGGAATTGCTGCAGGTGCAGTTGCATTGATTATGTTAATTGTAAGAGTATGGGATGCTATATTCGATCCGATTTTGGGAGGAATAATGGAACGTACACATACAAGATGGGGACGTTTTAGGCCGTATATTTTATTTGGTTCACCATTTCTTGTATTATTTACAATTTTAACATTCTCTGCTCCAAATTTTGGTGCTAATGGAAAGATAATATATGCATTTATTACTTATTTGTTGTTAAGTATATGTTATTCAGTGGTTAATGTTCCATATGTTTCATTACCAGGAGTTATGTCAAGAAACGGTAATGAAATTAATCGTTTATATGCAGCACAATTGATTGGTATGACAACAGGTATGATTGCACTTAATCTTTGTACATTACCACTTGTTAAGTTCTTTGGTAATGGTATTGAAGCAGCAGGGTATCAAAAAACAGCAGGTATATTTGCGTTAGTTGCTTTGCCTATATTTTACCTTGTATTTAAAACATCAAGGGAAGTAGTCACTGTAAAAAAAGAAAATGCAGTTCCTCGAAAAGAGGCAATGAAACTTATAGTGAAAAATAAACCATTAATGGCGACAACAGCATATACTATTGTTTCAATGATTGGAATGTTTGGACGTCTTGGTGTTGCAGTATTCTATTACATGTTTGTAGTTGGAAGATTTGAACTTATTACACTTTTTATGATGATGCAAGTGATAGTTGGAACAATTGTAATGCCTTTTACTCCAGCAATTATCAGAAAGCTTGGTAAGAAAAATACTGCTATTTTAGCAATGGTACTTCAAACCCTAGCTATGTTAATGATATTCTTTGGTGATCCTACAAATATACCGTTCCTTATTATTTCTCACATTGTATATGGATTAGGATATATAGCAGGACCATGTGGTAGTGGTATGACAGTAGATTCAATTGATTATGGTGAATGGAAGTATGGTGGTCGTCCAGATGGTACAGCTTTTGCCGTGCAAGTTTTAGGTCAAAAAATTGCTTCAGCAGTTGGTGCTTCATTAGGTATATTCATCATTGGTCTTTTCGGATTTGTAGCTGGACAACCAATTACTCCTGAAATAGCTCGAGGTATTAATATTTCTGTTAATTTAGTACCGGCAGCTGCCTTCTTATTATCAATTATTCCATTATTGATGTATAACTTACCAGAGTCAAAGGTAGAAGAGATACGTAAAGAATTAGTGCTTCGTCATGCAGAACATGATTAATAAATAACATTTAAATTAAAATATTTGATTAGATAGCTCTAACTTGTATTATATGTTCATTAATTACTTAAATGTTTTTAATTGAATTAGACATATTATGTTAGGGCTATTGTATTATAAATAATAAGATTTTATTTACTACTTATAATTTATTTATTCCTAATTGATTTTATATATTTTCCAGTAGTATTTGCTTTTACATTAATATTTTCTAATTCTATATTTAAGGCCAGTTTGTGAATTTAATTTACATCAGTAGTAAAAACCAAAGCTTCAAGATATATTCTTTCCATATTTGCAACGGAGAAATAGTTGAGGATTTTAAAAAGATTTTTATAAAAATAAGAATTTACTGTATAATTTAAATAATCAGATTATACATGAGGTAGTGTAAATGGAAAAAATAGTTTTACATACAAGGCAGCGAAAATTACTAGGTATACTTAATGAGCAAAAAGGTTTAATAACAGGAGTAGAATTAGGAAATAAAATTGAAGTATCTGACCGAACAATTAGAAGTGATATTTCAGAATTAAATAAGATTTTAAATAAGATTAATGTGAGTATTGAATCAATAAGAGGAAAAGGATATATTCTTAAAGTTAAAGATAGTAGGGTTTTACATAAGCTTATTTATACAGAGAATAGTTTGTTAACACAGGAAGATAGAGTAAGGTATTTAGTTATAAGACTTATCCGTGCTGAAGAGGATATGAAAATTGATGAATTGGAAGATGAGATATTTGTAAGTAGAAGTACATTGGAAAAGGACATACGAATTGTAGAAGAAAAATATTCTAAAAAAAGACCGTATTTAAAGTTGTTTCGCAAGGGAAATACTATTATTTTTGAAAATAATGAAAAGAGTAAGCGAATAGTTTTGAATGAACTTTTTTCTAGGGAATGGGATTATAATTCAGAAGAAGGGATGAATTTTAGAGATAGCATTTTTGATTCAAAAGTCTTTGAACTTATTTCTGAAAATATAAAAAAAATTCTTGAAAAATATGAAATAAAGTTAAATGATGAGGGCTTAGTATATTGTATATTTACAATAGCTATTGCATATTTAAGAATTAAAGATGGTCATAATCTTACCGAAGAAGTTGAGGAAATAAATGATGGGCGGAGCATTACAAAAGTTGTAGATGAATTATCAGATCAGTTAGAAGCAAAACTAAATATATATTTTAATAAGTTTGAACGTAATTATTTCACGGTTTTATTATTACAAAAAAGAACTTTCAATAGGGAGCATATTACTAGAAAAAATATTTTGGATTATGTGGACATTGAGTATATTAAGATTGTTGAGCTTTTGATTAAGGATATAAAAAAAGAATATTTGTTGGATTTTACCAAGGACGATGAACTCTATATAGGATTAACTCTTCATATATATAAACTAAAAAGTAAATTAAAGTATGAATATGAGGTGGAAAGCCCAGTAATAGAAATATTAAAGAATAAATATCCATTATCATTTGAAATGTCATTAATTTTCAGAAAGCATTTTAATAATAGGTTTCATATGGAGATAGAAGAAAATGAATTAAGCTATATAGCAGCATATTTAGGCGCAGCGGCAAGAAGATTTGTTAGTAATAAGTTGTTAGGTGAAATTTCAATAGCCATATTAAGTCATTTGAATTATAGTACTTTTCAATTATTGAAATCAAAATTGGAAGCAATTTATGGAAAAACAATAAAAATAATCGGGCCTTTTTCGGTTTATGAAAAAGAAAAAATTATCAAAAGTAATGCTAGATTGATTTTATCTACAGTTAAGCTAAAAGATTTGTATATAAAGAGCAAAAATGGGGTTGTTGTATCTCCCTTTTTAGAAGATAGAGATATAATTTTAATAAATGAGTATATAGATAAAATAAAGAGGGATTTTGTACATCCTAAATTACCTAAGAAAATAATAGAATATTTTGATGAAGAGTTATTTTTCTATGAATTGAATATGAATTCTAAAGATGAAGTGATAACATTTTTATCAAAGGAATTATTGAAAAATGGGTATGTGGGAACAGAATTTGCCAATTCAGTGTTTGAAAGAGAAAAAATATCTTCAACAGCATTTGAAAGTGGTATAGCTATTCCACGTCCAATCAGTAATTGTTGCTGTTATAAAACAATTATTTCTGTAGTTATTTTAAAGAAACCAATTTTATGGGATGGACAAAAAGTTAAATGTATTTTCTTACTATCAATTAAAGAAAATGATAAAAAATATCTTATACGTTTTTTTGATCTAGTTGTTGAGCATCTTAGCAATAAATTTAATATTGAAAAAATAATGGAAGCAAATACATTTGATAAATTTGCTAGCATTATTAGGTGAAAAGTATCTTAATTGAAAGATACTTTTTTCATTTAAAATTAAATATTTCCGTTGTGCAACGGAAAGTAACCGTTTGTATTAAATATAGGATTTCATTAATATTAACATATAACAATGTACAAGATACTTTATGCAAGGAATAAGTTTTTGAACTTTTCATTATCTGATGAAGAATTTTTATTTCATCCATAAAGATCTTTGTATACTAATTTCAAATTTAGAAAGGAAGCACAAATGGATAAAAGAAAAATAACAATTGCAGTATTAAGTATGTCAACACTAGCACTTTGTTACATACTAATAGCCCCACTGTTAGCAGAGATGAATAAATCATTTCCTAATGCGACAGCTACACAAATACAGCTGATTTATACAATACCATCAATGATTGCAATTCCAGCTATGCTGATTTCAGGTAAAATGGTTTACTATTTTAGCAAAAAGAATATGATATTGATAAGTATGCTTATTATAGTAATGAGTGGTTTGTTACCAGTATTATTTAATGGTAGTTTAACCATTTTGTATCTTACAAGTGGATTAATGGGAAGTGGGCTCGGAGTGGTTACTACTCTTAGTTCAAACATAGTTTCAGATTACTTTGAAGATTTAGAACGTGCGAGTATTATGGGGTATCAGTCAGCAGCAATTAGTATTGGTGGCGCAATATTATCTGCTATTAGTGGGAAAGTAGCAACAATAAATTGGTCATATTCTTATTTGATACTTTTATTGTTCATACCTTGTATATTTATTGTGTTAAAGTTTTTACCAAAAGATAGTCCTGTTGAGAAAGTTGAAAAAACTAATAACACTATAAATGTAAGACTCTTGTATTTTGCGTTTCTAAGCTTTTTATGTCAGATTTTTGTAACTGGATACAATTCCAATATAGCATTTTTTATTCAAAATAAGAACCTTGGAAGTGTTGAAGCAGCAGGTACTGTAAACTCATTATTTATGTTGATAGGTATTCCGGCGGGTTTCATTGTAGGAAAATTAACAAAGATATTTAAAAGAAATATATTTTTCGTAGCGGTTGCTTTTATATCATGTGGATTTTTTATTACTGCTTTTTCAACTGACATTAAATTGGTTTACCTAGGAGCGTTTTTTATAGGGTTTGGTTTTTCTGTTAGAGCTCCATCAGCAATGACTTTTGCAGTAAACATGGTAACTTCAGAGAGTGCAGCTATGGCAATTGCTATTGTGGGAGCATTGTCTAACGTGGGAAATTTTATAGCACCATTTATTATTAATATAATTGGTGATATTGTTGAAAATGATGCAAGTAGAATATTTAATGTATGTGGAATTTGCACTTTGGTAATAGCTGGATTATATTTGTTTGCAAATCCAATAAAAAAAACCATTAAAACTAAATAAAATTGAAAAAAGTTTTTTATATATAGAGGAGAGAAAACTATGTTTATGTGTGAAAACAATAGACCAATATTAACTGAAAAAGAAAAAAAGATTTCATATTCAAAATATTTTTATAGAGAAGAAACACCAATAAATGAGGAAGTTAAAAAAATTATAGATAATAAGATTATGATGAATCCAGAAGATGCAATTTTAGGGGATAGAATAAATGATATGATAGACCCTGGAAAAATAAAAGTTGAAAATGGATATTGTATTTTACCAAATGGGTGTGGGTATGTTGCGGCTTATCATAAGATGCCAGGAGTCACTTTAGAAATGTATAAATGGTGGAATAGTTGGTGGACATCAGGAGAAGATAGTAATTTAAAATATAAAATATGGTGTCCAAAACATCATTATGATTCAGGGTTTAAATGGAATCTTGAAACTTGTGGAACAGGTTTCCCATTAGAAGATGTATATATTCAAGATTTGTTTAGGGAAAATCCAGAACGAACTGGTATAGATGTTGAAAAAATGAAGGAATCTAATTTAGTTATGGTAGATGGTGCTAATGCAACGTCTAGAGTGCTTAATGGTGACTATTCAGTAAGACCAATACCAACAGTAGTTGCTCATTTTATATATGAAACAGAAGATGGAATAGAAATGAGAACAAGGTTTTGGAAGGGATATCAAGTGTTAGGAAATAGATTCATACCAGTTTTAAAGAGCGATGATGTTGTAACAGAAGAGAGTCTTTTAGGGCTTTTGGAACATAATGTATTAGAGATGGAAGGCGGATTAAAAGTGATACTTCCTCAATTATACAAAGAAGAGTATTTAGAAAAGAAATAATATAATAGATAAAGATTAGAGAAATAAAGAACAAGTATTAGAAATTTTAAAGAAAGTGTTATAGTATTGTTCTATTATTTGAGGAGGAAAATTTATGGAAAAGGAAAAGTTATGTTGTAGAAAGGGAGAAAAATATCCACACTTGTTTTCTCCTTTTCGAATTGGAAACATACGAATGAAAAATCGTATTATAGCAGCACCTACAAGTCCTAGTATGATTACAACAGAGGGTCATTTTACAAAAGAAATGATTGCTTATTTAGAAGAAAAAGCCTTGGGTGGTGCAAGTGTTGTTACATACGGAGAAGGAATTGTTCATTCAGCAACTGGAAAATCCCATAATAAACAATTACAGCTAGACTCTTTTGGTGTAAAGCAGGGGCTTGCAGAATGTACAAGGGCAATTCACAATGCTGGTGCCTATGCCAATATCCAGTTGTCACATGGTGGTAAATATGGTGGCCTTGCTAGTGTTGGTGGTGATATGGATTGCTGCACTGTTGCATATGGACCTAGTCATGAAATTACACCAGAAGGTGAAGTTTTTGAAATGCCAAAGGAATTAATTTTAGAAATTGTTGAGTCCTACAAAAAAGCAGCGAAATTGTGTAAAGATTGTGGATTTGATATGGTTCAGGTTCATGCAGCACATGGATGGCTATTCTCACAGTTTTTATCACCTGTTATGAATCAAAGAACAGATGAGTTTGGTGGTTCATTAGAAAATCGTCTTAGATTTTTGATCATGGCGCTAGATGCTGTACGTGAAGCGGTTGGTCCTCATTTTCCAATTGAACTTCGTCTTTCTGGGGATGATATGACTGAAGTTGGGCTTAATCTTGATGACTGCATTGAAGTAGCAAAAATGGTTGAGGACAAAATTGATTTATTTAATATTTCATGTGGAAATCATGAAGATCCTGCAATGTTCTGCAGAACTCATCCGTCGTCTTTCTTCCCAAGAGGAGTTAATGTATATCTTGCAGCTGAGATAAAAAAACATGTAAAAACACCAGTTGCATGTGTTGGAAGTTTGAATAATCCAGCTCATATGGAGGAAATTATTGCTACTGGACAAGCAGATTTTGTGGAAATTGGCCGAGCTTTATTGGCAGATCCGTTTCTACCTAAAAAAGCATTTGAAGGCAATGCTGAGGATATTACACCATGTTTACGTTGTTATGAATGTTTTGGTGAAACTGGTAAGAGTGAAACAGTAAAGTGTTCAGTTAATCCAACTATGGGGCAGCAATTTCCTGAAAAATCAAAACATAAGACAGCATCGTATAAGAAAAAAGTCTTGATAGCAGGTGGGGGCGCAGCTGGAATGGAAGCAGCAATTACAGCTGCGCAAAGAGGACATGATGTAACATTAGTTGAGAAGTCTGATAAATTAGGTGGAAATCTTTATCCGGCTGGTGCTGCATATTTTAAAAAGGATATTATAGATTTTTGTAATGTCTTGATTAAGAGAGTAGAAAATGCAGGAGTAAAAGTAATTCTGAATACAGAAGTTACAAAAGAATATGTGAAAAAATTTAATTCCGATACATTAATGGTTGCAATAGGTTCAAAGGAACTTGTACCACCAATCAAAGGAATAGATTCTCCAAAAGTTATCATGGCTATTGATGCAGAATTGAATCATGATAAGTTAGGTGAGAATGTTGTGATTATGGGAGGCGGTCTTGTTGGAAGTGAGGCGGCAGTTTCCTTTAAACATGATGGAAAAGAATGTTCAATTATTGAAATGAAAAGTGATGTTGCAGAAGATGTGAATTCATTCTATAGAGGAGGCTTAATGGTAGAAGTTGAAAAATCAGCTACTATCTATACAAATACAATTATAAAAGAAATAGTGCCTTCTGGTGTATTATGCACAAAAAATGGTGAGGAATTTATTATTGAAGCAGATAGTATAGTGTGTGCACTTGGTTTTAGAGCACCATATGATAAAGTAGATGAATTGTGCGATTTAGTAGATGAATATTATATTATTGGTGACTGTAAAAATGTTGGACAGATTTATCATGCAGTAAATAATGCATATTATTCAGCAATGATGATATAAAAGTAAGAAGATAGTAAAGGAGCTATTGTATTAGCTATAAAATTAAAAAAGTAAGATATATATGATTTGTTCATTATATATCTTACTCTTTTATTATATTTCTTTTGAAGTTGATTCTCTAACTATAAGTTGGTGCTCAATATAAATTTTTCTTCCTCTAGATAGCTCTCCATTAATTAAAGATACAAGCATTTTGATAGTTTCAGAGCCAATTTCTTTAAATGATTGATCTACAGTTGTGATTGGAGGATCAAAAAATTCTGAAATTTCAGAATTATCAATACCAGCAACAGAAATTTCATCAGGAATTGATATTTCAGCCTTTTTTAACTTGTAAATACATCCTATAGCTAGATTATCACTTATGCAAAAAATCGCATCAGGTCTATTTTCTAAAGCAAGAATTTTTTTTGTAGCATCACTTCCTCCATCTATTGTGAAGTCAACATGAAATATTAAAGAGTCATCACAAGGAAGATTATTATCTCTTAAAGCATCCATATAACCTTTTTCTCGTTCACGTTCGAAATGTACAATTTTACCTTCAGTTGCCCCAGAAATAATAGCAATTCTTTTCTTGCCAGTTTGAATAATATGAGAAACTACATCATAAGCGATTGTACGATCATCAGCAGAAACAATATAATTATCAATTGTATCTAAAAGTGGCTTACCGATTTGAACTACTGGATAATGACTAATTATTTGTTTAAATTCATTATTGCTTTCTGATATATCTAACAAGATAATTCCTGCAATAATATTATTTTTTAGTATATTAACAACTTCTTTTGCGCCTTCTGTACTACTTGGATTGCTGCAATAATGGTAGATAATATGATATCCCAGCTCACAAGCAGTATCTTGAAAACTATTAAATAAATCTTCAAGAAGAGTACCAGTAATAACTAAAATAACTTTTAAGTTAGTACGTTTTACTTCTTTATTTTTAGCACTGACCTTATAACCAACCTTATCGATAGCAGCACGAACACGTTCGCGTTTTTCTTCTGTAACCATAAAACTATTATTTAATACACGTGAAACTGTTGCAACGGAAACGTCTGCCTCTTTTGCAACGTCTATAACTGTTGCCATAATATTCCCTCCTTAAATTAGTGAAATTATAAAGTTTTTAATAACATAGTGTTGAATTACTTCCTATTTATATATCAAATATTGAAATAGTTACAGAATTAATTGAAAAATTTCAATATGACAACTTTGTAAAACGTTTGTAATAAATTATAGTATATATGAAAATTAAAAGCAATAGATCATTGCAAATAGAGATTTATATAGAGCTCAGAATCAAATAAAATAAGTTAAAAATAAAATTTACAGAAAAAAATAAGAAAATTACAACTTTTTTCTGTAAAAAGTTTGACTTTGTATGAAAAAATGATATAATTAAATTATAAAATGTAGCGAAAAATAAATGTTATTTAATGAAAACGATAAGATAAGTTTAAGGGACATTTAGTGTAAATGAATGGAGGTATTTGATTTGAAAGACATTAACATAACGATTGATGGAAAAAAAATTATAACTAAAGAAGGCAAAAACGTATTGGATTGTGCGTTGGAATCAGGTATATACATACCACACTTATGTCACCATCCTGACTTACCAGAACTTGGAGCATGCAGACTTTGCATTGTTGAGCATAATGGAGAAATAGTTATAAGCTGTACATTAAAAGCTCAAGATGGAATGGATATTAAAACACAAAGCGAACAAATTAATAAGAAACGTCAGCTTGCTATGGAATTAATTCTTGCAGCGCATCCTGAAGAATGCTCTACTTGTCCTAAATATGGAAAGTGTGAGTTACAAGTTTTAATTCAATATTTAGGGGTTGGACCTGAGCGGTTAAGGATGAGAGTGAAACCGTTTCCTAAAAATACCACTAATCCATTATTTGATCATGATATGACTAGATGTGTATTATGTGGAAGATGCGCTAGGGTATGCCAGAAAGTTCGAAAAGTTAATGCTATAGATTATCAAAAGAAAAATAATGAAGTTTATATTGGTGCACCACATGAAAAATTGCTTATAGATGCAGATTGTAGATTTTGTGGAGCTTGCGTTGAAATTTGTCCTACAGGTGCTTTAATGGATAAAAAAGAACTAATTGATCTTAATAAAAATAAAGACACATCATTAGTACCATGTAGAAATACTTGTCCAGCAGGAACAGATATTCCTACATATATAAGACTTGTAAATGAAGGCAAATATTCAGAAGCAACAGCCGTTATTAGAGAAAAGCTTCCTATACCTAAAATATTAGGACATATTTGCAGCCATCCATGTGAATCAGAGTGCCGTAGAGGAGGTGTAAATGAAGCAGTATCCATTAGAGAATTAAAACTTTTTGCTGTAGAACATGATGAAAAAGAAATTTGGAAGAAAAATAGAAAACAGCTTCATGCTACTGGTAAAAAGGTTGGTATAATTGGTGCAGGTCCAGCAGGATTAAGTGCAGCATATTATCTGAAAAAACAAGGACATGATGTAACAGTTTATGAAGCACTTCCTTATGCTGGTGGTATGACAAGAGTAGGAATTCCAGAGTATCGTCTGCCAAGAAATATAATAGAAGAAGAAGCTAATCTTATTAAAGAAATAGGAGTGGAAATTGTTACTAATACAAGAATAGAAAAATTTGAATCATTATTAAATGATGGATATGATGCAGTATTAGCAGCAATTGGAGCACATAAAGGTATACGCTTGCCGATTGAAGGAAATGATTTAGAAGGAGTATTAGTTAATTCAGATTTTCTAAGAGCTGTAAGTTTAAATGAAGAAGTAAAGATTGGTGATAAGGTAATAGTTCTTGGTGGTGGAAATGTTGCTTTTGACTGTGCACGTACTGCAGTAAGGCTTGGAGCAAAAAAAGTTCATTTGGCATGTTTAGAAAATGAACAAAATATACCAGCTTCAGAAGATGAAGTAAAAGCAGGAATTGAAGAAGGTATTGCTATTCACTATTCAAAATCCTTTGGAAAGATTTTAGGTGAAGAAGGTAAGGTTGCAGGTATTGAATTTATTAATGTTGAATCAATGTCATTCGATGAGAATAGAAGACTTACAATAAATTTAGTTGAAGGATCAAATCATATTCTTGAAGTTGATCAAATTATATTTGCAACTGGGCAAAGACCAGAAATTGATGAAAACAGCGGTCTTGAATTAGGCAGAGGAAATACAATTGTTGTAAATGATATACAAGAAACAAATAAAAAAGGTGTTTTTGGTGCGGGAGATGCAATTTATGGTACTAATTCTGTAGTAAAAGCTGTTGCTTCAGGCAGAGATGCTGCTAAAGCCATAGATAAATTTTTAGGCGGAGATGGAAATATAGATGAACATCTTATTGATGTAGACGAGCCTAATAAATGTATAGGGAAAAAAGCAGGATTTGGATATGAAGAAAGAATTATTCCTAATGAAATTGATGTGAATTCACGAAAAGTTAATTTTAGCATAGCAGAAAATAGATTTACATGTGAACAAGCAAATAAAGAAAGCAGCAGATGCTTACAATGCGATTTGCGTTTAGGAATATCAAAACCTAAAACTTGGAATGATTTTGCTGGAATTACTATTGAAAGGGGCAACGATTAACTATGATAAATGAATTTAAACCAATTCTTATGCGTAACTTTAATACAAATAATTTAGAATCTAAAGGATTATCTAAAGTAATAAATTTATCATCACAAGAAATAATAGATAGAATTGAGAAAATTCAGTTAAAAGAATGTGGTGTGTATTCAGAAAGCGTTGCTGATAAATGGAAAAAAATAATTTCTGCACCTAAAAATGAAGAAAAAAAGCTGATTACTGGTTTTAATAACATAGATAATTCGTATGTTTCCATATGTCTTCTTGAAAATGATCCAGCTAATGTTTTTGGGGGGATGGCAATATTAGGTAGAGCAGTAGATATTTCTAAGGGAGTTCTATATATTCCAGAAGAGAAGGCAAATTTAAAAGAAGTTTTGGAAAATAGAATAAAAGAAATAGAGTTATTTGGTTTTGAAGTCGAAATTGCAATTGGAAAAATTGATGTGAGGCAAGTAGAAGATTATGATTTGGTACATCATATTGATACTATGGCATCTATTGCAGCATATTTCGATGTAGAAGAAGAGTATGTTCCTTCAAAAATTGTTTCAGTAACTGGA
This sequence comes from Clostridium gelidum, assembly GCF_019977655.1. Taxonomy (NCBI): domain Bacteria; kingdom Bacillati; phylum Bacillota; class Clostridia; order Eubacteriales; family Clostridiaceae; genus Clostridium; species Clostridium gelidum. Next base: position 1,201,188 of record NZ_AP024849.1, read on the forward strand.
GCTGTAAAAAAGCCGGGTGTTGGAGAAATACCTGAAAATACTAATGTAATAGCAATAGTTGAGAAAATTTCAGGAGGGTTTGAAGGAGAAATTCAAGCAATTGTCCTTGGGGGCAAAAGTGGAAAGTGTATTGCTGAGTCTGAAGCTGAGAAAACTATTTTTGAAGGCAACAGTACTAATGAAATTATTGCATTAAATAAAACAGAATGTATTGTAGATTTTGCAAAACAAGGAATTATAAAAATGTATGAAGGTACTTGTGGAAAATGTACCTTCTGTAGAGAAGGATTATATCAATTAAAGCAAATGATTTCAGATGCTACAGAAGGAAAAGGTAAAGCTGAAGATCTTGAATTAATAGAAGAGATTGCTAATGAAGTATCCGAAGAAACTTTATGCAGCTATGGACAAAAATCAACTGAATTTGTAAAAACATCAATGCTGTTATTCAAATCTAACTATGAATCACATATTAAAAGAAAAAAATGTCCTGTTGATTTATGTGGAAATTCTCAAAATATTGCTATAAAAGGTGATATTTGTGATGGATGTGGGGAATGTGTTGATGTATGTGATTTTGATGCAATTGAAGGAAAAAGTGGATATATTCATATGATTGATGAGTTTGACTGTACAAAATGTGGTAAATGTATAGATATTTGTCCAGTTTCTGCAATAGTAAAAATTTTAGGAAATAAAGCTGTGGGGCCAGATAAGCTTACACGTGTTGGAAAATGGAAAAAGAGAAGATAGTATTTAAAAATTTGAGTGCTATAATAATTGGCTATCAAATAAAATAATTTATATAAAAAATAAATAACTGATGACTTAGATTAGTCATATTAAAGAAAGGAAGAAAAAAATGAAAGTATTAGGAATATCTTTTGGAAGAAAAATGAAATGTGGAGACCTTTTAGTAAAGGAGGCTCTTTTTAAATCTAAAGACGCAGGTGCTGATGTTCAATTTATAAATGCTGTTAATATGAATATTCAACACTGTAAAGGCTGTGGGGCTTGTAGTGCAGCAAGAGACAATGGTAAACAAATTAAATGTATTATAAAAGATGATTATCAAGTATTAGAAGATGCTGTTTTAGATGCAGATGCTGTAATAATAGCAGCACCAGTATATGCAGTAGGACCATCAGGTCAATTTAAAAATTTCGTTGATCGTTTTGGACCGGCTCATGACAGGCCAGCTCTTGAAGCAGAACAAAATAAGCGTATCGCAGCAGGTACAGAATTATTAGATGAACGTTCATTTAGAGATAAATATGTTGGATTAATATCTGTTGGTGGCGCAAGTACACAAAACTGGGTATCTTTAGGATTACCAACAATGAATTTATTCACTTTCTCATTAATGATGAAAGTTGTAGGTCAAATAGATGCTTATGATATGGGAAGAACAGCTAATCCTCTTTTAGATCAAAACTTAATGGATAGAGTAGGAGAATTAGGAAAAAGAGTTGCTGAAGCAGTTGGAAAACCATATGACGAAGTTGAATGGTTTGGTGAAGAAGGTACTTGTCCAGTTTGTCACTGTAATTTGATTAGTGTAACTAAAACAACAACAGTTGAATGTCCAATCTGTGGAATAGAAGGTCATTTATCTGTAGATGGTGATAAAGTAAATATTGAATTTAGTAAAGAACAACAAAATCGTGCAAGAGGAACTGCGAATGGATTGAAAGAACATTATGATGAAATTCAAAATATGATAAAAGTTCTAATACCAAAATTACAAGCAAATAAAGAAACTTTACCTAAAATGTTAGAAAAATATAAGAATTTTGATGAATTAACTAAATAGTTTAGATGCAAGATTTAAGTATTAATAAACATCAATTGTATTGAGCATAATTTTTAAATCTAGAGAAAATTGGTATTGATATAAAAATATAATTATAGAAAAATTGGAGGGAGATAGGAATATGTTTGCAAGACATATGTATAATCCAGAAGGGTTTAAAATCACAGTATTGGATAATGAAGTTATAGGATTTCAATTTGACATGAGAATTCAATATTATCGTGGAATTACACTTTCTATTATAAGAAATATTGAAGTTGAGGTGGATGGTGAAACATATCCACGTGAAGATATTCGTTTTACTGTAAATGGTGAAACATTTACTTTAGAAGAAATGCGTACAGTTATAGATAATCGTTGGCTATTTGGACAATTTGCTACAGTTACTGTAATGAAACAAGGTGGACTTAAAGCTGGGAATCATCATATTAAATGTACTCAAACTATTGCACCATCATATATGCCATTTCTTTTAGTACATCCTGGTGAATATGATTTTGAAATTAGATAGGAGGAAATAACAATGGATTATAAAATTGGAAGAAGTGTATCATTATATAGTTATCAATCAGAATATTATGTTGGTAAGCTAGATTTAGAAGGATGTATCAGAGAAGCATCAAAAGCTGGAGCTACAGGAATTGAACTTTTAGCTGAACAAATGGTGGATTCTTTTCCTATAATTACACCAGAATTTAAAGAGCGATGGTTTGGCTGGATGGAGAAGTATGGTACAGAACCAACTTGCTATGATGCATTTTTAGAAAATCATATTTATGATAATAGAACTCTTACTCTTCGTGAACAAGTTAAAATGATGGAGAGAGATATTAAAATTGCAAAAGAACTTGGATTCAAAACTTTACGTACTCTTGTTGCAACCCCTATGGATGTTATTGAAGGCAGTCTTGAATGTGCAGCTAAAAATGACATTAAAGTATGTATTGAAGTTCATTCACCATTCTCGTTGAATTCTGGATGGGCAGATGGATATATGGAAATGATTCTTCGTACAGGAACAAAGCACTTTGGATTTATGCCTGACTTTGGTATATTCTGCAATAAAATTCCAAGACAGCTTCGAGAACAAGCTATACGTCGAGGAGCTAACTTAGAATGTGTTAAAATTGTAGATGAAGCTTTTGCTAATAGAGTTGCAAAAGGATTTACAAAGATCAAATATGACACAAATCTTGGACACGCACATGGTGAATATATGAAAGCCAATGGAATGCCACAATTAATGGAAGCAATTAATAAGGCTAATGGCAATAAAGTAGATTTAGGATATGCAGGAGCTTCATTTAACTACACATGGTGTGATCCTCAAGATGTTATTGATAACATTAAGTACATTTATCATACACATGCAAAATGTTATGAAATAGATGAAAATTATGAAGAAACATCAATGCCTATTAAAGAAATAGTAGCTTCTTATAAAAAAGCAGGTTACCATGGCTTCTTATCTACTGAATATGAGGGACATGGAATGATCAATGATGCTTTTGAAGTTGACAGTATTGAACAAGTTAGACGTCATCAAGAAGCATTAAGACGTGCTATAGAAGAATAAAAATATATTGAAAAGTTTAATGTGCATGATTTATTGTAAGAAATCATGCACATTTCTGTATTAAATTTAACAAGATCAAAATGATGAAAAATGAATAATGAATGATTAATTATAAAAATATGTGTCAAATTTATTAAGTCTTGAGACACTAGATAAATTTAATTTATATTTAATAGAAGGGTTGGAATAGTAATGAATGATACAATAAAATCAATAATGAAAAGAAGTTCTATTCGCAAATTTAAAAGGGATAAAATAGGTGAAACTGAAATAAACATTTTAATGAAAGCAGCTCTTGCAGCACCTAGCGCTGCTAAACACAACCTTGGCAGTTTAGTTTTGTAGAGGATACAAAATTAATAACAGATTTAGAAAATTATCTTGTTGAACTTGCTATGAATTCAGGTGATGAAATAGCAATTGGAAGATTAAAGTCACGTAATAATAAGGTTATTTTTGATGCACCTCTTTTAATAGTAGTTTCATCTCCGTTAAAAGGACATTTTGATATGTTGGATTGTGGAATTTCAATTGAAAATATTGTAATTGCTGCTGAGAGTATTGGTCTTTCGAGCATTATACTTGGTGGAATGAGAGTGGCTTTTATGGGAGAGAAGAAACCTGTTTATGAAAATTTATTCTGTATTCCAAAAGGGAACCAATTTGTAGCAGCTATTGCAATTGGATATGGAGATATGACTGGAAATCCACACGAATTAAATGAAACAAAGATAACTCGGATTAAGTAAACTTAGAGTATAAGTCATAGAAATAGTTAAATGCAGTTATACCTTAATAAAGGGAATATCTGCATTTTTATATAATAATTATTTATATAAAATAAGTTCTTTCAGTACATGAAAAAAGACCGAATCACTCAGGCTTTTAGTTAATTATTAATAAGCTTTGCAATTTGGGCTAGATTTGACAGATTATCATGTACATCGATTACATTTTTAGATATATTAGTAATTGATGTTACTTGATTGTTGGTGTTGCTCTCAATTGAATTGATTCGGATGTTAATTTCTCCAATGGCCTGTTTCATAGCCGATAGAGATTTTTTAGCCTCTTCAGCAGAATTTTTGCTTGAACTAGACAGTTTCCCAATTTCAGCAGCAACAACTCCGAATCCCTTTCCGATTTCTCCAGCTCGTGCGGCTTCGATTTTCGCATTTAATGCTAGTAGACTAGACTGATTTGCAATATTCTGAATTGATTCTATTATAATATCTATACCATTGATACGTTGCATTAGCATATCAGCATCCTGAACATTAGAATGGGCTTCTTCTGATAATTTAGAAATTTCTTTAATAATATTATCAAAGCTTTTATTAAATTCTGAGAATGTCTGTGAAATATTAAGGGATAGATTCTGCACATTTGTTTGTTGTTCAAGGTCGCGTACAACCAATATGAAACCTGCGATGGAGTTATCATTATTATAATAAGAGGTAATTGTTGAGCATGTAGGGACTATGAATGTGTCATCAGGGTCTCTAAACGCTGAAAAAGTCTTTTTACCTTTAGCTATAGACTCAAAAAAAGGGTTGTTAGTATTAAAGGGATCTCCTGCTTTGCAATTGACGTTCATTGCACCATCGCCTTGCTGAATAGAAATAAACTGATTTAGGTCGGTTACAGCGATGTTTGTATTTATGTTGAAAAGGTCATTAAAATAAGGCATTAATTCAATCAAAGAGTTTATCTGTTCTTTTTTCATAGATTATCACACACATTAAACACAAAATATATAGTGAATAATGTTTCTCCTTCCATATTTAAAATAGTGTCTATTTTGGTAAAGTATGGATTGAATAATTTAATTAATTTATGTGGTTTATAATTTATTACTATAGTCATAAATTATATTAATTTTTCTGAAATTAAGAATGGTCCCATACATAGAGGAGTCACTTATGTATGGGACTTGGTTTATACTAATAATTTTTGTGCATATCTTTTATTTTGTAATTATATCTTAAAGAGATTATAATGCATTAACATAATCAGAAGCATTTTCACCAGCCATACGACCACTGTTTAATGCATATCCCATAGTGTTACCTGGTAATAAGAACATATAACTGTCACCATAAATTGTGCAAGTATCTGTTCCAGCTGCATAAAGTCCTTCAATAACTTCAAAGTCTTGTGTAACAACTTCAGTTTTATGATTGATTTTAATTCCACCTAATGAACCATAAGCGCCAGGGAAGAATTTAGCAGCATAGAATTTTCCTTTTCTTATTTGTCTCATATATTCAGCCTTTTTACCAAAAGCTTCATCTCTAGCTTCGCAAGCATCATTATAATCATCAATTGTATCTAATAGGGTATCACAATCAATTCCAGTTTTCTTTGCTAATTCTTCAATAGTATCAGCAACAAATAAGTAAGGATTTCCCTGAGAAATAGCTGTTTCCATATGTTCATCAAAGCCATCAATAGTTTCTTGATTTAGAACCATACTTACAACATCAACACCTCTTTTAAGGTATTGTCTTTTAATTGATTCATCGATAATCATGAAAGCACAACGATCTTTTTGAATATTTATAGCATTTCCAGCATAAGTACTATTTTCAAAGTGTTCTTCATTAAAGAAACGTTCACCTTGCAAATTAACTAATAGATTTGGTTGGTTAAATGCAGCGTGAATTGAAGTTGTGATATTTTCTCCAGGAAGAGATGATGTCATTTCAATACTAACATCACTTTTACCAGCACCAGCATTCCAAGCCATTTTAATTCCATCACCAACTAATCCTGGGATACGGAAACCAAAATAGTCCTTTCCGCATTCATATCCAGTATATTTCTTTATCATCTCAGCATTATCACCAAAACCACCTGTTGCAATAATAGCAGATTTACAGTTTGCTTTGATTTCTTCGCCATCTTTAGTTTCGCCGATAACTCCAGTTATCTTGCCATCAGTTTTTATTAATTCTTTTCCAGGTGTTTCAAAATAAAATTGAACTCCTAATTCTACAGCTCTTTCAGTCATACGTTTTATCATAGTAGCAGCAGCTCTTGGACCAGGCATACCAGATTCAGGTTTTACAATATGCCAAGTAGGCTCTGAACCAGGGAAATATTTAGAAGCTTTATAGAATTCAACTCCCATATCTTGTAACCAATCGATAGTATCAGCAGATTTATCAAAGTACTTTCTAACTAAAGTTGCATCTACTCTCCAATGTGTATAATTCATAAACATATCAAAAGCTTTATTTTTATCTACAGTTGCTAATTCTTTACGTTGAACGCTAGTTCCAAGACCTAATGGGCCCATACCCATATTGGCTGCACCACCTGTGTTCATTGATTTTTCAAATACTATAACTGACATATCATTTTCAGCAGCTGATATTGCTGCAGCAAGCCCAGCTGGACCAGCAGCAACGACAACTACGTCACATGTAATTTCTTTCATAATAAAATCCTCCTTAGATTTAAGTTTATAATTTCAATAATTTTATAGTGTATTATAGTGTTAAGTTAGTGTGCATTATATGTTTAGTATTCATTTATTTAATAATAAGTATTGTGAGAAAGTGCTTTTAAATTACAAATTGTTTTAAATGCTTTTGACTAAGTAATAAAGAGTTTCTAATTTCTTCGTCTGAGCCTTCAAAAGCTTTATCCTCAATCTCTATACATGTATTACCTTTATATCCAATATCAGTTAAAGCGGAAATATATTTACCCCAGTTTACATCACCAAGACCTGGTAATTTTGGAGACATGAATTTTAATGGAGTAGCCATAATCCCAACATCGTCTAATTTATCTTTATAAACTTTAATATCTTTATAATGTACATGAAATATTTTATCTTTGAATTCGTATAGTGGCTTAATATAATCAATTTGCTGCCAAACAAAATGTGATGGATCATAGTTTAGTCCTAAATAATCGCTTTGTATTGCAGTAAACATTTGTCTCCAAATAGCAGGAGTTGTTGCAAGATTTTGTCCGCCTGGCCATTGATCATTTGTAAATAACATTGGACAATTTTCTATAGCAACTTTAACTTTGTTTTCTTCGGCTAATTTTATTATTGGAGTCCAAACATCTTTGAATATTTCAAGATTTTCTTCTACAGTCTTATTTTGATCTCTACCTATAAAAGTAGTTACTACACCTATATTTAATTTGTTAGATGCAACGATTAATTTTTTTATATGGTTAATATGAGCTTCTCTTTTTTCAAGATCAGGATCTAAAGCATTTGGATAGTAAGCAAGAGAAGATAAAGTTACATTTTTCTTAGAACAATAATCTTTAATATAAGCAATTTTATTGTCATCAAGTTCATCTACATTAATATGTGTAACACCAGCATATCTACGTTCTGCTTTACCTTTTGGCCAACAAGCTACTTCTACACATTCAAAACCGTTTTCACTTGCAAAATCAATCATTTCTTCAAATGTATAAGTATCTAAAATAGCACTTACAAAACCTAATTTCATATTATAATTCCTCCAATTTAAAAAAATTTGATATTATAAGCCAAAAGAGACTAACTCTTATGGCTTATGTTAATTAATTATTTATTAAAGGTATATTTCTTTACCAGTTTCAGCTGATTTATAGATCGCTTCTAGAATTTGTGTTACTACGAAAGCTTGTTCAGGTCTAACTAGTGGATCTGTATCATTTATAATTGCATCCATCCATTGTGACTGCTCGCGTACACCTTCTGCTGATGCTCCTCCTTGGAAGAAGTCAACAATACCAGCAGGTGAGATAACTTTTTCCATTAATTGATTATGTTCTACATTGTTGTATATAAGTTCATCTTTTGGATAACTTCCACCATGATGAATTTCAGCTCCACCTTTTGTTCCACAAAGTGTTGTAGATGCTTCCATAGATTTTAGTATATTTAATGCCCAAGATGATTCTAGGTAAACAACAGCTCCATTTTCCATTTTAATCATACCAAATGCTGAATCTTCTACTTCAAATGTTTCAGGATCCCATGGACCAAATACATTTCCATCAGGACCATCAGCTTGACGTCCTAGTTTATAAAATACTTGCCCAGTTACAGAAACTGGTTTATAATTATCCATCATCCAAAGTGTTATATCTAATGCATGAGTACCAATATCTATTAATGGACCACCACCTTGTAGTGCTTTGTTAGGGAATACACCCCAAGTAGGAACTGCTCTTCTTCTCAAAGCATGTGCTTTAGCAAAATAAACTTCTCCAAGTTCTCCATTTTTACATGAAGCATTTAATGTTGTTGTATCATCACGGAATCTGTTTTGGTAACCAATTGTGAATTTCATTCCTGATTTTTTCCAAGTATCAATCATTTTTTGTGCATCTTCAGTGTTATGAGCCATTGGCTTTTCACACATTACATGCTTTCCTGCTTCAAAGGCTGCAACTGTAATTGGACAGTGTGCAACGTTTGGAGTGCATACATGTACTACATCAAATTCTATACTTGTATCAGCTAACATTTCTTTATAATCTGCATAGACTTTAGCATCTGGTGTTCCATAGTCTGCAGCAGCTTTCTCTGCACGTTCAGGTATAATATCACAGAAGGCAACTATTTCTGCCTTTTCTGAATTAGCTTTTATGGATGGCATGTGTTTTTGATTTGCAATTCCTCCACAACCTACAATAGCAATTTGAACTTTTCCGTTTTTCATAATTCAATTCTCCTTTATATTTAAAATTTATTTAAATTTTTTATTCAAAATCAACAGATTTTCCAGAGGCTGCTGATTCTCTTACAGCTTCCATTACAGCAAGAACTCTTCTTACTTCAGGTATCTTAACAATTAATTCTTCTTTTCCTTGTAATGCATTTAGATAATTTTCAAAGAACATAATATGAGCAACATTCACTTGAGGAAGATCTTCAGTAACTAGCACTCCTTCTTGTGGTGGTCCAAATGAACGTGTTGGACCAGAAGCAGTCATAGTAGTTTTGCCTGAAACATTTTCAAGAAGTCTTGTTGTCCTTGCAATTTTTCCTTCTGGGTCAAAACCATCACTATACATGGTTCCTGTATCTCCACCTATAAACCAATGTCTTTCAAACCATTTTGGCTTGTCAGCTAAGAAGTATGTTCCAAGTTCAATTTCACCTGTTACTCCATTTTCAAACTTAAATAAAATCTTGAAGTAATCGTCTACTTCTTCATTAATAACATTCCTTAAATCAGCATATATAGTCGTTATCTTACTATCAACCATATAAAGCATTTGATCTATTAAATGAACACCCCAGTCGTATAACATTCCGCCACCATATTTTTTAAATACATGCCAATCATGCATATTTCCATTTATTCCATATAACTTTGATTGGATAGTATATACATTGCCTAATGTCTCTTTATCATATACTTCCTTTGCTGTTCTAAAGTCAACGTCGAATCTACGTTGTTGATGTACCGTAAATAATACTCCGGCATCTTTAACAGCGGCTATCATTTCATCGTATTCCGTTACATTCATAGCAGCAGGTTTTTCACAAATTATGTTTTTCCCTGCTTTTGCAGCCTTAATTACAACTTCCTTGTGAACATGATTACTTAGTGAAATTAGTACAGTATTAATATCATCAATCTTTAACAGTTCATCAAAACTAGTAGTTTTGATAACATTTTCAGTAATAGCATCGTTCATTTTTTCTTCATTTATATCACATATTGCTACTACATTTGCAGATTCTAACGAATCTAATGTTTTTTCATGTATATGGCCCATAAATCCAAAACCGATTATTCCAAAATTAACTTTCATTTTTTTATCCTCCTTGTATAATTTAATAAAATAACATATTGTATCTCTTGAAAACATTATAACATTATTTTCATGAAAATTACAAGAGTAAAAACGAAATTTGAATTTTATTTTCAGAAAAAAAGAGAAATATTAAAATATGTGTAAAACTAATACATGCATTATTAATGTAAGAAATTTCTTGAGAAAATGTGTAATTGCTTGGTATATATAAGTTGCAAAAATAACGTTAAATTATATAAAGACAAACATTAATTATGAATTGTAACGCTTTAATGCAACTTATATATATCTAATATTATAATAATAAATCATGAAAAAAACTAAATTTTCAGAAAAAACTTCAAATGTATTCATGAATATGATATGATGTAATTATTACAGAGAACTTCTAAAAGTTCTCGTATTAAAACTCTGAATGAAAACAATAACATAACTTATGATGAGACTTAATAATGTAATGGATATTAAAAAATAAAAACGGGGAAGTGATAATTTGAGAGAAATAAACAATATACGTATTAAAATATGTGTATTTTCAATTGCTTTTACTTTAGGGTTAAATCTTAGTGGAGTAGCACCGATATTAGGGGTGTTAGATAATGTATTTAAAGAGAAGGGAGCTAATACGGTTCAAGCGCTTCAGACATTACCTTACTTTTTATTGATGATAGCATCTATAGTTGTTGGATGGCTAGTAACAAGAATTTCAAAAAAGAGATTAGTGCTAGGAGGATTAATTTTTATTGCTTTTATAGGGACAAGTCCATTTATAGTTGATAATTTTACGTTTATGATGATATCAAGATTTCTTATAGGGTTTGGATTTGGAATAATAGCACCTCTCAATACAGCAATAATTAGTGAATTTTTTCAAGGTAAAGATCGCGCAGCGCTTATGGGAGTGCATGTTACGGGGATGGGAATAGGAGCTATGTGCATAAATATTGTTGGAGGAATGCTGGGAAGCATAGGATATCAGAAGTTTTTTTTACTTCATTTGATTGCCATGATATCATTTTTAATTGTAATAACTCAATTGCCAGAGACAGGAGTACAAGTTTCTAAGGATACAAAACATAGTAAAGTAAAGTTAAATCGAATGGTGTTTGATCTGTCGATTACTAGCTTTTTTCATACATTATTTATAACAGCTTATATGACTAATATAGGAATACATATCTCACAAAATTTAAATGGAAGTTCGGCTCTTACGGGTGTTGTAACTGCGTTTACAGATGTATTTGCACTTATTGTTGGTCTTACTTTTTCGAAAATATCTTCATTATTTAAAGAAAAAACATTGCCTTTTTCAATTATTATAGCTGGTGTAGGATATTTGTCTCTTGTAGTTTTTTCTAATAATATGATTGGGATTTTCTTTGCTAGTGCATGTTTGGGAATATCATTAAGCTGTTTTATGGCGCAAGCTTCATATATGATTTCTATGTCAGTATCACAAATTGCAGTCACTCTTGCAAGTGGTGTTTTTGGATTAATTGGAGGTATTGGCGGCTTGTTATCGCCTATTATACTAAACTGCATTGCAAAAAGTATATTTGGGAATGTATCAACTGGAAATATATTTATAATATGCACTATTGGAATGCTTGTATTGGCGATGTTTAGTTATATTTTAGTAATATGCAGAACGAAAAATGCAGTGAATAAATTATGAAGAACAATTAACTTTAGACAAAATTATTGGATTTTTTTACTTTACTTTAAGAGATACAATATTGAATATAATATGTGAAGAAGGAGAAATGAAAAAATTGTCGAATTATATAAATAATGATTTTAAAAAATATAATAATAAGGAGTGGCAATTAATGAAATGGTTTAGCAATTTGAAAATTATTCATAAACTAGTATCAGCATTTATTCTTGTTGGGTTATTTATAGGTATTGTGGGGAGTATTGGAATATACAGCATGAGAAATATGAACAAAAATCTTGAAAATATTTATGAGAATGATTTAGCAAAGATTAAATATATTAATGAACTTAGATTAAATTCAATTTCAGGAGAAAGGGACATGTTACTAGTTGCTAATCCTGGATTTAGATTGGGATTAGATTCATTTAAGAAAACGTTGGAAACTACAAAAGCTAGTGAGGATAAGAGTATTGCAAATTACAAAACAATATTGACAACTGATTCAGATAGGAATGAATTGGCTGAATTTGAAAAATTATTGGCTAGTTCTCGTGTAATAAGTGATAAAATAATTAATTTAGCTGAGGCTGGAAATTATGCTGATACAGGTGGACTTATGTCTGAGTATGGTCAGGGTATTTTAGCTAATAAACTTGCATTTCTAGATAAGCAGGTAGAATTAGTTTCAGAAAATGCGCGAGTTGATTATGATAATAGCCAATTAGTATATAGAAGTACAGTTGTTAAAACTATAGTAGTAACAGTTTTTGGGTTATTTATTGCTGTAATATTAGGTATAATAATTTCTACTACAATTTCAAGTCAAATAAAGAAGATTATAATAGTTGCTAAAGCTCTTGGAGAAAATGACTTATCAAAAACAGCTGATATAGATAACAATAGTGAAACTGGAATCTTAGCAAAAGCTTTAAATAAATCTATATTAAACTTAAAGGTGTTAATTGAAGAAATATCTACTGGGGCAGCGAATATAAGCACTGTAAGCGAAGAAATATGCGCAACAACAGAAGAAATATCTGCCAAAATGGATGTTGTTAATGAATCAGTGAGGCAGGTATCATTAGGTGCAGAACAATTAAGTGCAACAACACAAGAAATAAATGCTACAACAGAAAGTATCTCAGCTAATGTAGCTGATGTTGCAGAGAAAGCAAATGAAGGAAATAAAAGTGCGAACAACATAGAAATAAAAGCAAATCAATTTAGGAAAACTGCTGAAAATAGTACTAGTACATCAAATCAAGTATATTTAGAAAAACAAGAAAGCATAGTAAAAGCAATTGAAGAAGGCAAGGTGGTTAATCAAGTTAAAATAATGGCTGATGAAATAGGAAACATAGCAAGTCAGACAAACCTTCTTGCACTTAATGCAGCTATAGAAGCAGCAAGAGCAGGAGAACAAGGTAAAGGATTTGCAGTAGTTGCTGATGAAGTTAGAAAATTAGCTGAACAATCCTCCGCTACAGTTAAAAACATTCAAGACGTGACTCAGAAAGTACAACAAGCATTTGATAATATTTCTAGAACTGCGAACGATGTATTAAACTTTATTGATAGTAAGGTTAAAGTTGATTATGAATTGTTTGTAGATACAGGTAAACAGTATGGTAATGATGCTCTAGAATTTAGTGATTTATCTTCAGATATTGTAGATTCAATGAATACAGTAAATGAAACAATATCAGAAATTAAAAATGCAATTGAAACTGTATCAGCTACAGCAGAGGAATCAGCTGCTAGTTCAGAGGAAATATTAGTAAGTGTTAATGAATCTACTATGGCAATTCAAGAAATAACTAAAACTTCTCAAGATCAAGCTGTATTAGCAGAAAGATTAAATAGTATGGTTCAAAAATTTAAGTTATAGGAATTATACAAATAATTTAAAAGTGAAAATCATTAATAATAGAACGAATTGCAGGGAGAACAGATAATGCGAAAATATGGATTTGGAATAGATATTGGTGGAACTACAATAAAAATGGGATTGTTTAAGGGAGATGGAATACTATTAGAAAAGTGGGAAGTAGATACGAGAAAAGAGGAAAATGGAAAATATATTTTAGATGATATTGCAAAAGAAATAAAAGATAAGTTGAAAGAAAAAAGTATACATAAAAATGATGTGGTAGGTGTTGGAATTGGAGTTCCAGGGCCAGTGAGTAGTGATGGAACTGTTTTAAAATGTGTTAACTTAGGCTGGGGAGTATTTAATGTAGAAGAAACCTTGAGTGAAATGATTGATCTTCCAGTAAAAGCCGGTAATGACGCCAATGTTGCGGCACTCGGTGAAATGTGGCAAGGCGGAGGACAAGGCTATAAAAATGTAGTAATGGTAACCCTTGGAACAGGAGTTGGTGGTGGAATTATAATTGATGGAAATATAATTTCAGGAACCAATGGTGCTGGAGGAGAAATAGGTCATATAAAAGTTGCTAAAAATGAAACAGAAACTTGTGGATGCGGAAAAACAGGATGTCTAGAGCAATATGCATCAGCAACAGGAGTAGTAAAAGAATCAAAAAAACTTTTAAGTAATGACGATAGTCATTCAGTTCTAAGAAACTTGGATGTAATTACAGCAAAAGATATATTTGATGCAGCTAAAAAAGGAGATAAATTAGCTAATAAACTGGTTGAAGATTTGGGAGAAAAGTTAGGAAGTACACTTGCCAGCATTTCATGTATATGCGATCCAGAAGTTTTTGTTATAGGTGGAGGCGTATCAAAGGCAGGAATGATTCTTATAAATGTAATTAGAGAACACTTTATTGAAAAAGCTTTTCATGCATGTGAAGGAACAAGATTTGAACTTGCTAAGCTGGGAAATGATGCTGGAATTTATGGCGGAGTAAAATTGGTATTAGAAAGGGGACTAAAAAATGAAAGTTAATGCAGCATTTATTTTTGTAGCACCTGAGGTTGATTGTAAAATTCACAGAACTGTTGTGGATACTCCTGTTGTATATTTAACCGTAGTAGGTGTAAAAAATTACAGTGAAGCGGTTGAAATTGCAAAAGAATTAGTTGAGCAAGGCGTTAACGCTATAGAGCTTTGTGCAGGATTTGGAAATGAAGGGATTGCACTTGTTACTAAAGCAGTACAAGGAAAAGCATCTGTTGGTGCTGTTAAATTTGATCATCATCCTGGATTCGATTTTAACAGCGGTGATGAGTTATTTAACAATTAGGCTATGTTTTAATATAAGGTTGAAGTATAGCCTATAATGCTTAATATAAGAAAACAGTGAACTAACATAACTTCCTCTTATACTTATATCCTATCGTTAAATGAGCAATTAGCAATCAATCTTAAAGTAGTGTTATAAATACTGGATGAGTATATATTTACATCATATAATAAAACCATAAATTGAATAAAAATGATGAGAGAACTTAGAGTCAAGCATAAAAACTAAGGTGATTACACCCTGTTTTTTGCTTGGCTTTTTTGATGCCCCTAAAATATAAAATTATAGACATATTAAAATTAACTATATTGTGGTTTAATTAATATAATAAATAAACAAACTAAGAGTGTATTTTTGATAAAGGTTATAAGAAAGAGGAGTAATATGAAAGGTATAGGAGTTTTCGATATTTTAGGACCTATTATGATAGGTCCATCAAGTTCACATACAGCAGGTGCAGCAAGGCTTGGAAAAATTGCAAGGAGTATAGCAGGTAGTGAGATAGTTGAGGTAACTTTTTTATTGCATGGTTCTTTTGCAAAAACATATAAAGGACATGGAACAGATAGAGCATTGGTTGCTGGAATACTCGGAATGGAACCAAGTGATGAAAGGCTTAGAAATTCTATTGATATAGCAAAAGATGCGGGAATTAAATTTTTATTTAAGGAAGCTGATTTAGGAGATGTTCATCCGAATACAGTAAAATTTATTATGAGAACAAGTGATGAAAAGTATTGTGAAGTTATGGGTTCATCTATTGGTGGAGGAAGTATTCAAATTATTGAAGTTAATGATAATGAAGTTGATTTTACTGGAATGTATGAAACTTTAATAGTCGATCATAAAGATGCACCAGGTGTTATTAATGGTGTAACAAGTATTCTTTATAGTGAGAATATAAATGTAGCATTTATGAGAGTTTTTAGAAATCATAAAGGTCAAGATGCTACCATGATTTTTGAAATGGATAACAAGGTTAATAACCATATAATAGAAAAGATTAAAAATATAGAATTAGTACATAATGTAATATCAATAAGCCCAGCTGTCATCAGTTAACAGTTGGAATTTAATTTGAAAGATAATAGTTAAGGAAGGTGGATATTTAGTTATGATAGCTAAAACTGGAGTAGAATTATTAGAATTGTGTGAGAAATATAGTATTTCATTAAGTGAATATGCTATAAGATGTGAAATTGAAGAAAAGGGATTAACAAGAGATGAAGTTGTAGAAAAAATGAGAGCAAATTTAAAGGTTATGATTTCAGCAGCTAATGAAGGAATGGAAAAGGAAGTTTATTCAGTTAGTGGATTAATTGGTGGAGATGGCTTTAAGTTATATAATTATGCTAAGGAAGGCAAGACACTGACAGGCACTGTAACAAATATGGCAATGGCTATGGCACTTTCTTCTTCGGAAGTTAATGCTTCAATGGGGAAAATAGTAGCATGTCCAACAGCTGGTTCTTGTGGAATATTGCCAGCTGTGATTTTAGCAGCAGGGAAAAAGCTTGAGTTAGATGAAGAGGGACTTTTAAGAGGATTATTTGCAGCAGCAGCTGTTGGAATTATTATTGGATTGAATGCTACTTTGTCAGGGGCAGAAGGTGGATGTCAAGCAGAATGTGGCTCAGCTTCTGCAATGGGAGCAGCGGCAGTTGTTGAAATGTTTGGGGGAACACCTCAAATGAGTTTAGATGCAGCAGCTATAATACTTAAAAATGTTTTGGGACTTGTGTGTGATCCAGTTGCAGGGCTTGTTGAAATACCTTGTGCTAAGAGAAATGCTCAAGGAGCTATAACTGCTCTTTGTGCAGTTGATATGGTGATGGCAGGAGTAGCATCTAAGATTCCGTTTGATGATACAGTTAGTGCAATGTATAAGGTAGGGAAATGTTTGCCTCCATCACTTAGGGAAACAGCTTTAGGTGGAGTAGCAGTAACAAAAGAAGGTTTAAGACTTAAAGAACAGGTCTTTGGAAAAGAATAATACAATTTTTGAATACTAATAGGCTGATAAGTAATAAATTAGGAGTGAGAAAACAGAAAATACAAGGACTAACTTGATAATCAAAGGGGGAATTCTATGAATTTATTAGCAAGAGAACAAATAAATATACTTATAGTAGATGATGAAAAAAGCATAGTTGATTTTATTAAGATGGGGTTAGAAGCTGAAGGATATGCTGTGTATTCAGCTTTTGATGGAAATGAAGCAATTGAATTAGCTCAAAAAATAAATCCTCATATAATTATATTAGATATTATGTTACCAGGAATGGATGGGTATGAAGTATGTTCAAGGATTAAAAAAGCTATAAAAACATCAATAATTATGCTTACAGCAAGAGATGATGTTGATGATAAAGTAAAAGGCTTAGATACTGGTGCAGATGATTATATGGCAAAGCCTTTTAGTTTTAAGGAACTTTTAGCACGAATTAATGCTAGGATAAGGAATAGTTTTCCGGAATTAGATGATGTCATGAGTATTGGTGATTTTACTATAGATGACGGAGCACATGAGTTCACTTACTGTGGAAAAATATTAGAATTACCTCCTACTCAATACAATTTATTAAGATTTTTACTTATAAATAATGGAATAGCACTTAGCAAGTCATTGATACTTGAAAAAGTATGGGGATATGATTTTAATGGAGAAGAAAATATTGTTGAAGTATACATAAGATACTTAAGAGATAAAATAGATGATAAGGAACATAATATTATTAAAACTGTTCGCGGTGTTGGTTATAAAATGGTGCTACAATGAAAAAATTAATAGGCAAGCTTAAAATAAAGAGTTTAAAATGGCAGCTGTTATTCCGTTTCCTTATTATATTAACGGTTTTACTAGTTGCAATGGGAATTTTTCAGTATATAAGTATGAAGGACTATTTGTATAAAACAAAAGTACAAGTGTTGCAAGAAAGGTTCCACAACATAGATTTTGCAAGTTTGTCAAAAGAAAATATGACAGATGTAACTGAAAGTGATTCTAAAGAAATTTTGAAGAACTTATGGGATAAAAGTATGAGTGTAGCCCTAATAGATAAAAATGGAGAGTTGTTAGGTAAAAGAAGTAATGCAGATACGCCTAGAGATGATAATGATGGGGATGATGATTCTAAGGAGGTAACTGAAAGAAAAATAGAAGCAATACCTGTCCCAATACTTTCTAAAGAAGAATACATAAACCTTTTTAATGAACAAGGTAACTTGGAACATGTATTTGAAATTGTAAAAGATAAAAATAATAATTCTCAATTAGTTGTGTGTAGAAAAATAGGTGACTTAGATTCACCAGTTGGGTTAATACAGTTAAGTACATCAATAGACGATATTGACGCTATATTAAATCGTGAAGTATATATGCATACAAGTATTTCAATTCTAATATTGATAATAGGGACAATACTTGGATTGGGACTTTTTAAACGCACATTAAAGCCTTTATATAATATAACAGATACTGTTGAAGGAATAAATGTAACAGATTTAGATAAAAGATTGCCAGAAGAAAATGGTCAATTGGAAATTGATAGATTAGCAAAATCTTTTAATATTATGTTTGAAAGAATAGAATCCTCATTTCAAAAAGAACAATATATTAAGGAGAAAATGAGAAGATTTGTATCTGATGCATCTCATGAACTTCGGACTCCCCTCACATCGATTCATGGTTTTGTAGAAGTTCTACTAAGAGGAGCAGCAAAAAATGAACAACAATTGGATTTGGCATTAAATAGTATATTGACAGAAAGTGAAAGACTAACAAAATTAGTAAATGATCTTTTGGCATTAACTAGGTTGGAGCAAAATCCAGTTGTAGAAATAAATAAAGAAAACATAAATAATATAATCCAAGAAGTATTTCCACAACTTCAAATTCTTTCTAAAGATATGCTATTACAGCTTGAACTAAAGGATGATGTAATAGTATATATAAATAAAGATCAGATTAAACAAGTTATATTTAATATAACTCAAAATGCAGTTCTTCATACGGATAAAAAGAATGGGATAATAGTAATATCTACAGCTATAGAAAAATTTAAAGATGAAACTTTTGGGGTTCTAAGAATATCAGATAATGGGACAGGTATAACTGAAAAGCATCTTAGTAAAATTTATGATAGATTTTTTAGAAGTGATGTTCATAGATCTAGAGAACAAGGAGGATATGGTCTGGGACTTTCCATAGTGAAATCTATAATTGATAGTAATCATGGGGAAATTCGTGTTGAAAGTGAAGTTGGGGTTGGGACAATATTTTCTGTTTATCTAAAGATGGAAAATAATTCGAGCTATTAAGCTGGAATACACTAATGAATAGAGGATAAATATGTTTGCTTTTACAAGGCATGTAGAGACAGTGGTTCTTATATATCGTAAATAGGCACATTATACTTAGAAATATGGAACACCTGCTTATACAAAATTTAGTTACTAACTATCATTATGATTATGAGGAAGCTAAAAAAGTTGTTTTAGAGTCAACATTTAATCAACTACTTGAAGAAGATACAAACTATGTTTTGCATTATACTGTTGATTATTGGGCAAAAGAAGTAAATAATGAAAATACACTTATGTGTGTATAAATTAAAAATATTTGATTTTAATGAAGCATCTTCTAATTAATGAAGTTGCTTTTATTTTTAAAATTTAGAGTGTTTTTTTATGTCAGTACAAGCAATGAAGAACAATTAGAAAGCTATGAAAATCAAGTAAGCTATTACATCAATTACATTCAAAACAATTCTATCCACGCCTCATAGTAATCATATTGTTTATCATCACAAGCAGTAATTAGATATTTCCCAATGATAATACCTGTTTTATATCCTAAATTTTCAGCATTAGATATTAATTCACTATAATTGTTATTAAGCATATTATAAAATTCAACTTTTAATAAGCCTACTAAATATAATTTTTCACAGCTATCTTTTTCTCTAAAAATATCATTATCAGTTTCAGATGTAAAATAACCATAATCAATAAGTGATTTTTCTGAATCAATAACTATTAAACCTTCATTAGGTTTGGAAAGATATAATTGTATAAACTCTTTATTTAGATAATTCTTAGGATAATCAAATACTTTAATTGCTGAAAAAATGCAATTGTCTATATAACAAGGATTGGATTGCAGATATTTTAATTTTTCAATAATTTTTTCTTTAGATTCAATTCTTTCAATAGTATTTTTCAGCTTATGGAATTCATCAATGAGCTTTTCTTTATTTTTATTGAGAGTAGTCCCTAGCTCATCAATATTCATAAAAGGTATTAGTTTAATTTCTTTAAGCGGAATAGAAAGATCACGATAAAATGCAATATTCCAAATATCCAATATTGTCTGAAAAGAGGGGAGTCGATAATTATTTTTTTCATCCCTTGAAAATTTAATAAGGCATTCATTCTCCCAATAGCGCAATGTAGAAGATGGAACTTCAAATATATCTGAAATTTCCTTAATATAATTTCTTTTTTTCATATGAACCTCCTATTATAAACAGATATTTTTGATTAAAGGTATATTGACCTTAAAGTTACTTTAAGGTTTATACTATTACTATAACATAAATTGCTTGAGTTGTTTGTGATTAGCGAATACAATTATGCAAAATGTAGTGAATTAATAATAGGGGAGATAATAATGAATAAAAAAGACATAAAAAAAATAATATCTATTGCTTTGGCATTTAGTTTAACACCTACAATAATGCCAAGTGTTTTAAATTTAGGAACAACAGCTGTTTATGCTGCTAGTTCTTCAGGATATGTTACTGATATAAAACTAGAAACAAATAAAGATGATACAGTAAAAGTATATACTAAAAGCAGTTATAACAGTCGGTATAAGTTAAGTGAAATAAGTGATAAAGCTCCAACAAGCTTATATGCTAAAGTTAGAAGCAACGTAAGGAAGATCAAGATTACTGATATTGATTTAGGAACTAATTGTGATAAGGTTGAAATTTACAAGGGAAGTACAAAAATAAATTTAGATGAAGAAATTAGTATTTCAAGTAGTGTAACACTAAAAATTCAAGCATATAGTGGATCAACTCTTAAAGAAACATATAACCTCAAAATAAAAAAGGAAAATTCTAGTTCAAATAGTAGTGATGATGATATATATTTAGATGATTTATCATTAACATATGATAGCGATGATATTGATTTTAATTTCGATAAAGAGAAATCATCATATGATATTGATGTTAAAAATAAAGTGAGTTATGTAAAAATATGTGCAGAGCCAGAAGATAAAGATTATACTGTTAAGATTAATGGCAGTACAGTAGATGATGGTGATGATTGGACAGATAAAGTGTCATTATCGGAAGGTAAAAATACTGTTACAGTTAAGATTAAAGATGATGATAATAACCAAAGAGAATATAATCTAAATATTAAAAGATTATCAAGCAATGAAAGCAATGCTACAAGTAGTACAAGCAGTCTTTCCACATCATTAAGTGAAGGATGGCATCAGACAAGTGGAGAATGGTATTTTATAACTCCAGATGGAGCTAAGCAAACAGGTTGGCAAAAGATAGATGGAAGATGGTATTACATGAATGAAAGTGGACTTATGCAAACAGGTTGGATAAAGAGTGGAACTAATGGAAAATCATATTATCTAAATCCAATATCTAATGGATTTAAAGGTGCTATGGTTGTAAATGCTATAGGTGAAGGATATAGAATAGGTTCTGATGGCGCAAAAATAAATAATTAGTTTATTGAAATAAAAGATAAGGCACATAAAAATAAATAATAAGTCCAAAACTTCCATGACCATTTTTCATCAGGAAAAACAATATTTGTAAATGATAACTTAATAATGTATTTAGACAATGAAGGAGAATCAAGTCCAGAAAGAGGAGATTCTCCTTCTTATTTTTAGTTAGAGTATAATTTTAGTAGGCAGAAACAGTAATAAAAACTGTATAAATAGTAAAAGGAGATGCGAAAGCATCTCCCAAATACATAAATTATCCATTATAATTAAGTTGCTAAGACTAAATAGAATGGAGTTATATTTATGTATGAATTAAGTTTAAATGATAAAGGAATGACTTTCAAGGAGTTAGAGAAAAGAATTTATAAATATGCTTGTGACGAAGCTTGTAATGCTTTAAAAAGTATATTAGAATTTTTAGATGAAAAACTACTTAATGAAAGAGATAGCAAGGTTTACCGTAATAAAGGTCGTAAGCAAACTTGTTTGAGGACTATTATGGGGAACGTAGAGTATTCTAGGCGCATTTATGAATTTAAACTTGAAGATGGTAAGAAAGCAACTAAGTACCTTTTGGATGAGTATTTAGGGATGGACACTTTAGGAAATGTGTCTATAAATCTCGTAGAAACTATTTTAACTAACGTGACGGAGGTTTCTTTTAGAAAGACATCTGAGAATATTAAAACTATGTGTAATCAAGATATTAGTGCTCAAGGCGTTTGGAACATAGTTCAAACACTTGGGGAAAAGATTAAAGAAATAGAAAATCGTAAAATTGAGTTAAATGACAAAGGTGCATTAAAAGGCGAAAAGGAAGTACCAGTATTGTTTCAGGAGCAAGATGGAGTTTGGCTCTATCTTCAAGGTAATGATAGACCAAAAGGGAAAAATAAAAAGAAAGAGTTAAAACTAGCAGTATCATATACTGGCTGGACTTTACGCCCAGGGAGCAAAAAAGAATATGTGGTTGTTGATAAAACTGTTTGTGCAAGCTTTAGCAATTCCAATCACTTTAAAAAGCTTGCTAGCGCAACAATTTCAGAAAAATACAATGTAGATGAAATTCAAACTAGAATATTAAACGGTGATGGAGCAAATTGGATTAAAGCAACTTGTGAGGATGAAGACATTCATTTTCAGCTAGATCCATTTCATGTAGGCCAAGCGATTATACGTAAGGTAAGTGATAAAAGAGCTCAAAAGCAATTACTAAAACTATTTAGAGAAGGTAAAATTGATGAAGGTCTAGAAACTATTGTAAATATGATGATACTTACAAACGAAAAAGATATTGCATTTAAGAAGCTTACTGAATTATATGATTACTTTGTTCACAATAGAGATGGATTAATACCGTATAAATTAAGAAGTGACATAAACATGCCTACGGCGCCGGAAGGCATGGAATACAAGAATCTAGGCACAATGGAACATAATATTTGTGATGTATTAGCTCAAAGAATGAAGGGCAGAAAAATGAGCTGGTCTATTAATGGTGCAGATAATTTATCTAAAATATTATCTGAAAAATTTAGTAATAGGTTGTTTGATACTGTAGATAAAATCTACAGAAATATTATTTCTGATGATGTTATTGATACAGTAGTTGCAAAACTACCATTAACAGTATTTCAAGCGAATAAAGAATCTAATAAGTGTAAGGCATATAAGTGCAATAGTGCACAAATTCCGTATAGCGGAGCTGCCGCAACGTTAGGTAGAAAAATAGTACGTGATTTATGTGGATTAAAATCATTTAGTGATATTAGTTATAGTTAAATATACAGTATGGGTAGGGAAATTTTAAAAATGCAATGTAAAATAATGGATAATAATTTAAATAAAATTCTTGCCAACTTTTACTTGACTCAACCTTATTTTTATATTTTTCAATATTACTTGCTACTTTGATGATATAATTAGCTTTAGGCACAATTAAAAAAATAATAGTCCAGTATGCATCGCATCTTTGGTCCATTATTTTCTTTCATGTGCCTTAGATAAAATATTAAAAGGTAAGGAAGATAATCATGGAGAAAAATGTTAAAATAATATATCCATCATATTTAGATAAGTTTCAGTGTATTGGAGGAAAATGTGAAGATACCTGTTGCATGGGATGGGATATAGATGTTGATAAAGAAACATTTAAAAAATATCATAAAGTTACAGATGAAACAATGAAGAAGATAATCCGAAAAAGTATTCATATCAATGAATATTGTACTAATAAAGATTTAGATTATGGAAGAATTAAATTAAACAAAGAAAAAAAATGTCCGCTTCTAGATGATCAGAATTTCTGTTCCATTCAAGGAAGATTTGGTGAAGATTATCTATCTAGTGTTTGTGGTCAATTTCCTAGAGTACTAAATAAAGTAGATGACCATTATGAAATGTGTCTTGATGCATCATGTATAGAGGCAGCAAGAATTATTTTTGGAAGTAAAGAAAAAATAGAATTTAAGCAAAGTGAAAAGAGTTTAGGTAAGTATACTATGTCCGGTGTACTTGATACTAGATCATCTGAATTTAAAAATACACCTATAAAGTATTTTAAAGAGATACGAGACTTTTCAATAAAAATAATGCAAAATAGAAATTTAAATTTCAGTTCTAGATTATATGTTCTGGGTGATTTTTTAAATAAGCTTGAAGATATAGAAAGTAATAAAATAAAAGAATTTATAAGTAAATATGATATAGAAACTAAATCTAAGTCTTATAAAAGAGATCCTATGAATTATGCACTTCAAGTTTCATTTTTGAAGAATATAGTTGATTCTTTAGATATAGTAAATGAAATGGATAGCGATAAATTAAGAAAGTACACTAAGGAAGTTTTACAGGGATATAATATTAAAGATAATGATGATGTAATTGAAAATAAGAAGGAATATATAAATGCATTTGAAAAATATACAGATGAGTATATAGAAAGCAACAGCCACATATTTGAAAATTATATGGTTAATTTTATATATAATAATTTATTCCCTTTTTCAGAAAGTGACTTTATGTTCGATGGATATATTCTGCTTTTATTTAGATATTCATTAATCAGATTTTATCTAGTTGGGAAATACATATATAATGGAAAAGATTCTGTAGAAGATATAATAGAGTTTGTTAAAGTATTTGTAAAAGCAGTAGAGCACGATAGAAACTATAGAAGCAAAATTTTAGAATATATTAAAGAAAATAGCTTTGATAATATGGAATTTGCAAAAATGCTTTTGTAATTACAACAAGTTCAATTAATATTTATATTCAAGAATACGAATATCGTACTTCGTCTCTACCAGGAAACCTACGAAAATCTTAATTTTAGATTTTCGTGGGTTAATTTGTTTTTATAAGAAGTAAAAATAAATTAACCTAAGCAACTTCTGAGCATGATTTATCCACATTTAATTTACAATAATCATTAAAACGATAGTAATTCTTTATAATATAAAATCTAGTGCAACATATGTCTATATTTGGTTAATATATTGCCAGTTTAATTTACCAAATAGATGTAATATGGTAATAAGAAAATTTAAAATTAGTAGAAGAACAAAAGTTATCCATGTTTATTGGTAATGTATTTTGACAAATTTTTATTAAATTATACGTGTAAAATTATAGATTACAGAAAGCATATATAGGAGGAATGGAACAATATGATGAATGATGAACAATTAGGACCTAAAGCGCCTAAAGATCCACAAGAAAAACGTAGTGGCTTTTATATTATGGTAGATAAAATTTTAGAAGCCACTGCACGATTGGAAGGAAAACCTTCTCAGGAAGTTTATCTGGATGAAGGTAGATTAGCCTTTAATGCTCAGTTTGTAGGCGGAGTTAAGGATGAAAATATCCTTGAATTATTAAAAAATTGCGACAGTGTTCATAAAGTAGTTCATAGCATCGGAGTGTGTGTAATAGGAAAAGATGATGTAGGAACTATCGACTTTGTATTTCAAAACTATGGAAAAGTAGATAGATATGCAGGTGGAACAATAATTAAGCTGCCATGCACCAAAGATGGATCAGAGGTAATTCTTAACCTTGAAGATTATGAGTGGTCAACAGATGATGATGTTGTTGGAAAAATAGCTTTTGAGTTTGAAAATCCAGGATTAACAGCGCAGGCAACAGTTAAGGTTTATCTTAATGATGGTTATGAGGTGCCTGAAATCGAAATTGATCCACCAGTGGAATTCGGTAGTACTAAGTATAATTCAATGATTTCAAAGTCTCTTTTAAATATTGGTAATAATAAAAGGCTTAAAGCTGCGATAGATAAGGCAAGAAAAGGAGAAGATGTAACCATTGCTTATATAGGAGGTTCTATCACTCAAGGTGCTGGTGCAAAACCAATTCATACAGAGTGTTACGCTTATAGATCATATGTGAAATTTAAAGAGATGTTTGGAAAGAATGGTGGAGATAATGTTCATTTTATAAAAGCAGGAGTAGGTGGAACGCCTTCAGAGCTTGGAATGATAAGATATGACCGGGATGTTCTAAGAGATGAAAAGGTAAAACCTGATATTGTTGTTGTTGAATTTGCAGTAAATGATGAAGGAGATGAGACAAAAGGTAAATGTTATGAAAGTTTGGTTAAAAATATACTTTCTGCTGAAAATAAACCAGCAGTAGTTTTATTGTTTAGTGTATTTGCCGATGATTTTAATCTCCAGGAAAGACTTTCACCAGTGGGAAATCATTATGACTTGCCTATGGTAAGCTTATCTGATGCTGTTGTAGAACAATTTAAACTAACCAAAGAGGAAGGTAACATCATAACAAAGAGACAGTACTTTTACGACATTTATCACCCTACAAATGATGGACATACTATAATGGTAGATTGTCTTGCACATTTATTCGATCAGACTGCAAAGGATGTTTGTAATGAAAAGGATATCTTACTTGATATAGAGCCAGCTATAGGAAATTGTTTTATAGAAGTGCATCTTATTGATAAGAAGGATAATGCATACGGGGCAGTAATAAAACATGGAAGTTTTAAAGAAACAGATGAAGATCTTCAGTTTGTTGAAATGGATTGTAATCCTTTGGGAACACCTGAGTTCCCATATAATTGGATGCACACACCAGAATCTGGAGATGAAAGCTTCTGTTTAACAGTTAATAGCCGAAGTTTGCTGCTCATTTTTAAGGATTCAGGAAGAATGGATTTTGGCAAGGCAGATGTTTATGTGGATAGTACGATTGTGTTAACAGCAGATCCACGAGCAACAGGATGGACACATTGTAATGCTGTTATTTTGTATCAAGAGGAAAATAGCAGGGAACATCAGGTAGAAATAAAGATGGCAGCAGATAGTCAGGATAAGTTTTTTACTATCCTTGGATTTGGATATAATTAGAAAGTTCCAAGGCAACCATTAGATGTAAGAAAAATGCAGAATGATTCCTAATATATTTATAGTTTAAATTAAAATTATAGACTAAGTATTTTTTGCCACTCCCAACTATTTAAATGAAAGAGAAGATAATGATGATAAATTTAATAGGTATACGTAAAAGATACATGGATTTAAAGATAAGTTCAAAAATAGTTGTTATATATCTTATGCTAATGATTTTTTCAGTAATTGCAAGCAGTTTTATTTATGAAAAAATATATGATGACATTACATCAAAAAAGGTTAGTGAATTGTCTGTTCAAACACTTTATACCATAAAGTCAAATATAAATTCTATGATACAGAGCATAGGTAATAATTCAAGAATAATAATATCTAATAAAGATATACAGTCCATATTAAAAAATTCAAACAATAGGAATGGTAGTAATATCCAGATTACTATGAATAGTTATTTAAGTAGTATTATAGATTCCATGAATAATGTATCTGCAATTTATATTTATGATAATTTTGGAAACAAATACTACATAGACAAGCAATCTAGAAATAGCTTTAAGTTTGATAGAATTGAAGATGCAAATTGGTATAAAACCATTATTGATAAAAAAGGATATTATATATTAAGATTAAATGCTGGAGAGAAAGCAGATTCTAATATTAAAGAAAATTATGTGTCATTAATTAGAGTGATAAATGATATGGAATCTCAAAAACCAATAGGAACACTCGTTATAAATATAAATGAAAGCTACTTTGTTAATTGTTATAAGGATATTGTAAGTAAAAATGGTACTAATATTTTACTTATGGATGAAAATAATGAATCTATAGTTAATCCGAAGGATGTATCTGATTTTAATCAAATAAGTGAATTGGTGACAAAAAAGTTAGTAAAATCTACTGATGAAAAGGAGCATAATTCAATAATTGAAAAAGTAAAAGGGCAGGACTATATATTTTCTTTATTGAAAATTGAAGATTTTAACTGGACGATTGTTAGTAAAATACCTTTTAAGGAACTTTCAAAAGAATCAAATACCTTATATTTTATGACCTTTATTTTTACTATAATCAATGGAATATTGATGCTTATTGGAGCTATTTCAATATCTAGATTAATTACTAACCCTATAAAAAAACTTTTGAGATCTATGAAGGGGATAGAAAATGGGGAATTTAAGAAAGTTAATATTGAAGTTGGTAATGATGAAATTGGTAAACTTAAAGATGGGTATAATATTATGGTTTGTGAAATTGAAAAGCTTATCAATAGAATTGTTGATGAACAAAAGGTAAAGAGGAAGGCAGAACTTAGTGTGCTTCAAGCTCAAGTAAAACCTCATTTTCTATATAATACTTTGGATGCTATGGGATATCTCGCTTTATCTGGAAAATGTAATGAAGTATATGAAGCTCTAGAAGCTTTAGGTGGATACTATAGGACTAGCCTTAGCAAAGGAAGAGAGGTAATTACTGTAGGAGAAGAAATTGATATAGTAAAAAATTATTTCTTGTTACAAAAGTTAAGGTATGGGGATATTTTTACGGACACTTATGAAGTTGATGAAAAGGTACTTCATCTTAGGATATTAAAGCTAGTATTGCAGCCTATTGCAGAAAATGCATTGTATCATGGTATAAAACCAAAGGGTGAAAAAGGTAATATAAAGTTTACAGTTGGTTTAATAGGTAACTTAATGAAAATATCTATAGAAGATGATGGAGTTGGAATGACAGAGGAAGAACTTGATAAGGTTATGAGTGATAAAATTGACCATAATAATTTGAGCTTTGGATTAAGGGGAACTATAGAAAGATTAAGAATTTTTTATGGTATATCAGAAGTATATGAAATTGAAAGTCGCAAAAGATACGGAACTAAAGTGACTATTACAATTCCTATAGAAGATGGGGGTAAAAATGAATAATAATTTTATAAAAATATTAATTGTAGACGATGAAGAGAATACTAGAAATTTAATTAAGAAGTGCATCAATTGGGATGAACTTGGAATACAAATTGCTGGAGAATCATCTAGCGGGCAAGAAGCCCTTGATATGCTAGAAAAAGTTAATGCTGATATTATAATTACAGATATACGTATGCAATTTATGGATGGTTTGGAGTTTAGTAGAAAGGCTTCTGAAAGATTTCCATATATAAAAATTATTGTTTTAACAGCTTATGAAGAGTTTGAATATGCAAAGCAAGGAATAAAGATAGGAATAAATGACTTTTTGTTAAAGCCTATTAAAAGATCAGAACTTAGAGAATCTGTTGAAAGCTTGAAAAATAAGATTGAAACTGAAAGAATGAGCCGAGCAGAATATTTGAAACTCAAAGAACGATTATCAGAAAACTTTGAGTATTTAAAAGAAAAATTTTTAAACGATTTGATCCAAAGAAGTAATTCTTCGGAACATATTATAGATAAGCTTTTATATTTTTCAGTGGAAAGTCTTAGTCAATATATTCAAATTGCGCTAATTGGAACTTCTCATATTGATAATGAAGAATCTAAAAGTGAGGAAGAAGCTGTTTTATTGGACTTGGCTTGTGCAGAAATAGTTAAGAAATATTTTCAAGATTATAAGGATGTATATGTAATTATTGACAATAGCCGTAAGATAGTTATTTTAAACAGTAATCCTAAAATAGATATTATATTTAGCTGTGAACATATTAAAGATTTGCTAATAAATAGACTTAATTGTTATGTCTGTGTAGGCATAGGAAATGCTTATAAAGATTTAAAAAACATAAAGAAATCCTATAGGGAGGCTTTTGAAGCATTAAATTATAAAGAAGTTTATGGTAAAAATCAGGTAATTTATTTTAATGATATGAGTATTGAGAGTCAAGGCTTAGATGTAAAGAATGAAGAAACTAATGAATTGGGTTTTTATATAAAAGCCGGAATTGATGAAAAGGTTATATCTATTATTGATAAAATATTTAAAGATATCGATACTACTAAAAATTATAATATTGGACAGGTAAGGGTATTATCAATAAATATAGCAACTATGGTTTTCAATTCAATAACAGAATTAGGAATGGATTATGAGCAGATGCTAGAATCTAAAGATTTTCCTTATAATTCTATACTAAAAATTGATACCATTAGTGAAATGAGGGAATATTTGATCAGGTTTGTTTTAAATGCAATTAAGTCAATTAAAGGAGCTAGAGCCAAAAAGGTTAATAAGGTTTATATTGAAATAGTAGAGTATATTCAAAAAAACATTTCTGATTCTGAACTTTCACTTTCAAGTATAGCAAATAAATTTTATTTAAATCCAAGTTACTTGTGCAGAGTCTTTAAACAAGAAATTGGACAGAGTTTTATAGAATATCTGACAAAAATTAGAATTGAAAAAGCTATAGAATTATTTAAAGAGACAGATTTAAGGAATTATGAGGTATGCGAAAAAATTGGAGTACCTGACCCTAATTATTTCGGAAAATGTTTTAAGAAGTATACGGGGATATCTGTAAGTGATTTTAAGAAAACTCAAATTATTTAAATGGTTATTGCAAAAAGCAATAGCCATTTAATGTGTTACTCGTGAAAACGATTTAAAGACGTAAAAAAACTACCCATTTAAGTAAATATTTTACGTTCTAACAAAGTCCATAGTGAACTAGAATTATATAGTAAACCAAATAAAACTATATTAATTATAGGGGGTAAAAAAATGAAAAATATCTTAAAAAAAATAGCAACTATATCTATGTCGTTATTATTAGTAACTAGTGCAGTTGGTTGTGGAGCTAGCTCTTCAGGTGATGGAAAAAGTGCTGATGGTTCAAAGCAAGTTACATTAAAATTGTGGCATGTATGGGCTGCTGACAGCGAGTCAAACAGAAAACCTTTTCTTAAGGTGTTAGAAGACTTTCAAAAAGAAAATCCTGATATTAAGCTAGACATTGATGAAACAGAAGCTAAAGCTTATGATACTAAAATTAAGACAGCAGCAGCTGGTGATGAACTTCCAGATGTTTTCTATTCTCAGGCTGGAGGATCTATTAAAGGTTATGTAGACGCTGGAAAGATTTTACCTATAGACGATTATTTAAACGATGGAACTAAAGATAGATTACTTTCAGGAGTTCTATCTAATATGACTTTTGATGGAAAAGTATATGGCTTACCTTATACACAAGCAACTGCCGTATTCTTCGTAAACAAAGAACTGTTTGATCAAAATGGAATTAAGATTCCTGAAACTTACAATGAATTAGTAACTGCAGTTAAAGCTTTTAGAGCTAAAGGAATTACACCTATGACTGTAGGTGCTAAGGATGAATGGCCTACAACACAGTATTTTGACATTATGGCTATTCGTGATGCAGGTGCTAAGGTAGTTAATGATGCGCTTAGTAAAAAAGGTACTTATGAAGATCCAGGTTTTATAGATGCTGCTGCAAAATTTCAGGAGTTAGTAAAGCTTAAAGCATTTAATGATGGTGCTCTTGGTGTAACAAGAGATGAATCAGAGATGGGTTTTTACGATGGTAAAATTCCAATGTATGTAAATGGTAGCTGGACTGTTGGTAATATCCAAAAAGATGATTCTAAGATTAAAGGTAAGATTCTTGCTTTAAAATTCCCAATTATTGAAGGTGGAAAAGGCGATATAAATGATTTTACAGGTGGAGCTGCTGAAGGATTCTTTGTAGGTGCTAATACAAAACATAAAGAAGAATCAGTTAAACTTCTTAAGTATATTACTGAACATCACTCAAAAGAAGCATATCTAGCAGGTGCTGGAATACCAACTTGGAAAATGGATGTAGATGAATCTAAGCTTGATCCTTTAAATTTACAAATAGCTAAAAATCTTAAGGAAGCAAAGACAACTACACAATGGTTTAATTCACTATTGCTAACTAAAGATTCTGACGATTACCAAAAAGAATTAACACAATTATTCTCTTTACAAGTCACACCAGAACAATTTGCTAAAGATATGCAAAAAATGAATGCCAAGTAATGTTATAAATTTGAAGAGGAACAGAAGTTAATATTTCATTTTAACATGCTCCTTGCCAATAAGTTTTTAAATACAATTGGATTTGTAGTTTTCTACAAATCCAATCTAATATATATACGATTTATGAATCCTTTGATGGGATTGATACTGCTATTTTGTCTTCATACGGGTAGTATATGTTAAATCATATTCAATAAATTTAATATGGTAATTTTTGAAAATGACTTATTTTAAGGAGGTTAACAATGGATAAAGTTCTTTCAGATAAAAAAGCAATATTATTTTTCTTATTTCCTGCACTAATATTTTTTGTTCTAATTGTACTTTTACCTATATTTATTTCAGGTTATTACAGTACTCTTGATTGGGATGGATTAAAGAAGCCAGTCTTTGTAGGTTTACAAAATTATATAGATCTGTTTACTAGTAGTACAAGTAGTTTTGCTCTATCTATTAAAAATTCATTATATTTTGTTATTGTATCAGTGTTTATTCAATTACCAATTAGTTTATTTTTAGCATTAGTTCTTGCTAATGGAGTTAAAGGAGAAAAGTTTTTTTTAAATGTTTTTTTTATACCTGTAATAATTTCTACAGTTGTTATTGGACAACTTTGGATGAAGATTTATAACCCGGATTACGGATTACTTAACAGTTTTTTGAAATCAATAGGTCTTGGCAGTATGGCAAAAACATGGTTAGCAGATCCAACTACAGCGCTTGGAGCATCCTTTGTGCCTACATTATGGCAATACGTAGGATATCATATGTTACTAATGTATGCAGCCATAAAATCAATTCCTACAGATATATATGAAGCCGCAAAACTTGATGGAGCATCAGGTGTTAAAATGGCTTTTAAAATTACTATACCACTAATAAAACCTATGCTCAAAGTATGTGTAACTTTCTCTGTTATAGGTGCTCTGAAGATTTTTGACCTTGTATATGTATTGACTAATGGTGGACCTAACCATGCAAGTGAGGTACCAAGTACATTACTTGTTAATAATATATTTGTAAGAGGCATGTATGGATATGGAAGTGCCATCGCAATTTTTATAATAATAGAATGTCTTATACTTACAGGAGTAATACAGAAATTTTTCAAAGTCGATGATGTGGAATAAATGAGTAGAGGAGTATGAAAAATGAGTAGTAATTATATTTCAAAAATTTTTGGAGGGAAAATTGTAAACAAACTGTTATACATATTTCTTATTGTATGGGCTATTATACAAATTTTCCCACTATATTGGCTGATAACATTCTCCCTTAAAACTAATGGGGAAATATTTGGAGGTAACTTAATTGGTTTGCCTGATAAGTTTTTATGGGGAAACTATGAAAAGGCATTAGTTAATGCAAATGTTGGAGTATACTTTATGAACAGTGCAATAATTACAGGTGTTACTATAGCTGTAACTGTATTAGTTTCATTAATGGCTTCTTATGCATTGGTTAGAATGAAGTGGAAATTTAGAAATACAACTCTTTTGCTTTTTATGGCAGGGCTAATGATACCAATTCATGCAGCGCTTCTCCCAGTATTTTTAATATTGCGTAAGATAAAGTTATTGGATACCTATTGGGCTTTAATTTTACCTTATGTTGCATTTGCTATTCCGATGGCTATTCTTATTCTTACAAGCTTTATGAAATCTATTCCTAGAGAAATTGAAGAAGCAGCTTGTATTGATGGATGCAGTATTTACAGAATATTTTTCAGTATTATTGTGCCTATCTTAAGACCAGCAGTAGCAACAATTTCTATATTCACATTTTTGCAAGCTTGGAATGAATTAATGTTTGCAACCGTATTTATTAATAAGCAGGCCTATAAGCCATTGACAGTAGGAATTCAGTCTATGGCTGGGAAATATGCAACAGAATGGGGTCCCATAGGTGCAGCTTTAGTTATTGCTACTATTCCTACTGTTATTATTTATCTTTTAATGAGCAGTCAGGTTCATAAGAGCTTAACAGCTGGTGCTCTAAAGGGTTAATATTATTTTTTAAATGTTATAAATAAAAATTAATCGATTCTTATAAAAAATTATTTGTGAATAAAGTTATAATCCCATAGATTTATCAAATAACTAATTTGATAGAACTATGGGATTATAGTTTTAATTAAGGATAATATTAGCTCAATGATATATGTATATCTAGAAAATGTACTCAGAGAATTGGTGCACATGTTTTCAGCTTAATTAGGTTATAAAGTATAAGAAAACATTTGTATAATGTACAACTAATGGGCAATTAATTTGGCTGCGTTGTATTTAATATGAGTCAATATGTAGTATAATGTAATTACTATATCTAATTGCAATTATATTATACAATAAAGAATATTTATAATTGGTGTGAAGTGAAATTTAATCAAAAAGGCTTAGGGGGATTTATTTATGAGAAGTATAAAAATAAAATTGTCAGTGTATTTTGGTGTATTAATTGTATGTGTATGTTTAGCTTTGGGAACTACTGCTTATTATTCATCCAATTATGCATTGGCAAACAACGCAAAAGAAATGTTATCTAGCACTTCAGTACAAGCTGCAAGGGTAATAGAAAGTCGCCTTGATACCAACTATAGTGTTTTAGAGACTATAAGTCAAAGGAATGAAATAAGGGATTTTAGTGTTTCGCTTCAAGATAAGGCAGAGATATTAAAAGCAGAGGCAAAGAGGACAGGATTTACAAGTCTTGGATTTGGAGATTTAAATGGAGATGCTTACACTATGACACTTGATCATATTGTATTAAAGGATAGGCCTTATTATCAGGAAGCGTTAAAAGGAAATAGAGTTATTACAGATCCTATAATTAGTAAGGCAGATGGAAACTTAATAATAAATATGGCAGTACCAATTAAAGATAAGGATGGAAAAGTTATTGGTGTGTTGATTGGAAATAGGGATGCAGCAGAACTAAGTGCAATTACGAGTGATATAACAGTTGGAAAGACTGGCAAGAGTTTTATTATTAATAATTTAGGGGTTACTGTTGCGCATTATAATAAAGAATCAGTAACTAAAGGTGAAAATGTTATTGAGGAAGCTAAAAATGATCCATCACTTCAAATGTTGGC
This sequence comes from Clostridium gelidum, assembly GCF_019977655.1. NCBI lineage: Bacteria > Bacillati > Bacillota > Clostridia > Eubacteriales > Clostridiaceae > Clostridium > Clostridium gelidum. The sequence continues at coordinate 1,236,477 of NZ_AP024849.1, forward strand.
AGATGTTCAAAATCAAATGATAAAAGGGAAAGCAGGTACTGGAGAATTTAAGTATCAAGGAGAGTTTAAATATGTAGGATACGCACCAATAAAAAATACAAATTGGTTTATAGGAATTGCGGTACCTCAAAATGAAGTTTTATCTCAACTAAATGTCTTGAAAATATCTATTTTTGCAGCTTCTTTAATTATTGTATTAGTTGGACTAGTATTAGTTTATATAGTGGCAAGATTAATTTCAGTTGGAATAAGTAAAATCTCATCTCATTTACAAGTTATTTCAAACGGGGATTTTACAATGGAAGTTTCAGCTAAAAGATTAAAAACTAATGACGAAATTGGTCACGCGTTTAAGTCAATAAAAATCATGCAGGAATCTATAGTTGGAACAATTGTATCAATTAAAGAAAATTCTGCTAATATTGATTTAAAAGCAAATAATTTATCAAAGGTTGCTGAACAAATGGCATCTACAGCTGAGAATGTATCTATTGCAACTCATGAAACTGCAACTGGTGTAAGTAGTCAAGCAACAAATTTAATGGAAATTACAACTATATTAAATACATTTGGGAATAAATTAGATGGTGTAGTGAGTGAAATAGAAACTATAAATTTAAAATCAAATGGAATTAATCAAATGGCTGGAAATAGTAATGAAAATATGAAGTTGTTAATTGAATCTGTTAATGTTGTAAGTTCTTCTTTTAAAGATTTTATTAAGAAAATTGAAAAATTAAATAGCAACATAATTCAAATATCGGAAATAACTACATTAATAAATGATATATCAGAACAAACAAATTTATTGGCATTAAATGCAGCTATAGAAGCGGCAAGAGCTGGAGAATCAGGTAGGGGATTTGCAGTGGTTGCTGATGAGATTAGAACACTTGCAGAGCAATCTCAAGAATCTTCAAAAAATATAAATTTATTAATTAATGGAATATCAAATGAAGCTAATGGAATTATAAAAAATACAAATGGACTTAATAATGAATTAGATAATCAAGTTAATGTTATAAACACAGCACTTAAATCTTATGAAAATATAATATCTGAAATAAATGACATTGTAACCAAAATTAAGTCTGCCAATGTATCAATTGCAGAAATAAATACTGAGAAGAACGTGATTTCAGATAAAATAGAGAATACATCTGCAGTATCAGAAGAGGTTTCAGCTTCATCAGAAGAGATTGCAGCTTCAACTGAAGAAATGAAGTCTGCATCATCAGAAGTTGCATTAGCAGCAGAAGTACTAAATGGCGTGACTAAAGAAATGATCGAACATGTTAATCAATTTAAAATATAATAACAGATGGGGTACATAAAGATATGACAATGGAATTGGAAAAATATTATAATAAATTTTGTGAGGACAAAAGATTAACGAGAAAATATGCACAGGTTGAATTTTTAACTTCCATGAAGTATATTCATGAGTATCTAGGAAATAATGAGAATGCAAAAATCTTAGATGTTGGTGCAGGGACAGGGAGATACTCTGTACAACTAGCAAATGAAGGATATGATGTTACTGCAATTGAACTTGTTAAGCACAATTTAGGTGTTTTAAAGTCAAAAGGAAGTACAGTAAAAGCGCATCAAGGAACAGCCTTAGATTTATCAAGATTTTTGGATAATACTTTTGACATGACTTTGGTGTTTGGACCAATGTATCATTTATATACATTTGAAGATAAGGTACAAGCACTGCAAGAGGCAAAAAGAGTAACTAAGGTTGGCGGTGTTATCTTAGTGGCATATTGTATGAATGAATTTAGTGTAATAACATATGGTTTTAAGGAAAACAATATTCGTACAAGCATTGATAATGGAAAACTTACTGATGATTTTCATGTTATATCGGAACCAGAAGATTTATATGATTATGTAAGGATTGAAGATATTAATAAGTTAAATGAGGTCGCAGTACTGCAAAGGATAAAATTAATTGCAGCAGATGGACCAGCTAATTATATGCGACCTGTTTTGAATGCTATGGATGAAGATACATTTAGGCTTTTTCTTGATTATCATTTTTCAACGTGTGAAAGACCAGAACTGCTAGGAGCAAGTGGACATACAGTAGATATTTTGAGAAAAGAATAAGGGAAAGAGAAGCAAAGGATACTAATCAAATAGTAACAAAAGCAGATGTACGAAATCTTTTGAGTGATTTTAGCGCTTATGTTATTATCAGGAATGTACCAGAGAGTAAAAAGTTCATAAGAGACTTTGTAAAAGAAGTTATAGTTTATAAAAGACACATTGAAGAGAGTTTCAATGTGTCTTTTTCTTTAAATATGTGATAGCATTAAAAATAAATACATTTATAGTAAATATTAAAATAAAAGGAGAATAATAATGAATAAAATTCTTTTAGTAGAAGATGACTTAAGTTTGATTGATGGTCTTGAATTTTCACTCCAAAAGAATGGATTCAATGTTAATATAGCCCAAACTGTAAAAGAAGCCTTAGAAATATTTGAAGATAATAAATATGATTTACTTATTCTCGATTTAACATTACCAGATGGTACTGGTTTTGAAATTTGTAAAAAAGTACGCCAGATTTCCAATGCTCCAATTATTTTTCTTACTGCTTCAGATGAAGAAGTTAATATTGTAATGGGACTTGATATTGGTGGTGATGATTATATTACAAAACCATTTAAATTAAATGAGCTTATTTCAAGAATTAATGCGCTTATGCGTCGCACAAAATCATCTAATATTGAACAAAATTTAGTACAGTCAAATGGTATTGTGATTAGCTTAGAAGAAAGCAGAGTATTTAAAAATAAGAATGAAATAGAAGTCACAACAGCTGAATACAGGCTTTTATGTTTATTTATGAGAAATCCCAATATAGGGTTGATGCGCGAAACCATTTTGGACAGGCTCTGGGATAATAATGGCAGTTTTATAGATGATAATACTTTATCTGTATATATAAGAAGATTAAGATGTAAAATTGAAGATGACCCAGAGAACCCAAAATATTTATTAACAATACGTGGTGTTGGGTATAGATGGAATATTATAAAGTGAGGATTTAGCATGAGAATTTTTGATATTAAAGATTTAAGGAAATTATTTATTTCTATAATAATTATTCTATTTTCTTATATTCTTTTAGGACAAGTAATTATAACACTAATTACTAATGATTATAAAAAGGAATTAATAAAGCATGATTATGAAGTGGCAGGATATTTATATGAAAATAAGGTCAACATGGCACAGCTTCCAGCTGCTTTTACTCATAATAAAAGTATAGAAGATTATAGAAGCGGAGAAATACTTTTAAGAAATGCAGGATATGATGAAAGCATAAATAATAGTCTTATTCCTAGTGTAAAAGCTTTTCATAATAAATATGCTGTAATAGTCTTTGTTTTATCTTTAGGTATAGGAATAATATTTTTTACTGTATTATTGACATTTGCTGTTAAATACAATAAAACTCTAGAAAAAGCTAATTCAGATATTTTAAATTTTATGAATGGTAATTATAAAATACGTTTAGATGATAATAAAGAAGGAAGTTTATCAAAACTTTTTTCAGCAATTAATATGATGGGCACCTCTTTAATAACCCACATAACAAAAGAAAAACAAAACAAGGAATTCTTAAAAGACACAATTTCAGATATATCCCACCAATTGAAGACACCACTAGCAGCATTAGAAATGTATAATGAAATTATATTAGATGAAATTGTTGACAATGATGTGGTTAACAGTTTTAATTTAAAAATTAAGAATGAATTAGAACGAATGGAAAGTTTGATTCAAAATTTATTGAAATTAGCAAAATTAGATGCTGGGGCAATTGAGCTTAATAAGGAAAATTGCAACCTTAAAGGTTTTTTAGAAAATATAATTATGAGATTTCAAACTCGAGCAAAATTTGAAAGTAAAAAAGTAGTATTAAATTGTGATAATAACATTAGTCTTATTTGGGATAAAGAATGGATGCTGGAATCTATAAGTAACATAATTAAAAATGCATTAGAACATACAAAATCAGGAAATGAAATTTCTATTTCTTGTCATAATACATCGGTAGCTATAATTATTATGATTAAGGACAACGGATTGGGTATTCATAGTGAAGATTTTCATTATATTTTTAAAAGATTTTATAGAAGCAAGTTTTCAAAAAATACTCAGGGAGTTGGAATTGGTCTAACGCTTTCAAAGTCTATTGTTGAAAAACATGGTGGCACAATTATGGTAGAAAGTGAATTAGGTAAGGGAACTACTTTTAATTTGATTTTTTCAAAACTTACAACATTGTAAGATTAAATACATCTAACTGTAAGCTTAATGAGTTATAGTCTAATTAAGGCATAATCAAGAAAATAATAGACCAGTATGTTAGTCTATTATTTTCTTTCATGTGTGTAAAGTAAAAAGTGAGGTGTTTAATATTGGAGATATTAAGAATAGAAAATTTATGTAAAACATATGGAAAAGGTGATAATAAAGTAGAAGCACTAAAAAATGTTACATTTTCAATTAATAAAGGGGAGTTTGTTTCAATTATAGGACCATCAGGGTCAGGAAAAAGTACATTGCTTAATATTATGGGAGGGTTAGATACTCAAACGTCTGGAAAAGTATTGTTAGATGATAGAGATATTTTTGTAATGAAAGAAAAAGAGTTATCAGTTTTTAGAAGACGTAATATTGGATTTATATTTCAAGCATTTAATTTGGTACCAGAATTAAATGTTGAAGAGAATATCGTGCTGCCAATATTATTGGATAATAAAAAACCTAATAAAAAATATATCAATGAATTATTAGAAATACTAGGTCTATCAGACAGGAAAAATCATCTTCCTAATCAGTTATCAGGAGGACAACAACAGCGAGTAGCTATAGGAAGAGCTTTGGCGACAAAACCAGCCATTATTTTAGCAGATGAACCAACAGGAAACCTTGATACTAAAAACAGTAAGGATGTAATTAATCTCTTAAAATTATCTGTTAGTAAATATAATCAAACATTAATTATGATTACACATAATCAAAATTTAGCTTCTTTAGGAGATAGAGTTTTTAATGTTGAGGATGGTATTGTATCAGAACTAGGAGGTGAGATAAAATGACAAGTTATCTTGCCCTTGCTCCCAAATATTTATCAGTTCATAAGAGGAAAACTAGGCTGGCAAGTTTGAGTATAGTTATAGCAGTAACACTTGTAGTAAGCATTTTTTCCATGTTAGAATCACTTATTAAATTTGAAACAGCACAAGTTTTGAAAAATGAAGGAAATTATCATATATTAATTTTCAATCCATCTGAAAATGAGACTGCTTATGTTGATAATAGAATCGATGTAAAGAATGCGGGAACTTTAAAAGATTTAGGTGAAGGTACCATAAATAATGAAAAATGTGCATTTGGTTCTCTAGATGAGAAATTTGCAAACAATTTAAATTTTAATTTAGCACAAGGAACTTATCCAACAAAAGAAAATGAAATTATGCTTGAGAAATGGTTTATGGAAAAAGTTAAAATCAATATAGGTAGTGCAGTTTCAGTAGCAATGCCTAACAACTCAATTAAAGAATTTACTGTAAGTGGAGTATATAACGACTGGGGAGGTACAAAAGCAGCTTCTATACCTATTGTATTTTTATCAGTAAATATGTCAAATACTTTAACACCTAAATTGAGTCAACATTTTATTTTATTTAAAGATGGAGTGAATATAAAGCAGACAGAAGATATTATTAAAAAAGATTTAAAGTTAACAGATGATAGGGTAGCACATAATGAAGGTCTTCTGGCACTTATGATGCAGACTAATAATAATACAATTATAAAATTCTATGCTATAGGTGGTGTATTATTTTGTCTTGTTCTTGTTACAGCAATTACAATGATTTATAACACTTTTAATATTTCAGTTATGGAAAGGGTTAGGCAGTTTGGAGTATTAAGATGTATTGGTGCTTCAAAAAAACAGATAGAAAGATTGGTAAGACGAGAAGGAATAGTTATTTCTTTAAAAGCAATACCTATAGGCATAATTACAGGCATGATAATTAGTTCTATTTGTTCTGTTATATTAAAATATTACAATACTCAGATCTTTGGAGAAATATCAATATTTAATTTTAGTATAGTAGGAATAAGTTTAGGTGTTATAATTGGTTTTTTAACAGTTTTCATAGCTTCTTTAATACCAGCCCAAAAAGCTTCAAATGTATCACCAGTAAATGCAGTTACTGGAAGTAATGAAATTAAAATATCAAAGAAAAAGAAAAAAGGATTTTTAACAAAAGTTTTTAATATTGATATTTCCCTTGGAATAAATAATGCTGTAACTAAAAAGAAAACTCTTTTTTTAATGTCAGTTTCAATTGCGTTAAGTATCATGTTGTTTATGGGATTTAATATTCTTGTTAATCCAAAAGCTTTAGGTATGACACCAATTAAATCATATACACCTGATATTTCATTAACTTCTAAGCAAGGAATTTCTAACGATATGTATTCTAAATTATCTAGTATAGATGGAATAAAAAGAGTTTATGGAAGAATGACAAACTATGTTACTGCATCCTTTGATGCAGAAAAGCTTACTGATGAATACACGAAAAATGTAGGAGAAATTAAAATAGATAACAAGGGTTTATTTGTGGCAGCAGAAAATAATTCATGGCTTATGTCCTATGATAAAACTCAATTAAATTGGGCTAAAGAGTTTTTAACAGCTGGTGAATTAGATGAAGATAAATTAAATTCACAAAATGGAATAATAGTTGTTGAGAAGTCAATTAGAGGAAATGATTTAGTGAAAAATACAAAATTAAAAATAGGTGATAAAATTTATATTAAAACTACCAAAGGAAATAAAGAATTTACAGTTGTGGGTATATTAAGTTCTGCTCCTCAGCATAGTGAAAGTGTAACAATGTCTACTTTTATAACAACTGAAAAGCTATTTTCAGAAACATTTGAGAACAATAAATATAGCACTATAGAAATGCAACTTAATGATAAAAAGCAAAATGTTGCCAATATACAAGCCATGGAAGATTCTAATATAAAATTTCATGATATGAGGCAACTTAATTCAGAAGCCCAAAATGCTTTTATGACAATAGCTGTATTTATTTATGGATTTGTAGGAGTAATAGTACTTATAAGCATTTTAAATATTATAAATACAATGAATACAAGTGTAGAATCAAAAACAAAATATTTAGGAGTTATGAGAGCTATTGGCATGTCTGGAGATCAGCTTTTTCGAATGGTTTTAACAGAAGCTTTTGTATATAGCTTAAGTGGGTGCACTCTAGGATGCACTTTGGGACTTGTGTTGCAAAGAACATTAGGTAATCTTATTCTTGGCGAATGGAAATTTCCATTGTTGCAAATAGTATTCATATTTGCATGCTATATATCTATTACAATATTATCTGTTATAAATCCATTGAAGAGAATTAGAGCTAATTCTATTTCACAAGTTGTAACGGCAATGTAAAATTCATTAAGGCATAAGAAGTAAAGAATAAATAGAATTTAAGGAAAGGAAAAAGAGTTTAGGTAAGTATACTATGTCAAGTGTACTTGATACTAGATTATCCATATATATTATAAAATTAATAAACTTATTAGATTAATTGTGAATTTATAAAATTCAATTTAAAATAAAATGAATTATTTAATTGGTAGAATGTATTATATAATGGAACAAGTGAAATATATGAAGAAAGATAGAGATGAAAAAATGAAGATTGCGGTTACTACTACAAGAGAAGCAGATGAGAGTTTAAATTATAAAGCAAAAAGTATAGCTAAGGATTTAGATATATCATATATAAAAAGAGGTAATTTTAGTATCAAAAAAACAATTTTAAAAGATGATTTTGATTACTTATTAGTAGTTGAAAGAGATAAAATTGTTATAAAGGGAGAAGATAGTACACTATTTTGGCATCCTAATATGTCAGAACTTAAAATTAAATCAATAAGACAAGGCAATAAAGAAACTATAATAGAGGCAACAAAATTAGAAGAAGGAAATAGTATATTAGATTGTACATTAGGTCTTGCAGGGGATTCACTTGTCTTTTCAGCAGTTGTTGGAGACAAGGGATATGTAGTAGGGACAGAAATTAATAAATATATAGCTTATTTAAGTAAACGTGGATTAGAAAACTATAAAAATGTTAATGGTGAAACTATAAATAATATAAAGGTCGTTAATGAATCATATGAAGATTATATTTTAAAGCAAAGTGATAATAGTTTTGATGTAGTATATTTTGATCCTATGTTTAATGCACCAAATAGAAAGTCAGCATCAATAAATTCCTTTAGGGATTTTGCAGATCACAAAGGATTAACAAAAGAGATTTTGATGGAAGCACTTAGAGTGTGTAAAAAAAGAGTTGTTATTAAAGAAAGACAAGGTTCTAATGATTTTGAAAAATTAGGAATAGAAAAATATTATGGAGGAAAAAAAAGCGGTGCAATTATTTATGGAGTGATTGAAAAAAATATATAAGAAATATAGGTGTAAATGAAAAATAAGCAGAAATAATTGACATCTATAAATTGAATCAGGAATGTAGATAGATTAGAACATTAAAAATACATGGTGGTGAGATATGAGATTAGATAAATTTTTAGCACAATCATCCATTGGAAATAGGAAAAAGGTGAGAACTTATATTAAAGAAGGTATGATAACGGTAAATGGAGACGTGATAACAGAACCTGCAATAGAAATTAATGAAAGTTCTGATGTTATTAAGTATATTGGTAAGGTAGTTGATTATGCTGGAAAAGTATATTATATGTTTAATAAACCGTCTGGTTACATTACTGCAACAAAGGATACAGATCATAAAACAGTATTTGATTTTTTTGATAATGTTAACATGAATGGAGTATTCCATGTAGGAAGATTAGACAAGGATACAGAAGGCTTATTGTTACTTACTAATGATGGCGAATTTGAACATCAATTAATGTATCCAGAAAAACATGTTGAAAAAACTTATTTTTTCTGGGCGTTGGGTTCTTTAGATGAGAAAGATAGGAAGCAATTAGAACAAGGAATTTATATTGGAAAAGGTGAAATACTAACGAAACCTGCTAAAATAGAAGTGCAAAAATGTGGAATGTATAAAGAGTTAAAATATGAAATGCCTATTGATAATTTAGAAAATATGCACTCGAATCATTATAGTCAGCCTGTTGTATCTGGATATCTTACTATTTCAGAGGGGCGCAAGCATCAAGTGAAGCGTATGTTAAAGGCAGTAGGCTGTTACGTGGTATATTTAAAGAGGATTTCCATTGGAGGATTAATATTAGATGAATCATTAGAAAAAGGTCAATATAGATTTTTGACAGAAGTGGAAATTCAAAAGTTAATGAAAATTAGTAAAGAATAGTATTTTATAAATTAAGGTTTATAATTATTATACGATTCAAAAAATGTATAATAAAGAGGCTAATATCCATAATAATTATAGATATTAGCCTTTTTAATGAAATTCTTAGTATGAATGAAAAAATGTGCCTAAAGCAAGGTATTGACACCATTTACATTGGCTTGTTCATCATCATCCATAGGAATAACAATACACTTTTTTCCGTCAATTATTTGTGATTTTATTTGAGTTACTTTTTGAGGATTTACTTGAAGTACAATGTCATAGTTTTGAGTAGTATTGTTCTCAGATTCTATTTCAGAGTCAGAAGCTGCTTCTAACTCTGAGTCGGAAGCATATTCTAAGTTAGTGACAGAATTTGTTTCCAACAGGGTATCAATCTCTGCGCCTAATATGATATCAGTCTCAGATTCCAAAGCCGATTCTTTTTCTGAATCTATTGCAGCATCTTGTTTTGTTTTTTCAAGTCTTTCTTCTAGTATTTGAACTTTTTTTTCAAGCCTTTCTTCCTTTTTTCTTTGCTCATTTGCTGCAAGAACTTTTTTATCGATTAAATTCTCTACTACAGGAGGAGTATCACCAAATTCTTCTGTATAGGATTTTTCGATTTTTGCAGTAATTTCTTCAGGAATCCCACTTTCAATTAGAATATCTTGAATATTATCATTAGTCAAAATTATAGGCTCAGCATTTTTACCATTGACAGTATTATGATCATCTACCATATTATTAAGAGTTTCTTGAATTTCCATGAATAAATGATCAGATTTTTCATCATCAGTGCCAATGGCATTACGAATAATAGTATTGAATGTTTCTTTATGCTCGGTAGCAGTTTTTTTTGAAATACAGCCTAAAGCTTCTTCCATTAATTCTGGATGTGGATTTTTTGCATCTTTTGTATAGTACATAATAGAATGAATATCAGTACTACGGTCTGTAAAAGCTGGAAAGACAAATCCAAGATTTGGAGCTTCAACTACCCAATCGCGAATACGTGCTCCAATTCTATTATCATCTTCTAGATATCCAAGACCTGGCTTTGAAAGTGATACTGGGCATATTGCACATAATAGGTATTCATATACTTCCTCTGATTCATCTAATTTTGCATTATCCGTAGTTCTTGTAATAACATCATAAGCATCGTGAAAAATAAGTATTAGAAAATTACCTGTGTAGTCATAACTATCTATAATTAATTTATAGAAGCTATCAAGAGCCGCATCATCTTTTAACCTACTTTTTTTTAGTGCCATTAGAGAATGTTGTCTACCTCCTATATTTTCTTCCTCAAGAGGAAAGTCAAGTTCTAGAAGATTATTTCTGATTGTCCCAGATAATGTTTTTTTTGCAATCTCTAAATATTTAAAAAATTCTTCATCTTTTAGATTTAAAAAAGTTTGTTTAATATTTAAAATAATATTTTTTTGACCATCTACATAGCAACCACACATTCTAGTAAACGTACATTCGTCCTTTTTCAAACGTCTTTTCAATTCCAAGATTTCTTTTTTATTCATATATATCCCTCTCATTTCATGAGCATAATAAAGAATATGCTACATAATATAGTATAATATTCAATGAATAGCTCTGCAAGTAACTAAATAAATTTAAAAAACTATCTTCATAAGTTAGTAAAATGTTTTGATTTAGTATTATGAAAAAAATTGTTCCTCAAAGTAAGGCTTTGAGCATAGATTTTGTATCCGTACACTTTGATTTATACATTAATTAGGCTATAATAAAGGGTATTAGAAAAGGTGGTGCTATAATGAGTTTAAAAAAGCAAAAGAAAATTGCTGTTGTGAATGATGTTACTGGTTTTGGACGATGTTCTGTAGCAGTAGCATTGCCTATTATATCAGCAATGAAGATACAATGTTGTCCAGTACCTACTGCAATATTATCTGCCCATACTGGATTTTCAAGTTTCTTTTTTGATGATTATACTCCTCATATGAGGGATTACATAAATAATTGGAAAGAGCTTAACTTAGAATTTGATGGAATCTGTACTGGATTTTTAGGTTCAAAAGAACAAATTGATGTTGTTGTAGAGTTTCTTGACAATTTTAAAACAAAAAATACTATTGTCATGGTTGATCCTGTGATGGGTGACTATGGACGACTTTATTCTACCTATACACAGGAAATGTGTGATGAAATGAAGAAGTTAATTAAATATGCGGATGTAATGACTCCTAATCTTACCGAAGCCTGTAGACTTCTTGATATTCCTTATCCACAAAAAGCCTTGAACCCTGATCAACTTGAAAATATTGCAAAAGAGCTTTGCACAAAAGGTCCTAGTAAAATTGTTATCACTGGACTGCAGCATAATGGGAATATACGAAACTTTATATATGAAACAGGAAAGCCCTATACTATTATAGAAGCAAAAAAAATTGGTGAAGATCGTTCAGGTACTGGAGATGTATTTTCTTCTATTGTAGCTGCGAGTATTGTAAAAGGAGTAGATATAGTTACTGCAGTAAAAAAGGCTGCAGATTTTATCAGTAAGGCTATTAATTATACTGTTAAAATTGGTACTCCAATAAATGAAGGTATTTGCTTTGAAGAATATTTGACGGAACTGTAATAATTTAAGCATATTTAATAATTATTAATTAGAAATTTAAAACATAAAGAAAAGAGGAAGATATATTATGGTTATATTGTATACATATAACAATGGTGTTTATATCAATTTAAAAGATGTTGATATGACTACAAAAGAATCAGGACATAGAAATATTTATGTTAATTTAACTAACCAATGCCCTTGTTCTTGCACCTTTTGTTTAAGAAATACTAAAGAAATGGCACAGTCAAATAGCCTGTGGTTAGATAGAGAACCTACCATTCAAGAAGTTATAGGAGAGTTTGAAAAATATGATTTAAGTAAGTTTGATGAAATTATATTCTGTGGCTTTGGAGAACCTTTAACTCGTCTTGATGATTTATTAGAAGTAGCAAAATACTTAAAAGATAGGAGCGGCAATACGCCAATTCGTGTAAACACTAATGGATTAGCGGATTTAATGCATAAAAAGAAAATTGCACCATTGTTAAAAGACTTGATTAATACCGTATCCATAAGCCTTAATGCATCAAATGCGGAAGAATATTTTAGGTTAACTCGTAATAAATTTGGTATAGAATCTTATGATGCCATGCTGAAATTCGCAGTAAGTTGCAAAGAGTATGTTACCAATGTAGTTATGACAGTAGTAGATTGTATTGGACAAGAAGAAATAGATGCTTGTCAAGATGTATGCGATACTGTTGGAGTACCTTTAAGAGTGCGTCCATTTGAATAAGTAAAGTAATATACTGTTATCGTAAATAAGACAAGCTATTAAATTTTGTTATAGCTTGTCTTATTTACGCAGATATTTTTAATATTTATATTTCCTTTAACTTGTTTATTATATTGGATTGTAATAATGTTGTCACTAAAACAAGTGATAAAGCGACACCACTTACAGTTTGAATTATTAACATAGGAAGTTCAACAAATCCCATAGCTGTTCCATATAAAAGTATTCTTACAAATGTATATCCTGCAATTTGAAATATACCTCCAACAGTGGCACCTATTAACCAGCCAAATCTTAAATTAGGAAATAATTTTTCAGTCATTATACCCATAATCATAGCCATTATAGCTTTTATGAAAAGTGTTGGAATAATCCACTGAGTGTATCCACCTAAAAGGTCAGCTAAAGCAGCACCAATTCCTCCAGCTACAGCTCCTTTACGCCAGCCTAAAATTAATACTGACACAAAAATCATACAATCGCCTAAATGTGTATATCCACTTATTGAAGGAATTTTTATAAAAAATGTTCCGAGAAAAACTAATGCAGCCATTAAACCCATTTTTGTTAAGTCTTTTGTTTTAATTTGTTCTTTTTCCATATTATTCTCCTTTTGAAATCATTATTAATACTGTTTTAGATGTTATTACATATATTCAATGTCATAATTAAAGATTGATTAGTTAAAATTAAAATTAATATTTAAATTTCAATACATACTAACATGAAAAAGATTATCATAAAATTTAAAAATAGTCTATTGTATCGATACATATATAAGATGGTGAAATACAAATTTAAAGATGGCGTAGAATTGAGATAAAGAAGCAGAGGAATTACTGGCAGAAAATACTTCATTCAAAAACATAGTATGCTTTATAAGAAATGGAGTGGAGCCAATAATTGTTGTTTTTTATGTGTGTAAAGTAATGCTAATAGAGGCCGTTTTAAAATGGCCTCTAGAAGATGAATTTTAAAAATGATATAATAAAAAGAAGAAAATATGGAAAGAAAGGTGAGTATTTTATGTTGTATCATGCATCAGGAGAAATTGTAGAATTTCCAGAGATAAGAAAAAGTAGGTATACAAAAGATTTTTCATGGGGATTTTATTGTACTAATAATTTTGAACAAGCTAAAAAATGGGCTGAACGAAATAGGGAGTATGCTACAGTTAATTATTATACTTTTACAGAAAATAGAGACTTAAAAATATTGAAATTTGAAAATATGACTGATGAATGGTTAGATTTTATTGCAGCTTGTAGAAAAGGATTAATACATGATTATGATATAGTAGAAGGACCAATGGCAGATGATACTGTTTGGAATTATGTAAATGACTTTTTAGCTGAAGAAATTACTAGAAATATTTTTTGGGAGTTAGCAAAATTTAAATATCCTACTCATCAAATAAGTTTTCATACATTAAGAGCATTAGATTGTCTCCAGTTTGAGAGGAGTGAAATTGTAAATGAATGATGTTCAAAAAAATAATTTATTTTACGTTTGTTCACTTATAGAGTTTATTGGAAGAAATACGAAAAATAGAAGAGCGACCATTGTAAAAATACTTGGAAAGAAAGAATTAGAGAGGCAGTTAGAACTTGCAGATGTTAATCATTGTTTATCATTTGAACAAGTATCAGATGAGATAATAGAATATTTTAATATTCAAGAAGGTGATTTTGATTCAGTAGGGCTATGCAAATATAATGTGCCAAGTTTCCAAGCAATAGGTAAAGAATATCAAAGATTAATAATCGATGTAAGTTCAGAACACGATAATATAGTAGATCTGCTATACTTAGTATTTCAATCATTCATTAGTGATGAAATTTCAGATTTTAATTCGTCAGTATATTATAGTACTCCAGAATATTTGAAGTATTCTTATTTGGAAGGAAAATTATTAGCATAATTTAAATAGTATAAAATTTATAGTGGATTTTAAAGGTCGTGCTTGGATTCCACCCATGAAACCCACGAAAAGCTTAATTGAACTGCTCCCTGTCAAGTAGACAGATGAAAAAATAAAAAATTATGAAGCTAAGGTCTGATTTCGATATTCAATTGGAGTCAGACCTTTTAAGTTTTTCTGTAACCTTTTTGTATTATAAAATACTATGTAGTCATCAATTGATTGTCTCAATTCTTCATATGTATAAAACTTTTGCAAATAATACATCTCACATTTGAGAGTTCCCCAAAAACCTTCCATTGGTCCGTTGTCGATACACCTACTAACACGTGACATACTTTGGGTTGCATTGATCTTATCAAGTTTAGCTTTGAAAGTTCTATTAGTATACTGAAATCCCCTGTCACTATGAAAAAGCGGCTTTGCATTCGGATTAGCAATTACTGCTAAGTCAAATGTATCAAAAACAAGTTGATTGTTATTTGAGTGACCGACCACATAAGAAACAATGCTTTTATCAGATAAATCAAATATTGCACTGAGGTAAGCCTTTTGACCATTAAGTAGCTTAAATTCAGTGACATCTGTTAACCATTTTTCATTTGGTTTCTTTGCATAGAATTCTCTATTTAATTTGTTTTCTGCCGTAATTTGTGGAGTACTTTGCAGATAAGACTTTCTCTTTTTTCTTATAACTGATTTCATGTTAATAGACTTCATTAATCTATAAATTCGTTTATGATTATACTGTTTATTAAGAAGTCGATTTATATTCATTGTTATCCGACGGTATCCATAGATACCATGTACATCTTCATAAAGTTTAACAATTTCTTTTAGTATTAGTGAATTCTCTTTATCTAATTCAGTCTCTGAACGGTTAATCCATTTGTAGTAAGATGATCGTGCAATATTAGCTAAATTGCATAAATCAGCTATTGGATAGTCGTTTTCCTCATGTAATTCTTTTATAGAAATATATTTATATTCTTGAAATATTCTAGTACTTATCGCCTTCTTTCTACTTCCTTCAATTTTTTTAAGAAATCAATCTCCATCTTTAAACGTGTATTTTCTGATTCGATAAGTTTCAATTGTACAGATAATTTTTCCAATTCAGTAAGCTCAGTAGCTTCTTTACGCTTACCGCGTCGATCCATTAGTGCCTCATATCCATTAGCTTCGTATTTTCTTACCCATGCATAAACTTGTTGATAAGAAACTTTAAATTTATTAGCAGTGGCTTGATAATCACCATTATTCGAAATGCAGAATGCAACAATCTCAATTCTTTCTTCATAAGTAGTTTTTCTTCCATTAGTCATAATTCTATCTCCTTGCTTACTATGAGATTTAAATATTTTATGACCATTATACTTCTTAATCCAATCTCTGAGAACACGAGGAGATGAAATTTCATATATGCAGCATATATTTCTTAAAGAACCTTTTCCGGCTAGATAATCTTTAACTGCATTAAGTTTAAGCGAATCAGAATAATATTTATTTTTTGTAGAAACTATTAAATTTGCTTCCCCAACATCATTATATATTTTCAACCAGTCATAAAATGTGGCACTATGAATTGCCATCTCATCACATATCTGTATAACTGCTTTTTCTCCTGATAGATATTCTTTAATTCCTTTCAATTTCTCTTCCAGAGAACATTTCGTTTTTCTTGACATTAAAATACCCCCTTTATAGAAACAGTTTTATTATTTTAACTGTCTACTATAAAGGGAGCATATCATAACAAATTTAAGTGTGTTTTTTACATTTCAGGCCGTGATTTTTACATTTGAAGATTATTTAGAATAATTCATGATATTGTATAAATAGTTACATTGTTATACAAATCAACAAGTAAGTCATATTGACTTGCTATTTTTTTGATTATGATTAATACACTATTCTATAAATCTAAAAGCTTGTAAGTTTTGCACAAGACTAAATTATTAATTGATATGGGGGAATAAAAAATGAAAAAACACAGGAAAAAATTTTTAAGTCTGTTTACTGTATTTATGCTACTTTCATCCATGGTATTTTCAACGCCATTTACAGCAATGGCAGCAGAACCTTTGCATCCAATAACATGGGGTAGCTCAGTAAATGGCTCTACAGTAGATTGGACGCTTAATGATGGAGACATATTGGACTTGAGTGGTATTACTGCTACTGATGCAGGTACAAGTGGTAAGAAGATTACAGCAAATGGAGGGTCTGTTAAAATTATAGGAGCTACAGATAAGACCTTTGAAAATCTTGCTATTAATATTACAAATGGATCAAGTGTTACAATTGAAAATCTCAATATAACAAATACTACATTTAATAGTTCTGCAATAATTGCAGGTGATGGCAATGATAATAATAAGCTTATTATATCAGGTACAAACAATATTATATCAAGTGTGAATTTTTATGCAGGCATAAGTGTTGAATATCTAAATAAGCTTTCAATTACCAATGTAGACACAGAGGTAAAGCCTAAACTTACTGCTACTGGAGGAGACGGTGCAGCAGGAATCGGCGGCAGAATGGAGAGTGGTAGAGGTGGAACTACTAATATATATGGTAGTGCAGAAGTAACTGCTACTGGAGGATTCGATGGCGCAGGAATCGGAGGCGGATTTGGTGGTAGAGGTGGAACTACTAATATAGAGGGTAGTGCGAAAGTAACTGCTACTGGAGGAGACTATGGAGCAGGAATCGGTGGTGGAAATGGTGGTAGCGGTGGAACTACTAATATAAAGGGTAGTGCAGACGTAACTGCTACTGGAGGAGTCAATGCAGCAGGAATCGGTGGCGGTGTCGGTAATCTCAATAGTATCGGTGTTAGCAGTGGTACTATTAATATATATGATTATGCAGAAGTAAATGCTACTGGAGGAGACTATGGAGCAGGAATCGGCAGCGGATATAGTGGTGAAGGTGGTGATATTAAGATATATAGTAGTGCAAAAGTAAATGCTACTGGAGGAAAATCTGGAGCAGGAATCGGCAGCGGATATCGTAGTATAGGTGGTGATATTAAGATATATATATATGACAGTGCCGATGTAACTGCTACTGGAAGAGACAGAGGAGCAGGAATCGGCTGCGGATATAGTGGTGAAGGTGGTGATATTAAGATATATGGTAGTGCAAAAGTAACTGCTACTGGAGGAGACAAGGAATCAGAAATCGGCAGCGGAGATGGTGGAGTAGGAATCGGCGGCCAAGATAGTGAGTCGAGTGGTACTATTAATATAGATGGTACTCCAAATATAATTGCATTTGGGAAAAGCAGCACAAAAGGTGCTGTAAATGGGACCGTAACAACAACATCATCACTACCAATTATGTCAGGTGAATTATTATCTCCACTTTCAACTACTAGTAATGTAAGCATTAACGTAACAGACGCAACAAATAGCGCAAATACAAAAGATTTAACATTTCCATCAGGTGCATATTCCTTTTTAACAACAGTTAGTACAGCAGGAAAATACACAGTAGATGAAGATACTATGAGTCTTGTAAAAACTAGTGAACCTACTGATGGTATTTATGATTTAAGCAGTGCAACTTTGAATGAATATAATATGAGTGTTGGATGTAAGGTTACCTTTGATTCACAAGTGGGCACTTATGCTAATAAATATTCATTTGTAACAAGTGGTAGTAAAGTATCAAACCCAGCAACTGAGCCAGCTAAAGTTGGGTATAAATTTGAAGGGTGGTTTAAGGAAGCAGCTTGTACTACTAAATGGAATTTCACTACTGATGTAGTAAATATAAATACAACATTGTATGCAAAATTTACACTAACATCTTCTAATGGAAGTGATCCAGTAATAACACCACCAGGTAACAATAGTACAACACCAGCTGCAGTAACAATTAAAGGAACTCAAAAAGTTGGTAATACTTTAAGTGCTGAACTTATTGATGAAAATCAAAGTGTAACTACTACAAGTGCAGCAGTAAGTTACAGATGGTATGGATTAAATAGTTTGAATTCTGAATTTGTTAATGTAATAGGAACAGGTACAAACTATACATTAACTAGTAGTGATCTAGGTAAATATATAGGATTAAATGCTACTTATGATGGAAAAACATTTATAGATAAAACTGCAATGATTACAGCAAATTCATCAAGCAGTAGTCCAAGTTCATCATCAAGTAGTAGTTCAAGTTCATCATCAAGTAGTAGTTCAAGCTCTTCATCAAGTTCAAGTACAGAACAAATCACAGTGCCTATTACAGATGGTAACAGTGATAATTCGCTTTCACAAACTGTAGTTCAAAGAACTACCAAAACAGATGGTACAAAAAAAGATGTTGTAAGTTATACAGCAGATAAAGCGACGCAAACAGTAGCTTCATTAATAAAGGAAGGCAATGATACAGCAAGAATAATATTGCCAGATGGTAAAGATGAAGTATCAGAAGCAACAGTAAATATTCCTAAAGCTACAATTTCTGTACTAGAAAGTGGAAAGATAAACTTCGAAATAGACACAGAAAATGCTAGACTTTCTTTACCTAAAGAATCTATACAAGGGTTATCTCAAAATGGAGATTTCTATTTCAGATTTGTTCCAATAAAGGATGAGACCAAGAAAAAAGAAATCGAAGCAAGGGCAAATCAACAACAAGTAATAAGAAATATATCAGGAAAGAATAGTGCTCAAGTATTAGGTCGTCCAATGACCATAGATACAAATATGAGCCCAAGACCAGTAGATATTATAATACCGTTAAAAGGTTTTACAATTCCAAGCAATCCAGCAGAGAAAGAAGCATTCTTAAAAGACCTTGGAGTATTTATAGAACATAGTGATGGAGAAAAGGTACTTGCAAGAGGTGAAATAGTAGAATATTCAAGTGGAGTTTTAGGAGTAAAAGTTAGAACAACTAAATTTAGTGATTTTACAATAGTAAAATTAAATCAACAAACAACTAATAATGGTGCAGGAAGTTGGGAAAAAAGTGAACAAGGTTGGAAATACATTAAAGATGGACAACCTGTTACTGGATGGAATCAAATAGATGGTTCTTGGTACCTAATGGATTCAACTAGTGTTATGCAAACTGGTTGGAAGCAAATAAATGGTACTTGGTACTTATTAAAAGATAGTGGAGCTATGGCAACAGGATGGATACAGTCAAATGGAATATGGTATTTATTAAAGAATAATGGAGCTATGGCAATAGGTTGGCAAGAATCAAATGGTGAATGGTACTACTTATATAGTGATGGAGCTATGGCAAGAAATACAGTAATTGAGGGTTATCTATTAGATGCAAGTGGAGCTATGGTTTAATAATACAAAATAAGCGGCTGTGCAAAACTAATATATGAAATATAAGGATATCAATTGTCAAAGTAAATAGAAAGTGTGCAGGATTTTGCACATATACTGTATAAAAAGTTCGCACTTATTTTTTACAAATAAAAATAAGTGTGAACTTTTTCGTTTTTATATATATAAATTCTAATTATTTTGCTTAGATTTAAATCGTCAAAGTGTCTCTGGACAGGCAAAAGTTGATTTTTTACGACATTAATTTTAACTTTTTCTTTTTTGAACTCTTAGAAAGGCGAATTTGGCACGTATTTTGCTATATTAATAAAGTGTAGGAATAAACAAGCTTGTTGTTCATTAATAAATCTAAGGAGGCAAAAAAGATGATAAAAGGATTATCTAAATTTTTCACAACTATTGTTCAAAGGTTTCTTCCAGACCCACTTGTTTTCGCAATGATTTTAACATTAATTATGTTTGTTTCAGGTATTATATTTACTGGCCATACTCCGATTGATATGATCGGATTTTGGGGTAAGAGTTTTTGGAATCTTCTAGCATTTGGAATGCAAATGGCGCTAATTCTAGTTACTGGTAGTGCATTAGCTAGTTCACCGCCTGTTAAACGTATCTTAGAAAAGATTGCAAGCATACCTAAAACACCAGCTCAAGCTATTATGCTTGTTACATTTTCAGCAGCAGTAGCTAATATTGTTAACTGGGGATTTGGTCTAATTGTTGGTGCCTTACTTGCAAAAGAAGTTGCTAAAAAAGTACCACGTACCGATTATCGTTTATTGATTGCAAGTGCATATATTGGTTTTATGACTTGGCATGGAGGATTATCTGGTTCAATTCCTCTATTGGCAGCAACTAAAGGGAATCCAATGGAAAAGGCCATAGGATTAATTCCTTTAAGTCAAACTATTTTTGCACCGTTCAATATTTTTATAACTATTGCTTTGATAGTTGTATTACCTTTAATGACAAGAATGATGATGCCTAAAGACGAGGATGTTGTAGAAATTGATCCAGCTTTATTAGCGGCAGAGGCAGCAGCTGGGATTAGTACTGATACTACAACTGAAAAAACATTTGCTGTGCGCATTGAAAACAGTAGAATTATTGCATGGCTAATTGGTATTCTTGGGGTTTCATATATGGTCTATTACTTTATGAATGGTGGTTCCATGGATGTAAACGCTGTAAATATGATTATGTTCTTTGCTGGTATTATTCTTCATGGTAGTCCTTTATCTTATATGCAGGCTGTAGTTAATGGAGCAAAAGGAACAGCAGGCATAATGGTACAATTTCCGTTCTATGCTGGTATACAAGGCATGATGGAGTTGTCAGGATTAGGCGGCTTAATTACTAGCGGTTTTGTTAGTATTTCAAATGTTCATACATTCCCAATCTTTGCATTTTTAAGCTCAGGATTAATTAACTTCTTTGTTCCATCTGGTGGTGGACATTGGGTTGTGCAAGGTCCATTTATAATGCCAGCTGCACAAGCACTTGGCGCAGATCTTGGAAAATCAGCTATGGCAATTGCGTATGGTGAAGCTTGGATGAATATGGCGCAACCATTTTGGGCATTACCAGCTTTAGCTATAGCTGGCCTTAAAGTTCGAGACATTATGGGATATTGTGTAACAACCTTAATTGTAGGTGCTTTAATCTTTGGTGTAGGTTTGGCTTTGTTTTAACAATTGAAAAAATAAAAATACGTTTTTAAATCTAAGACTAGTAAATTATTTAATACTTGTAGATTCACATATATTTTTATCAGTTAATAGCCTCGAACTATAATCTGTAAACATATGTGGAATTTGCAAGTATTAAACTTTAGTTTCATAAAGAAAATTTTGAAATCATTTTAACATTATAAATAAAGAATAAAACATATGGAAAGGATGATGAAAATGAATATAAAAAATATAGCAGTATTAGGTACTGGAACTATGGGACATGGCATAGCATTATTTTCTGCTAAGGCAGGGTTAAATGTAATTATGTATGGTAGATCAGATGAAAGTTTAGAAAGAGGTTTTAATAGTATAAAGGCTAGTTTAAATCTTTTGAAAGATCAAGGAAAATTAGAAGATAGCAGGTGCAAAGAAATTTTAGATAAAATAAAAGGAGTTACAAGTATTGAAGAAGCTACCAAGAATGCTGATTTTATAATAGAATCCTTGGCGGAAAATTTAGAGCTTAAACAAAAAATATTTAAGAAATTAGATGAGCTTTGTCCACCAAGTGTAATTTTAGCAACTAACACTTCAGGACTTAGTCCAACAGATATATCTAAATATACAAAACATCCAGAGAGAATAGCAGTTGCTCACTTTTGGAATCCACCACAATTAATTCCTTTAGTTGAGGTAGTTCCAGGAGAAAAAACATCAGAGGATACAATAGCAAAAATTATGGAATGGGTTGATTTTATAGGAAAAAAATCTGTTCGCATGGAGAAAGAATGTTTAGGTTTTATAGGAAATAGATTACAATTGGCGTTACTTAGAGAAGCTTTATATATAGTAGAAAAGGGCTGGGCAAAACCAGAGGAAGTAGATAAAGCTATAGAGTATGGTCATGGGAGAAGGCTTTCTGCTACTGGACCATTATGTAGTGCAGATTTAGGAGGATTAGATATTTTTCATAATATTTCTTCATACCTATTTAAAGATTTATGTAATTATTCTGAGCCATCTAAGTTAATGGAAGCTAAGGTTGAAGCAGGGGAAATCGGAAAGAAGAATAAACAAGGCTTTTATAATTGGTCACCAGAATTTTCAGAAAGAAAAGAAAAGGAACGTGCAGAAGTACTTTTATATTTCTTAGAAAGGGATTCTAAGAATAATGAATAAATGATATAAAATAAAATGGAGGTAATTAATATGAAGTCAAAGGTAATTTCTAAAGAACAATCAATTGATTTAATAAAAAATGGATCTACTATTGCAGTAGGTGGGTTTGTTGGATGTGCTCATCCGGAAGAAATTACATTGGAAATAGAAAAACAATATTTAGAAAAGCAGGCGCCTAACAATTTGACATTAGTTTTTGCAGCAGGTCAAGGGGATGGTAAGGACAGAGGGTTAAATCATCTTGGTCATGAAGGTTTAGTTAGTAAAATAATAGGTGGACATTGGGCATTGACACCAAAACTTCAAAAACTAGTTTTAGACAATAAAGTACAAGCGTATAATTTACCTCAAGGGGTTATATCACACTTGTATAGAGACATTGCGGCTGGAAAACCGGGTACAATTACTCATGTTGGATTAAAAACATTTGTAGATCCTAGAATTGAAGGCGGTAAGCTTAATGAAGTTACAAAAGAAGATATTATAAAAGTAGTTAATATTGAAGATAAGGAGTATTTATTATATAAAACTTTTCCTATAGATGTTGCGATTTTAAGAGCTACTTATGCAGATGAGGATGGAAATGCAACATTAGAAAAAGAAGCTGTGACGCTTGATGCAACAGCAATGGCTCAAGCTGCTAAAAATTCTGGCGGAATAGTAATACTTCAGGTTGAAAAGGTAGTAGCTAAAGGTTCACTTGATCCAAGAAAAGTCAAAATTCCAGGAATATATGTTGATGCTATTGTTGTTGCATCTTCAGAAAATCAAATGCAAACTTTTGGTGAAGACTTTAATTCAGCATATTGCGGGGAAACTAAAGTATCAGTAGATTCAATAGAACCATTACCACTTAATGAGAGAAAGGTAATAGCAAGAAGATGCGCTAAGGAACTTGTACCTAATGCAATTACTAATTTAGGCATTGGTATACCGGAAGGAATAGCTATAGTTGCTAATGAAGAAGGTATTGCAGATGAAATGACTTTAACTATAGAAACTGGTGGTGTTGGTGGAGTGCCAGCAGGTGGATTAAGTTTTGGAGCTTCAACTAATCCAGTATGCATATTAGATCAAGGTAGTCAATTTGATTTTTATGATGGAGGAGGTCTTGATGTAGCTTTCTTAGGACTTGCACAATGTGATAAATTAGGGAATATAAACGTTAGTAAATTTGGAACTAAGATTGCAGGCTGTGGCGGATTTATTAATATAACTCAAAATGCCAAGAAGTTAATATATTGTGGTACATTTACAGCTGGTGGTTTAAAATTAAAAATCGGGGATGGTAAATTAACGATAGAAAATGAAGGTAAGGCTAAGAAATTTGTAAATGCTGTTGAACAAATTACTTTTAGTGGTGAATATGCATCAAGTATTGGACAAACTGTGCTTTATGTTACAGAAAGAGCTGTATTTAAGTTAACTACGGATGGCCTAGTTTTAGAAGAAATAGCGCCAGGAGTAAATTTGGAAAAAGATGTTCTAGCTCATATGGAATTTAAACCAATAATATCTCCAAAATTAAAGCTTATGGATGAAAATATGTTTAAATAGTTGATTTAAAAAGTTCTTAATTGTGCTTAAAAAAATACCCCGCTAAGTAGATTTTGACAGAAATACCTACTTAGTGGGGTGGTCTGATTTATTATGTTGCAAGGCTTTGCTTTTGCTTGACACGAAATTGAATACATATAATAATTATAAAATAAGATATATTATGAAAAGTATGAAATATTAATGTTTATGGGGGTATTCTGATGAGGCTTTTTAGTATGCGTTATAAGCTTATGATTATCCTTGCACTTGCAGTGGTAATACCACTTGTAGGGAGTGGCTATATATTAATTCATAGTGCGGAAAAGGCTATGAATTCAGAGAAGGAAATCAAGCTTTATGGAATAGCAAGAACTTTGGATGCTAGTATGGTAGGTGATTTTGAATCATTATTATCTATAGAGGCTGAGAATGCTTCCCATGACGAGAAGGTACGACTACTTAACCAAAAGTTATCAGGGATTACGGAGAAAATTGTTTCGGGAAATCCAGGAGTAGGAGGCGGGTATTATTCTAAAGATCTCGACTGTATTATTACCTATGGACCAAGTTCTCAATATGACTCAACTGTTGGACAATCAATAAGTGAAGAACATTTGGGGCGTGAAGTAATGAAAAAAGGGATATCTTTGACTGCACGTGGCAAGATGGTTAGAGGAAATATTCTAAATGCCATGGTTCCGCTTATTCGAGATAATCGTGTAATCGGATACGTATGGGCTAACGAAATGACTGAAAGTATAGAGAGTCAAATATATGAGATGGAAGTTGTGATGTACAATGGGTTGGCTATTGCTTTGTTAGTGGGACTAAGTATCAGTATGACTTTGGCAAATAGCGTTTCTAATTCTGTTCATGGTATTATTAAAGGGCTATCGAGTTTGGGCAACGATTTAAGTCACCGACTGCCAGAAATTGATGGTGAATTTGGGAAAATTGCTTCAGCTATTAATGGAATGGCTCAAAGTTTAATGAATACACGTTCACATACAGAAATTATTATGGAGAGTATGGTAGATGGAATTATTACAATTGATAATAATGAAAAGGTGACAGAGATAAACACTGCTGCTTGGTCTATTATGGGATTAAATCAAGATGTGATTGGCATTAATTATAGAGATCTCTTCTCTGGAAATATTAAAGTCCTTGACATATTGCTAGAAACTTTGCATGCCAGTAAAAAATTTATTGGATATGAAGTAGAATTTACTCGTTCGGACGGTGCAATTATCCCTATCAGTGTCAGCACCTCTATGCTACATAATAATAATAATGTATTGGGTGTAGTTGTAGTTTTCAAAGATTTATCAGAACATAAGGCTTTTGAGGATTGTGTGAGGAGAGTAGATCGTCTTGCTGCAGTTGGGGAGCTTGCTGCTGGTGTGGCTCATGAAATACGTAATCCTTTATCAGCTATTTCCGGGAGTGTGCAAATTTTGGTGGATGAATTGCCAATAGATAATTCTGCGCGAGTTTTTGGAGATATTGTATTGAAAGAGGTTGACCGTGTTAACTGTATCATTGAAGATCTTTTATATTTTGCTAAACCTTCCAAACACTATGTGACATCAATTAATACCAACGAACTTGTGGAAAATGCTCTTTTTTTACTTTTACCGAGTATAAAAAAGGAGATTGTTATTTTAGAAACACACTTTGATCCATCAATTGGAGTTATTTCTGTTGATGCCCAACTCATTAAACAAGTTTTAGTTAACTTATTACTAAATGCAACGCAAGCTATTCCTCAAGAAAACGGAAAAATCACAGTTACAACACAAGGGATGATTAAAGGGATTGAGATTATCATAGAAGACAATGGAAAAGGGATTGATCAGAAAAGTTTACCAAGAATTTTTGATCCTTTTTTTACCACAAAGGACACAGGTACGGGTCTAGGACTTGCTGTTAGTAACAAAATCATAGAAATTCATCAAGGACACATTCGAGCTGAAAGTATCCTTGGTATTGGAAGTACATTTACAATCTACTTACCTTATGAAAGTGTAATTAAGTAAGTATAGTGTAAAGTGAGATATAAAAAACTAAGAAAAGTAATTTATTAAGTTACACTAATTATAAAGAGATTGGATGATTTGATGAAAAGTATTAAGACTTTGCTCACGGTTGCTATTATACCTATTATTTGTTTATCTATGACTGTACTTGAGGTTACAAGTTATATAGGAACAAAACAGATGGTTGATACAGAAGTACAGACAACGATGACTTCTAGCACTCAATCAACAGCTAAAGAAATTGGATTATGGCTTGATATTAGAAAGGCAGAGATGGAAAGCATTGCAAATTCTCCTGTTTTCTTAAAAGGAACTAAGCAGGATATAATAGATTATATGTCTTCTGAAACAAGTCGTCTTCCTCTATATAGTGCGTTTTGGCTTTCAGATGCTAATGGAGATTGGTATTCTGCTACAGGGACAACAGGAAGTATAAGCGAAAGGCCTTATTATAAAGAATTACTAGCTACAGGAAAAACGGTAATATCAGATCCTTTACTTGGGAAGGCAGATGGGAAAATGGCTGTAGTTGTTGCTGTTCCAATAAAGGTTAATGGTACTATTAAAGCTATTTGGGGTGGTAATGTAAAACTTGATGAATTGACACAATACATATCTTCTATAAAAGTAAAAGAAAATGGTTATGCCTCACTGAATTTATTAGATGGAACAGTAATTGCTAATCCTAATAATGATTTGATTTTAAAATATAATCCATTGAAAGATGAGCAAATTGAACCAAAATTAAAAGGAATATATCAAAATATATGCAAAGGTGAAACAAATGTTGAATACTATGCTTCTAATAAGCAATATATTTCATATACAACTGTTCCAGGAATTAATTGGACGATTAGTCTGATGGCATCTGAAAGTGAATTTACTGGACCACTTGTACAACAAATTTTTGAATCAGCTTTAGCTTTAGGTATTACTTTAATAATAGTAATATTTTTATTTCTATTTATGTTAAATAAAATGCTAAAACCATTAAAAACCATAGAGAATATGGCATTCCGCATCTCAGATGGTGATTTTAGTGTTACAAAGGTGAAGGTTAATTCAAAGAATGAATTTGGAAGACTCGCTAAAACTTTTGAAAATATGATAATAAATTTGAGAGGATTTATTGAACAAGTTTCAAGTTCAGCAGACAATGTATCAGCTGCCTCAAAGCAATTAACTGAAAGTTCTGAGCAAACTTCGTATGCAGCAAACCATATAGCAACAACTATTATGGATGTATCAGAAGGGGCTAATAAACAAATGGAAGCTGTAAATCAAACTTCATCTGCCATTGAAGAGATGGATAAAAAAATAAAGAATATGGCAGATAATACAGAGAGCATGATAGAAACAGTAGGGGAAACTGCAAATGCTGCACAGCTAGGAAGTAAAGCTGTTGATGAAGTAATTGTTCAGATGAGCAAGATTGAAAAAGCTGTCAACAGTTCTGCAAATGTAGTTGGAATATTAGGTAAAAGCTCAAAGGAAATAGGACAGATAGTAGATACAATATCTACTATAGCTGAACAAACTAATCTTTTAGCACTAAATGCAGCAATAGAAGCAGCACGTGCAGGTGAATCAGGTAAAGGATTTGCAATAGTGGCAGAAGAAGTACGAAAACTTTCTGAGCAATCTAATGTAGCATCAATGCAGATAGCAAAACTTATCGGAGATATTCAAAGAGAAACTGATAATGCTGTAGTTGTAATGAAAGAAGGAACCAAAGAAGTTAGAAATGGAACTGATGTTGTAAATTCAGCAGGTAAGGCATTTAGTCAAATATCACAATCAGTTGAGCATGTAGCAGTACAAGTAAGAAGTGTATCGGAGACAGTAAAACAAATATCATCAAACAGTAATAAGATTGTTACTTCAACTTATGAAATAGAAAAAATTAGTAGTGACACTGCAGAAAAAACGCAGACTGTAACTGCAACAACAGAAGAACAATCTGCATCAATGTTTGAGATTGCTGGATCAAGTCAGAATTTACTAAAACTATCTGAAGATTTGCATGAAGCTATAAGTAAATTTAAACTATAATAATACTTGGGATATTATTACAAATTTTACTTTGATATATATTATTATATTTGCATAATATTTAAATTGATTCAAATATTAGATGTAAAATATCGAAATTGGTTAAATATTGATATATACTGTAAAATGTTGTATAACTAAATTAGATTAATATTATGTTTATAAAAAGAAAGGCTGATTACAATATGACAGAAAATATTCGTGTTTTAATAGCTGATGATGAGCTGAGCCTGAGATTGGTGCTTCAAACAGCACTAAATAAGGTGGGATATGAAGTGGATACAGTTAAAAATGGAAAAGAGGCACTTTGCATGGCGCAGGAAAACTACTATGATGTTGCTATTTTTGATATCCGCATGCCAGAGATGGATGGGTTGCAAGCATTTTATGAAATTCACAAAATAAAGCCTAATTTACCAATCATTCTTATGACAGCATTTGGAAGTTCGGAAACTGCAGTTGATGCTATGAAACACGGTGCTTATGATTATATATTAAAACCTTTTAACCTTGATGAAGTGAAGATTATTGTAAATAGAGCTATTCGTATGCAACAATTGACTAAAGAAGTTGTATATCTTACGCAGGAAGTGCAAGAGATGAGCATGACAACAACGACCCCAGGTAAAATTGTTGGGGAAAGCTCTAAAATCCAAGAAGTATATAAAATTATTGGCCGAGTAGCTAATTCAAAAGCTACAGTATTGCTAACAGGAGAAAGTGGGACGGGTAAAGGAATGGTTGCTAAGGCTATCCATTATGCCAGTGACCGGCGAGAAAAACCCTTCATTCAAGTGAATTGTGGTTCAATTCCAGAAGGTTTATTAGAGAGTGAAATATTTGGGCATGAGAAGGGCGCATTTACAAGTGCCTTTTTTCAAAAACCAGGTAAATTTGAACTGGCAGAAGGTGGGACACTTTTTCTAGATGAAATTGCGGAGATGAGTCCAAATCTTCAAGTAAAACTTCTTAGGGTGTTGCAAGAAAAAGAGTTTGAACGTGTTGGAGGTACGAAAACATTTCATACAAATGTGCGTATTATTGCAGCAACAAACCGTGATTTGATTAAAGAAATAGCTGAAAAGCGTTTTCGAAAGGATATATATTATCGACTTAATGTTGTTTCAATATGTTTACCTCCACTTTGTGAAAGAGGAGAGGATACTGTTTTACTAGCTGATTACTTTTTAAAGCGTTTTTCGGGAGAAGTAGGGCGAAATGGCATGTTTTTTGCACCAGAGGTATTAGATATTTTTCGTAACTATTCTTGGCCAGGGAATATCAGAGAATTAGAAAATGCAGTGGAACACGCTATTATTATGAGTAACACTCGTGTTATTTTACCGGAAGATCTTCCACTTAGTATAAAAGTAGAAGATGTTGAAGAGGATGGTGCCATTGTTCCGGTAAATGGTTATTTCAAACCTTTGCGAGAAATATTGTTAGAAGCTGAAAAACGTCACATCTCCGAAGCTATAGAACGAACAGGGGGAAACCACACACATGCTGCAAAGCTCCTTCAGATTTCACGAAGAGCCCTTCTTTATAAAATTAATGGGAATAATATCGATTAAATTATTATAGGTTAATGCGGCTTTATTACAAAATGGCATTAGTGAGTTAATATGCACAAGAACTATTACAAAAAGGAATCAAAGATATAATAAAGCTTGCTATTGTATTTAAAGGAAAAGAAATTAAGGTTACTGAAGATAAGGCATATTAATAAATATAAATTATGGAGTATTGATAGGGGATGTGGTTGGATTTTAAAAGTAATATTAACGTATAGGGGTTCGATACTCTTCGCCTCCACCATGAAACCCACTAAAATCTAAAATTTTTGATATGCTCCCTTTATAGTAGACAGTTAAAATAATAAAACTGTTTCTATAAAGGGGGTATTTTAATGTCAAGAAAAACGAAATGTTCTCTGGAAGAGAAATTGAAAGGAATTAAAGAATATCTATCAGGAGAAAAAGCAGTTATACAGATATGTGATGAGATGGCAATTCATAGTGCCACATTTTATGACTGGTTGAAAATATATAATGATGTTGGGGAAGCAAATTTAATAGTTTCTACAAAAAATAAATATTATTCTGATTCGCTTAAACTTAATGCAGTTAAAGATTATCTAGCCGGAAAAGGTTCTTTAAGAAATATATGCTGCATATATGAAATTTCATCTCCTCGTGTTCTCAGAGATTGGATTAAGAAGTATAATGGTCATAAAATATTTAAATCTCATAGTAAGCAAGGAGATAGAATTATGACTAATGGAAGAAAAACTACTTATGAAGAAAGAATTGAGATTGTTGCATTCTGCATTTCGAATAATGGTGATTATCAAGCCACTGCTAATAAATTTAAAGTTTCTTATCAACAAGTTTATGCATGGGTAAGAAAATACGAAGCTAATGGATATGAGGCACTAATGGATCGACGCGGTAAGCGTAAAGAAGCTACTGAGCTTACTGAATTGGAAAAATTATCTGTACAATTGAAACTTATCGAATCAGAAAATACACGTTTAAAGATGGAGATTGATTTCTTAAAAAAATTGAAGGAAGTAGAAAGAAGGCGATAAGTACTAGAATATTTCAAGAATATAAATATATTTCTATAAAAGAATTACATGAGGAAAACGACTATCCAATAGCTGATTTATGCAATTTAGCTAATATTGCACGATCATCTTACTACAAATGGATTAACCGTTCAGAGACTGAATTAGATAAAGAGAATTCACTAATACTAAAAGAAATTGTTAAACTTTATGAAGATGTACATGGTATCTATGGATACCGTCGGATAACAATGAATATAAATCGACTTCTTAATAAACAGTATAATCATAAACGAATTTATAGATTAATGAAGTCTATTAACATGAAATCAGTTATAAGAAAAAAGAGAAAGTCTTATCTGCAAAGTACTCCACAAATTACGGCAGAAAACAAATTAAATAGAGAATTCTATGCAAAGAAACCAAATGAAAAATGGTTAACAGATGTCACTGAATTTAAGCTACTTAATGGTCAAAAGGCTTACCTCAGTGCAATATTTGATTTATCTGATAAAAGCATTGTTTCTTATGTGGTCGGTCACTCAAATAACAATCAACTTGTTTTTGATACATTTGACTTAGCAGTAATTGCTAATCCGAATGCAAAGCCGCTTTTTCATAGTGACAGGGGATTTCAGTATACTAATAGAACTTTCAAAGCTAAACTTGATAAGATCAATGCAACCCAAAGTATGTCACGTGTTAGTAGGTGTATCGACAACGGACCAATGGAAGGTTTTTGGGGAACTCTCAAATGTGAGATGTATTATTTGCAAAAGTTTTATACATATGAAGAATTGAGACAATCAATTGATGACTACATAGTATTTTATAATACAAAAAGGTTACAGAAAAACTTAAAAGGTCTGACTCCAATTGAATATCGAAATCAGACCTTAGCTTCATAATTTTTTATTTTTTCATCTGTCTACTTGACAGGGAGCAGTTCATTTTGGATTTTTCGTGGGTATTTTATTATGCGCTTTAGCGTTAAAAGAAAACCATCTGGTAAGCGAGTGGAGGTAAGTGATTATACCGTTAAAAAACTGCAAGTATTCTCAAAAGATATTTTTACCACAAACTTTGTGTATTACAACTAAACTAATACTGGTAATGCAAAACTATAAGTTACTATAAAACTTAAGTTGCACAATTAAATTTTAAATATAAAATAACCACACAATTAAAAAATATAGAGCAAGTATAACAGAGTGAAAAGACTGTCCTATATTTTTTAGACTTATAGGCGTGGAGCAAGCCACCCATTTATCCGGGTGGTCCTGACTGATTCATCTAATACTTTCACATTACTTTTTTCATCCCAAACAGTTACTTTTATCAACATTTTATTGCAACTGTTCTAATGAATTGAGATTCTTGAATCAACACATTTTGTTTCTGCAATAATGCTTTAGCTAATGGCAAAGTTATATGTAAGAAACAGAAGTTGTGCTACTTTTGAGGTAGATGGGTGATATTAAAAGCGTTATATATAAATTTTATTATTTTTTCAACCATAAGTTCATCGTTATTAAAGATATCTTCACCAAGAAAGATTTTTAATCTTTCTTTATGATAACCACAAGTATAAGAATACTGCAACATAATAAATAGATTATCTAATATATACGAATAAAAATTAGTGTCACCGTCATTGGGGATTAAGCCTTCAGATTTCGCTTTTTCTATCAGTTTAACATAAATACTAAGAGCGTAACTTTCAATTTCCTGAGCAGTTTGCTGCATAATGTGATATTTATTAGGAGATGACATGTCATAATAGAATTTTACGTATTCTGGATTTTCACGGGAGTTTTTAAAAATACGATTTATAATCTTTTCCACTTTAATAATAAAAGGTTCGTCATGCTCCATGATTTCATCAAAGTTTTGTTTTGTTAATAATGCATAATATTTTGCAACAGAAATATATATATCTTCTTTATTGTCAAAATATTGAAATAAACTACCGACACTTATGTTTACTGATTTTGCAATTGAGCTGGTAGTTGTACTTTCATAGCCATATTTAGCAAATTGAGATATAGTTTCTTCATATATTCTTTTTCTTTTTTCTTCTGGAATTTTTAAAAATAAGTCCTTCACATAAATACCTCCTAACTTCAAAATATTGTACCACAAATTAGAAGTAATGTAATTAAAAATTATAGTTGACATTTTACTGTGGTATCAATATAATACCATTAAAGAGTGACTAGTCATTCACTTATTCGCTATTGGGTTCTGAATTAAGAACTTTGAGAACACTTAAGCGAGAGTATTCGAACAGCGACTATATTTTTATAACTGAACGCAAAACACCAATAACAGATTCTACTTTCAGAAAGATAGTTGTTAGAGCTGGTATGGAAGCTAACCTTGGCATACCTGTCTACCAATGTATGCTTCGGCATTTCACCGAATTCAAGCTTCCTAATGATGGACAAGACACAAGGAGTATTCAGTAATATTTAGGGCATAAGAATATTCAACATACTGTAAGATATACCCAAATATTTTAAAACAGATTTAAAAATTTTTGATATAATTAGACAGTTTTAAAGAATACGGGTGGGGTTGAGAACTCTAGAACTGATTATAATTTCATCATTGAAACAATAGGTAGATTGTTATGGTAATAAATTCAGCATTATTAGGTATTTTTACACGTATCTTGGCTCAACCCGTAGCAGCATCAAGCAAGGCTTTTGATGTCCCATTTGTGCAAAAAAGATACAATAGGTGATATGGAAGAAATAGCTGCTATTAAAGGACGTAACTATGTTACGAATTCATTATACTAGGAAGGTGATTATTAATGAGAAGTTTACCCTGCATCCTTATTGAAACATATCTGAGCTTAAATGGCTACAAAAAAATGACTAATGATCCGAAAAAAGTTAAAAGGTATATTGAAAAATGCCGCCAAATTAGTGCAAAGCCATATAATTTGCCGCAGTCCTCCAAATTGAAATTTACTGCAGAGAAGACGACAGTAAACGGTATGGAAGTATTCATTCTTAACCAGCAACATGATACAACTCAAAAACAAATTCTCTATGTACACGGCGGTAGTTATATCGAACAGCCAGTAATAGAACATTGGAAATTCTTAGATCTGTTAATAAGAAAAACGGGAGCGTCTGTTATTGTTCCGATTTATCCCAAAGCACCTGATCATCATTTTATGGAATCAATAGATAACTTGGTAATAGTCTATTCTGATATGTTAAGTAAATCAAATCCATCCAATATCGTCTTTATGGGAGATTCAGCAGGCGGTGGGTTAACTCTTGCATTTGCGCAACATCTGCTTAAAACTGATATGCCTCAACCTAAGGAAATTACTTTAATATCTCCTTGGCTTGATGTGACAATGGAAAACCCGGATATTCTTCCACTAGATAAAAAAGATCTTATGCTAGGTATATATGGATTAAAGCAGATGGGAAAGCTATGGGCAGGAGATTCAAGTACAACAAATCCCTTGGTTAGCCCTATTAATGGAGACCTTAAAGGATTAGGGCACATTTCTTTATTCATGGGAACTTATGAGAATTTTTTACCAGATGCAAGAATATTTAATAAGAAATCTTTAATGCAAAATATTAGTATAGATTATTATGAATACCCGAAGA
Organism: Clostridium gelidum; assembly: GCF_019977655.1. Taxonomy (NCBI): domain Bacteria; kingdom Bacillati; phylum Bacillota; class Clostridia; order Eubacteriales; family Clostridiaceae; genus Clostridium; species Clostridium gelidum. The sequence continues at coordinate 1,271,165 of NZ_AP024849.1, forward strand.
TGAATCATGTTTTTCCGCTTTTTCCAATGCCTGAAGCAAAAAAAGCACAACAGCAGATCATTGATATTATTAATGAAATAAAATAATAATCATCTTCAAAGGATTTACGAACAGGAGCTTCAATAGTAAGCATCAAAAACATCGGCACCTTGACATTTAAGTCGAGATGCCGATGTTTTTGACGCTTACATTTAGACCCAAATATGCAACAGGTAATCCTTATTTTGAATCAATGCCACCCGTTAAACGGGTATATATATTCCTTCAAACTCATTTGTTCATAAGCTATATCTTCTTGTATCTGATTTTTTGTATTCGCTTGCGGTCTGATATCTTGTTTGTCTACACTTAACTTATTATATCACTATAATAATCCCAAGACTAACTAATGACTGGTTGCTAACCTTTGTCATGCAGGATTCGCACCTGCTATATAGTGATAATAAAAGTTTGAATCTTTCATTATCTTTTACGCCATTGCTTGGAGTACTGTAACAGGCATTTGAAAATTTCGATGCTAAAAGCACTTAGAGGACGGTTGTTCCACTTTAGCGATTGGAGCAAGCTAAAGTGGGTGGGTGGAACCTTCCTCTTAATACTTTCAGCAAAATTTTCTTAAGTCTGTGGAACACAAATGTATTTGATTTAGGTATATCGCCACATAAATATAAATCTTTTGCTGAATAATTGTATTTTATTTTAAATGATCCAACTATCTCATTTAAATTATCTGATGAGTATTCTAAAACTTCAGTAGCTTGTTTTAATTGTCTTATCTCTGATAATATCTTCTTAACCATCATTATATAGAAGTAATGTAATTAAAAATTATTGTGTCTGTTTAGTGAAGTATTAAAATATGACGATTTTATATTAAACTTAAGTACCCATAAACTAATAAAAAAAGATGAAGAAATAAGACTTACTCCTACAGAATTTAAAATTCTAAAATTATTATGAATTAATAGAGGAATAGTGTTTTCTACAGAGAAAATCTTTGAAAGAATATGGGGGGAAGAGGAATTTGAAGTAGATAATACAGTTATGGTTCATATTAGAAATTTGAGAGATAAAATAGAAGATGATAATAAGCACCCTAAGTATATAAAAACTGTTTGGGGTGTGGGCTATAAATTTGGAGATTAATTTAATCTAGAATTATATATATTTAGCATTTGTGTTATTTAAATGTTTTTCAAGCAAGTTTGTTTCAATTTCGAGTGTTGAATTTTAAAGATCGTGCTTAGCCTCCAACATGAAACCAATGGCAATAGTTATTTTAATCATTGATTGCCGTGGGTTATTCTTAAGATGGAGAAATTAAATTTGTACCAGGTATAAGTGCAAACATTCTTGAAGTAATATATATCTTGAAAATTTCAAATTATGATAAGTTTAAGTGCATAGCTTATTAATGAATTCCATAACAATACTTGATTTTAAAAGTATTGTTATGAAATTTTTTTATTTTAGTAGTTCATATACATCATTGACAGATATATTGGGATGTGATATATTTAATATATCGTTAGACGATAGATTGGAGGCGATGGTTATGGATAATAGTACACCTTTGACAGAAGCTTTATTTTATATTTTATTGACGGTACGAACACCGAACCACGGATATGGAATTATTAAGAATATAAGTGAAATGACAGATGGAAGAGTAATACTCGGACCAGGAACTCTATATGGTGCAATCAATTCAATGCTTACAAAAGGATGGATAAGTTTATATAGTGAGGATAAGGAATCCAGAAAGAAAAAAGAATATTTGATTACAAACATGGGGAAAATGGTATTTCAAAATGAAGTCAAAAGGTTGAATGAACTTATAAAAAATTCAAAAAAGATGGACGATTAGGGGGAGATGAGTATATGTTAAAATTCAAACTATATTATGATAAAGACGAAGAAGAAGATTGGCTTAAAAAAATGTCTTTAAGTGGATGGGCGTTCAAAAAATTCTACCTTGGATTTTATACTTTTGAACCATGTGAGCCAGGAGAATATAATTATCAGATAGATTTGCTTGATAATTGGAACGGTAACAATGCTGATTATGCATCTTTTATGGAGGATGCAGGGGTAGAAGTCATAAGTCAATGGTGGAGATGGGTATACTTGCAGAAAAAGATAGAAGACGGTCCTTTTGAAATGTATACAGATATGGAATCAAAAATAACTCAATACAGCAAGATTATGAAGTTTTTTAAAATATTTTTAGCTGTAGAAATCATTTGTTTTTTGATGGAGTTGATAGCAACAATTAAAACTGGTGAATTTGTTTTCGGAATATTTACGGTATTACTTGCAATTATATGTTTGGCAATATTAAAGATAGTTTGGAAATCCAAATGGAAAATTGAGCAATTAAAACATGAAGAATTGTAGGCGGTGATGATTCACCTCCTACAAGTATATCTTCGGCAATACTTTAATGTAAGTATTGTCGAAGATTTTTTGAGTTATAAAGTAAATAGAGTATAGTGTGATAATTGTTACTACATTTTTTACTAAGAGAAATATTTAGAATTAGATCTGATGATATCACTAATTTGGAATTAGGCAGTTAAGGCTTTGATTAAGGAGCTAATGTGGTAGTAGTTTAGCAAGTAATTTACGTATTGAAAATACTAATTGATTTGTAAAAGTGTTATAATTAAAATATATTAAGTAAATTATGGTATTATAAAGACAGATATATTTAGCAGGGAGAGACTTTAGATGAGCATAAGTCTAATATTAGTGGTTATATCCACAATTACAATTTTAGGATCTATTATATATGTGGGCACAAGAAAAAATAAAACTCAATTACATTATGTATATATTTTGCTAATGTCAAGTGTGTTAGTGTGGTGTACAGGAGCAATAGGGGAAGTGACTACTAAAGATGTATATCATTTTAATTCATTTATACAAACATGCAATTATTTTGGTATAGGATTAGTGTCAGTATTTATACTATTATTAGGAATAGTTTTTACTAATTCAAAAATAACAGTAACATGGAAATATGCACTACTATTCATATTACCAATAGGGTCAGCAATAGCAGTTGCAACTAACGAAAGTCATCATTTATTCATGAAAGTATTTTGTATAATAATTAAAGATACGGTGATGGGGCCTTTAATGTGGGTTCATTATATTTATTGTTACGTATACATTGCAATAGGACTGGGATATTTAATAAAGCATGCAATAAATAATTTGGGAATTTTTTCAAAACAAGCAATAACATTAATTGTAGGAATAGGTATATCATTGGTAGTCAATGTGTTAACATCATTTAGCATAGTACGTGGAGGGTGTTACTCAACAATACCAAGCATAGTCATATTGGTAATTCTAATAGGAATTGCAATATTAAAATTGGATATGTTTAACATTATGCCAATAGCATTGCAGAAGGTAGTAGACTATATATCAGATGGATTTATAGTAATAGATGAAAATAGAAAAATTATAGATTTTAATAAAGCAGTTCAATTGTGGTGTAGTGGTAATACCGAAATAAGAAGAAGCCAAGATCTTAAAGAATTCATGAGTTCTTTAAAAATGGAAGAGTTGGATACTAAAAAATTGCTGAGTTATGGTAGAATGTCTTTAGAAAAGAAGGATTCAATTAGTTTTGACTCAGCTATAAATTTTAAAAATGGAGTACGTTATTTTAATATTGAAGTAACACCCATATTTAATAAAGCTAAATATTTAGGGACTTTAATATTATTTAGAGATACAACAAAATATATGAAAAATTTACAAACAATAAAGGAATATCAGCTTTTACTTGAAAATAACTTAGAAAAAGTGACGATGGATAAGCAGGAATTGTTAATTAGAAGCGCTATTATGGAAAATATGTCCAAGGTGGATGCTTTGACAGATATGTATAACCATAGAACATTTCAAGAGTATTTTCATACAATAGTAGGACAAGTCTCAAGGAATAATAGCACATTACAGTTAGCCATATTTGATATTGATGATTTCAAGAAAATAAATGATACTTTCGGTCATAGTGTTGGTGACATTATACTTAAAAGTATAGCAAGTAGAATAAAAACAATGGTTACAGCAGAGGACATAACTGCTAGGTATGGTGGAGAAGAGTTTGTAGTAATACTAACAAACAAAACCATGGAGCAATCACGAGTGTTACTAGAAGCAATAAGGAAAGCAATACAAGATGAAAAACATATAGAACTAAACAGGAATGTAACTGTAAGTATTGGTGTACATGAATATTATAAGGGTCAGCCAAAGGAAGAATCTTTTAATAAGGCTGATCAGGCTCTCTATGAAGCGAAACATAGTGGAAAAAATAGGATAGTTGTATCAACATAAACATAGAATTTCAGTATTTAATCAAGTGGGATAAATAAGTAATTAAAAGAAGAAATTCACGTTGAATTAATTTATAAGAAGATATTAGATCTTGCAAGATGTAGTATCTTTTTTCTTTGTGGACTTTTTGATAGGGCTTAATGATAACTTTGTTGAGCTCTAGAGAAATACTTTTAATTATAATAAGGTAAAGCACCTAAAATGTTAAATATATATAACAATTTGAGGTGCCCAAATAAAAACCGGATGTTTTATTACTGTGCGGAATCTATTTTATTATGAACTGAAGTATTAAATATTAATGAAGTTAGTATAGCTCCTATGAGAAAAAGCAGTCCTGCTGCAATGTAAAGAGCAGTTAATGAAAACTGACCTTTAAGCCAACCTGTAAGGGACATAGTAATGACCATGAAACCCATAAACATAGGATTTAATACTCCGTTTACTCTTCCTACAAATTCTGACCTTGTCAGTTGTAGAATTAGTGTATTAATACCAATCTGAATACAAGGCATAAAAAATCCATTAAAAAATTCAAACAAAAGAACCATAACCCAGCTTGAGGACAATCCCAGTCCAACCATGGAAATAGCATTTACAACTAGTCCTATTGCAAGGAGTTTTTGAGGTTTTACCTTCTTCGCTATGGTCATAATTAGGCCGCCACCAATAAACATGGCTGCTCCATTAACCATAAATAGTAATTGAAGGTTTTCCTTAGGAAGACCTAGTCTTTCAACAATTATGAAAACTCCAAGTGGCTGTATAATCCCAACAGCAAGGCCTGCTGCTGCAAAAACAGAGCCTAGTATAGTGAGAGCCTTTTCCTGCCAAACATAGTTGAAACCCTCTTTTAATTCTTCAAAGAAGTTAGTTGTAATATTTTCTCTTTCAATTATCTGATCAGCTGGTAGCAGCGTTAATACTGAAGCTGAGAGAAGGAAAGCTATTCCCATGATTGCTATAGCAATGTTTATTCCAAACTTTTGAAATACGATGGTACCTAAAGCTGGACCTATAATCATAAAAATAGACATAACAGTTTGGAAAATAGCCATTCCTGTTTGCATATATTCCTCTGGAACATGAATCTTAAATAATTTCATGGCAGAAGGCTGAGAAAATTGAGATAGAATTGATGAAACAAAGGTCACAAAAAATACACCTTGCCAGGTTCCAAATATTATTGTAAGCAAAACTGCAAAAACCGAAATGGCACTTAATAAATCACACCAAACCATAGTACGCTTAGGACGCCATCTATCTGCAAAAGTTCCTCCTATAAATGAGAATATGAATATAGGTGCAAATTCAGCAACTGAAATTAAAGAAACTGCAATTGGATTGTTATTTGTTTTATCCATTACATATAACAATATAGCAAAGTTACGGACCCATATTCCTATTTGTAAAAAAATAGAAGAAGCCATAATTACTCGAACAAATCGATTCCGAAAAAATGAAGACATTGACATTGAAGATTCTGTCATAAAATTACTCCTCTTTTAATTCATAAAATTTATATTAAATATTTCATTATACTACTATATCATAAATTAAAATTTCATCAAGTTAAGATATTCAATTTATTTTTGAAAAATTCCATAGAAGGTCAAAGTGGATTATATATTTATGATGTAGATAACAAGAAATTTCATAATGTAATTTCACATGGTTCATCGATTTGGGTATCACCAGATAAGACAAAGGTGATTTATACGCAAGGAGAAGTTGAGAATAATAAAAAACAGTTAAATTTATATGCTGCTAAAATTAATGGTAATAGCTTAACAAGTAAGATATGTATATACAAAGATATTCATTTTTCAGGTTCAACAAATATTTCAGGGGCAATTAATAATGCTGTTCAGTGGAGCGGAGACAGTAAAAAAATATTATTTTTCTCGGGTAATGATGAAAATTTAGAAAATAATTTTATGTTTATGGATAAAAATGAGGTTAATATTATTACATTTAAATAGAATACAATAAGTTTTGTGTCCCCTTAGATTTTTAATTTAAAGGGACTTTCTTTATGTATGCTAAGCCATATTTAATGTAATAATTTAAATGGGGGGTTAAAGGTAAAGGTCGTGATTCACAAATCTTCATTCTGTTAAGTGTTAGAACATTTCAAAACATAAGCAGGTGGCATGTTAAAAAGTACTTTTTCTAGACTTATATCTTTGAAATAGCTAGCAATGTATTCCTTTTTTAATAGAGTGTACTGAAATGTTATAAATAAACCATTCTTTTTTAGTATATTTCCAGTTTTATTTAAAATCCTATTTGAAACACTTTTTGGAAGACTAGCAAAGGGCAAACCTGAAATTACATAATCTACTTTTTTTATATCATATTTCACTAAATATTGATCTACATTTTCAGCAGAATCATTTATTATTATAACATTATCATTTTCATTATATTTATCTTCCAGTTGTTTGCAAAATTCTTCATTACTTTCTACTAATAATAATATTAGATCCTTCGTTTTTCTTTTCACAAGCTTGTCCGTAAAAACCCCAGTTCCAGGTCCATACTCAACTATACATTTTGCATTTTGAAAATCAATACCTTCAACCATTTTCTCAGCAAGTTTTTCTGAACTAGGTGCTATAGCTCCTACCTTCCTTGGTGATTTTATGTATTCAAATAAAAATTTAGTAAACTTCATATTCATATTAAAATATCTCCTTTTAATTATAATCATAAAAATTTGACAATGTTCAATTCGTAAAAATCAATTTAATTTTATTCGCTGATTTGATTATTCCATTTCTTAAAATTAAAATAGCTAAGTACAAGGATAACTATAAGCGTAACAATAAATACATATATAGAATATTTTACACTTATTCCTAAGAATGTATATAGAAGAATTATAGGTGTATCAGCTAAAAATATTGTTAAAACATATTTCTTGAAACTGATTCCAGTTAAAGAAGAAAAGAAACAAACAACATCTGAGGGAACTACAGGCGAAGAAACTCCTAATGCTAATATTTGAACAGTGTTCTTTTCAATAACATTGTATATCTTAGGATATTTAGCTATCATCTTATTTTGATAGTTCATACTCAATGTAAGCTTTGTAAAGAAAAACAATAAAATTTCACTTAATAAATTAGCTATTGTAGCTAAAACAAATGCTTCTAAAGGACTAAATAACAGACATCCAATAATAATAAAAACAGTACAGGGAATAAGTGTAATAGTTCTTAAAGATGCAATTATAAGAAACAATAATACGCTATATTGTGGATAAATCTTTAAAAAATTTATAATTTTATAAGTTCCATTATTATATAATTGATACTTGAAAAATATAAATAAAATTGATACCCAAAATACAAAAATAATAATTTTAAATAGTTTATTCATTATACACCTCTACTTTATATAGTTATATAGTAAAATGGAAAAAGTAAACCATTATTTAGAACACTTTACTTAATCTATGAATTTATTATATAAATTAAATGTTAAATATAAGTTATGAAAAATCTTAAGAATTCTTAATAATTTTTTAATCATACTACCTAGAGCAAATTCCAAGACAAGTTTTTTATTGAAGTGTTTTTTATTTTTCAATCGTTATATTAAATGTAAGGGTAAAAATAAGGGGTGATAATTATTGAAAAAGAACAATTTGCAAGTTATATAAAACAATATGAACGATTAATTATCACTATTTGTCTATCCTTTACCAAAAATTACTTTGATGCTGAAGATTTGGCGCAGCAAACTTTTTTAGCTGCATATCAAAACTGTGAAAGCTTTGATGGTAATAACCTTAAGGCTTGGCTTACTACAATTGCTGCAAATAAGTGCAGGGACTACATTAAGAGTAAAGCAAGGACAACAGTTAGTTTATCGGACGAGCAGTATGAAGGTTTGAAGGATGATGGAGATTCACCAGAGGAGACAGTAGTGAAAAAGAACACTATGGAGCGAATACAAAGTGTATGTAATAAGCTAAAAGAACCTTACAGAACTGTAGCTATAAGCTATTTTTGCAAAGATATTAAACTTTCAAATTTGGCAAAGGAAACGGGACAGAACATTAAAACTTTGGAAACGCAACTTTATAGGTCAAAAAAATTATTAAAGGATTTATGGAAGGAGGAGTTTATGTGAAGGGTACATTATTTAATAAAGAAGGACATTTAGCTGAAGAGACATTAAAGGCGCTAAAATTTGATATTTTAATAGATGAGGAATTGATTTGTGTACTTACGCATATTAGTGATTGTCAAAAGTGTGCAGGTAGCTTTGCAGACAGTTTTGAGGATGATGAACTTACTGACGCTCCTTTAGGTTTTGAAGAGAAAGTACAAATTAAAATAAAAGGCACGAAACAAAGTAATATTCAATTTAGTGTTTACTGTGTTAAAGTTGCAGTTGCAGCTAGCATAGCATTAATGATGGTTTTTTCAAATGGATTAAATTCTCTAGCGAGTACAAAAACAAACTATGTAAAACCACTAGATTTAAGCATTGTAAATTCAGTTAATGCAAATCTTAATACCTTTTCTCAAAAAATAATTAAATTGGAGGTTTTCAATAATGATAAGGAAAAAAAGTAAATTTTTGACTTTTGTTTTTTCAATGTTACCTGGTGCAGGGCATATGTATATGGGATTTATGAAGATAGGAGTATCTTTTATGTCTGTGTTTTTCTTTTTAATATTTCTTTCTACTTGGCTTGATATAGGACCATTGTTATTTATAGCACCACTTATTTGGTTTTATTCGTTTTTCGATTGTACAAATAGAGCAAGTTTAGATGATGATAAGCTTTTACTTTTAGAAGATAAGTATCTATTTTCTATTGATAAGTTAGTGAAATTAGATAAAGAGGTATTTGAGAAACGTAGATTAGCTACAGGTGTATTATTATTGTTTTTTGGCATTTATTTGTTATCAGAAAATATAATGAATGTTATACACCGATATATTCCATATGAAATTTATGAAGTTATATATTATTGTACAAGACAGGTTCCTCAATTAATTATAGGAATAGCAATAGTTGTAATTGGTGTAAAGCTTATTCAAGGAAAGAAAAAGGAGTACGAAATAGATGATTAAGGGACGTAGAGTAGGTACATTAACAGCAGGAATTGTTTTAGTTATGTTTGGAATAATGTTCTTACTTAGATTAATTACAACGAGTATTAATATTCTTCTAATCGCATCTCTATGGCCTCTTATCTTAGTGAGTGTAGGAATAGAAATTATTATAGCATGCATAATAAACAAAGAAGAAAAAATGCAATATGATTTTAGTGCAATAATATTAGTTATTATTTTAGTATTCTTTGCTATGGGTATGGGGGGAGTAGAATTTATAATTACTCATTTGTCAGAGCTTAAAGGAAGAATTTAATTAAGAATAAAATTTACATGTAATGTGTAAATTTTATTTGGCACAATATTGACACATTTATCCTGTAATATATAATATAAGCAAAACTAATAAATAAATTATAATATGAGGTGGATTTAGATGAATAGTAAGAAAAAAGTATTATTAAGTTTACTGATTATATCAATTGTTGCAAGTAACATTTCATTTTTGGAAATTAGTGCAAGTGCAGCAACAGTAGATAAAAGTGAAGCTCAAAAATATACGGTTAATAATAAAAAAGCATATGTGTATAATCCAGAGCTTGAAACTGATCTAAAAGTAAGAGCAGTTCCTGACCTAAATGGAGATATCCAAGGATATTTATATAATTATGACAATGTTGAAATTTTGGACACCGTAAATACTAATGGTACTGTGTGGGATAAAATTACATATAATAATAACATAGCATATGTATCCGATGCATATGTACAACAGTATACTTCTCCAACAGGTGGTGTAGTCAATGTTGCAAGAAATATAAGTAAGCAATTTGAAGTTGGAGATTCTACTCAAATCGCAGGAAATTTTGATGGACAAGGCTTATCTTTGGGATATTTTCAATGGTGTGTAGGTCAAGGTACGTTGCAACCACTGCTTAATAGAATGGATAGAGAATATAATGCTGAAATGAAAAGTATTTTCGGAACAAACTATGATAGCATTCATAACATGATACTTGATACAAAAGAAAATCAACTAAAATGGGCTAAAACTATTAATACTTCAACAAATACAATTGCTCAACCTTGGGAATCACAGTTTGTTAGTTTATATAATAATCAGCACTTTATAAATATTGAAAGTGATGCTGAATCTTATTATATTGGACAAGCAATGCTTATTTGTGATAAGTACAATTTAAAAACAGTAAGAGGATTTTCACTTGCTTTTGATATTATTGTACAAAATGGAAGTATAAGCTCAGAAGCAGCAAAAAATATTGATACTGCCCTTAAGAAAAATCCTAATATGATTGAAAGAGATCTACTTAAGGTTATTGCAAATGCTATAGCAGATACTTCAACTAATAATGCTGAAGATATTCGTTCAAGAAAAATGGCTATAGTTAATGGAAATGGGACTGTTCACAGTTCGATGTTTTATTTAGATAAGAATTATGGATTAAGCGATAACAACTGGAGATAAAAAAATGAGTATGGAACGCTGTGGATTAAGAGAAAACTTGATCCACAGCGTTTTTTTGAGCTAATATTCCTTGTAATATCTCAGTTTAAACTAATGAGATAAAAATAAATTCAAAAAATTTATTATTTTGATAGCTCTAATTGATTAATAAATAATGCTAATTCTGTTCTACTGGTTAATTCTAATTTCTCAAATATTTTTGTTAAATAATTTTTTACAGTACCTTCTGTTAGAAATAGGATATTACAAATATCTTTATTACTCTTACCTTGAGCTACGAGTCTTGCAACATCAATTTCTCTTTGAGTAAGCATTTCTAATTTCTTTTTATATTCATTGAGTTGATTAGGAGTTTGTCTATCATTAGCAATTGAATTATAGGCTCTGACTATTTTTGCTGTTACTTCGGGATCAAGAAGCATATTTCCATTATAGGCTGTTTTTATAGCTTTGATTATATAGTCAGAACCAGCATCTTTTAATATATATCCATCAACGCCATTTTTAATTCCTTCAAATATATATTCATCTTCGTTAAAGGTAGTTAATATTATTACCTTTATATCTTTATATTTTTCCTTAACAATCTTAGCAGCTTCAACGCCATCCATTATTGGCATTCTAACATCCATAAGAATTACATCGGGAAGTTGTCCAGTGCTTAGAAGTTCTAATAATTGTCTTCCATTTTCAGCTTCTTTTATAATATTTATTTCCTCATCTAAGCTTAAAATCATTTTTATCCCTTCTCGTACAATTAATTGATCATCAACTAATATAACATTTATCATAGTTTATATTTACCCCATTTCATTTATATTGTAATTAATACTTTTATACCAAAGCCTAAATCATTATGACTAAAGTAGTATGTTGTACCTCCTAATGAATGTATTCTGTTTTCAATTCCATTCAATCCGTTTGATTTAACAATATTGTTACAGCCCTTTCCATTATCAGTAACAATAAATTCTACATTTTCATTAGAAGCTGTAATTTTAATATTAATTTCTGTTGCATTACCGTGCTTTAGACTATTAGTTATACATTCTTGTATTGTTTTATATATTGAAGTATTAACAATTGAACTTAAGTCATTAATACTTCTATTTTTAGTATAAGTAATTTTAAGATTACTAACTAAATAAAAATTGTTAATAAGTTTTTCTATTGAAGTATCAAGATCTACTATTTCAAGCTCTGAATTAAGAAGCGTAACTGCTTTTCTAAGGTCATTAATACTTGATTTTGCTATTTTTTCAGATTGTTCTAATACTTCTTCTACCTTTTGAGGTTTTGTAATACATATCTTTTTAGCAAATTCTAAATGCATAGCGAGAGCCATTAAGGAATGGCCTAATGAATCATGAAGTTCCTGAGCAACTCTTGTCCTCTCTTTAGAAATAGTAACTTCTTCTACTTCTAGTACATATTTTTGAAGTTTTATGTTTGATAACTTTAATTTTTCATTTAGCTGTTTTATTTCTTCTTTTTCTCTTTCAAGTTTCTTTAAGTTGTAAAGCATACCCGTTGTAGCTGAATAAGCTAATATTTGAATAACTAAATTAAATAAGAAATTTTCGCTGCCTGAAAGTATTCCATTAAAAATAGCAGCTGAAAAATATAGTAATGCATGTACTGATAGTAAAATCTTTAAAAATTTTTTTTCTAACTCCAAAATTTGAAATATGACACAGTACATATAAATAGTAGTACTTACTCCAAGAATAAGGTATTGGAGTATTGACGCCGCACAAATATTAAATAATAGTGATATACAAATATATTTAGTTTCATTTTTTAATTTTACATTTCTTATATAGCCATTAATAATCATTACAGCAATAAGACTTAACAGTGGAATCATTATTAATGGGCGATTATTATATTGAAAATAAATCTTGATAACTATTGTTATTAACATTATAAGCATTAAGGCTGTACTATATTTTTTATGTTTTTCCATTTTATTAACATCACTCATTTCAATACAGATATTTTATTTATATTATATCATCGTTTCCATATAGAAGTATGTGACTAAAGTCATATGATGTTTAATAACTAAAGTAACTATGATTAACTATGATTTAAATATAAAATTTACTCATGGATAAATTACCAAAATGTACTAGGAAAATATTCATAATTAACAATTAAATATAATTATAAAATTAAATATATTAAAAACTAGGGGGGAAATATGAAAAAAGTAAAAAAAATAGTTATATGTGCGGTTATTGTTATAGCAGTAATCGGTGCTATAGTAGTTAAAAATAAGATATCGTTAAATGCAAAAAGTACGAATGTTGTAGTTGCTGTTAGTAAGATGGCAGTTGAGGTACAAAATGTAAAAGCAGTAGAAAAAAATTCGAGTGATACATATAAAGCTAATTTAGAAGCATATCAACAAGGGATTGTAAGCAGTAAAATATCAGGAAAGGTAGTTTCAGTAGCGTTTGAAAATGGACAATATGTAAATCAAGGAGATACATTAATTACATTAGATGACCAGGATATAAGAAATAATATAAAAACTTCACAAGCTCAGTTACAAACATATCAAGCTCAATTAAATTCATCACAAGTGGCTATGGAAAAACTAAAAGTTAATTTGGATGATGCTAAGCGCAATTATGATAGGCAAAAAATTCTTTTTGAAAAAAAAGCTATAGCACAAACAGATTTTGAAGTTGCAGAGAAAACTGTAAATACAGCTCAAGCTGATTATGATTCAGGAAATGCAAGTATTCAAACAGCTCAAGCAAATATATCAACACAAAATGTAAGTATAGCAAATTTACAAGATTCATTGAATAATACAATTATTAAGGCGCCTATAGGTGGAGCAATAAGTGATAAAGCTGTCAATATAGGACAAATGGCATCTCAAGGTACAGCACTTGCAAAGGTTAATGATATATCGTCTGTATATGCAACAATACAAATACCGCAAGATAAAATAAGCACTGTAAAAATAGGACAAGCAGCAACAATTACTGTTGAGGGAAGCGATAAAACATACGATGGAGTTATGCAAAATATAGATTTGTCAGCGGATGCCACAGCTAGAGTTTTTAATTGCAAAATTAAAATAGATAATATTGATAAAACATTATATCCAGGTGTTTATGCAAAAGCAGAACTTATAAGCTTAGAAAAAACTCAAGTGATTTCTGTACCAATAAATGCTTTAGTTGGAAATGAAGGTGACTATTCTGTATTCATAAATGATGATGGAACGGCTAAAAAACAAAAAGTTACAATTGGAGAAACTGATGAAAATAATGTAGAAATAACATCTGGTATAAAAGATGGCGATGAAATAATCTGTACAAACACGAGTACACTGCAAGATGGTGCTGAAGTAGAAGCAGTTTCGGCATTGGAGGGATAATAAATGAATATAGCAAATATTAGTATTAAAAAACCTGTATTTATAACAGTAATAATGATTGCCCTTACTATTTTAGGTTATACTAGCTATCAAAAACTAGTACTTAATGAAATGCCAAATGTGGATATGCCTTATGTTTCAGTTATGGTTACAGAGCCAGGAGCAACAGCTGAACAAATTGAATCAAAAGTAACAAAAAAAATAGAAGATTCAGTAGGGAAGATTTCTGGAATTGAGACTATAACTTCTACTGTAAACGAAGGTTATTCCCAAACTACTATAGCTTTTGATTTAAGTAAAAATGGCGATGTTGCAGCACAAGAAGTTAGAGATAAAATTTCAAATGTTAGAGGAGAATTGCCAACGGATGTTAATGATCCAGTTATCTCTAAGTTTGATATGTCAGCTTCATCAATTTTATCTATTGCTGTTTATGGCTCAGATGACACTCAAAAAATGACGGATTTTATAGATAATACTTTAAATAAAAAGTTATATACAGTATCTGGTGTTGGTTCAGTAGATGTATCTGGTGAGGATACACGAGAAATTCATATAAAACTTGATAACAACAAGTTATTATCTTATGGTTTAGCGCCAAGTGATGTTGTAAACAGCATAAAAAAAGATAATATCGATCAATCAACCGGAAAGGTTGTTGATGAAAATAATGAAATTTCTATTACTACAAATAGTAAGATAAAAAAAGTAGAAGACTTTAAAAATATCTTAGTAGCTAAAAAGAATAATGCAGAAATTAGAGTAAAAGATGTTGCAAAAATTGAAAATGGACTTGAGGAGAAAAGCAGTATTGCATACTATCAAGGAAATCAAGCAATTGGTATTGATATAGTTAAGCAATCTGGTGCTAATACTGTTGAAGTAGCAAAAAATGTTAAGACAATAGTAAATGAAATTAAATCTTCTCTGCCAGAAGGTGTACAGGTTGATATTGTTAGTGATAATTCTACATCAATAGAAGATAGTGTTAATGATGTTATGAAAACTATTGTTGAAGGGTGTATATTAGCAGTTATTATAGTATTTTTGTTCTTAAATGAATGGGAAAGTACACTTATAAGTGGAATATCTCTTCCAATTTCAATTATAAGTACTTTTATATGTATGAAACAGATGAACTTTTCATTAAACTCAATGTCATTAATGGCACTATCACTGTCCGTAGGGCTTTTAGTAGATGATGCTATAGTTGTTATAGAAAATATTGTACGGCATATGCATATGGGTAAATCTCCAATACAAGCAGCACAGGATGCTACATCAGAAATTGGATTTGCAGTAATAGCAACAACTTCAGCTGTTATATCAGTATTTTTCCCTATAGCAATGGTAGAGGGGATGATAGGAAAATATACAATTGAATTTGCACTTACAGTTGTATTTAGCATGTTAGTCTCACTTATTGTATCATTTACCCTTGTACCTATGATGTCAGCAAAAATGCTTAAGCCAGGGAAAAAAGAAAGTAAAACATTTATTGGTAAATTTTTTAAGTGGTTTAATGAGAAATTTGATATTTTTGCTGAAAAATATTCACAGTTATTAGTTTTAAGTCTTAATAAAAGATTGCTAGTTTTAGGTATTTGTGCAGCTATGTTTGTAGGAAGCATTGGACTCGGTACATCACTAGGATTTGAATCACAGGTTGCAACTGATAATGGTCAGGTTAGTGTTAGTGCTACATTTGATTCAGGGATAACACTAGATACTGCTACGCAAAAAACTAAGCAGCTTGAAGATGTTATTAGTAAATATCCGGAAGTAAAGTTTATGTATTCCACAGTGAAAAAAGCTAGTACATCAATTAAAATTCAGCTGGTGGATAAAAGTGAGCGTAAGGAAAAATCAAAAGCAATAGCAGAAAAGCTTAGAGGAGATTTGCAAGGTATTTCCGGAGTTCAAGTTACAGTAGCTGCTGCATCAGGAGCCGGTGGAGCTTCAAAAGATGTAGCTTACAATATTGTTGGAGATGATAGATCAAAGCTTCAAACCTTTGCAAATAAGATAGCAGAGGAGATGTCTAAAGATCCTAATGCAAGAGATGTTGGTACAAACAGTAAATCTGGTACACCACAAGTAAGGATTGAGGTGGATCGTGATAAAGCAGCAGATTTAGGTGTTAGTAGTTCAGATGTTGCAAGTATGTTGTCAACATTATTTAATGGTTCATCTGTAAGTAAGTATGATGGCGGAACAGATAGATATGATGTAAAAGTATCTATAGATGATAACGAATGTAAAAGCCTTAATGATCTTGATAATATTTATGTTTTAGGAACAAAAAATCAACAAGTTCCTTTAAGTCAAGTAACTAAAAAAGTTATTGAAACAACTTCTTCATCGCTGCATAGATATAATAAGCAGCCACAAGTTGAAGTTTCTGCTAATGTTATAGGGGTATCTTCAGGTACTTTCGAAAGTAATTATAAGGCAAAGATTCAAAGCGAACTGCCAGATGGAGTTTCATTATCTATTGGAGGAATCAGTGGAATGATGGCAAAAGGTATGCAGAGTTTAATTCAAGCTATATTTCTATCAATACTTTTCTTGTATTTAGTTATGGCAGCACAATTTGAAAGTTTTATTGATCCAATTTCTATAATGTTTGCACTGCCACTTGCAATTATTGGAGCTGTACTTGGATTATTTGTTTTTGGAAGCGCTATAAGTATGATATGTATGATAGGTATTATTATGCTTATGGGTCTAGTTGCTAAAAATGGGATTCTGCTTATTGACTCTGCAAAGGAAAAAATGAAAGAAGGTATTCCTATAAAGGAAGCTTTGAGAGAAGCAGGACTTGTAAGATTACGTCCAATAGTAATGACTACTTTGGCTATGATATTTGGTATGATTCCAGCCGCTGTAGCTACAGGAGCAGGTTCGGAATCCCGTGCACCTATGTCACAGGCAATAATTGGTGGATTAATTACATCCTCAATTTTAACTTTGTTCGTAGTACCGATTGCATATACAATACTTGATGATTTGAAAAATAAGTTTGGAAAATTGGTTCATAAAAAGTCAGTAAAAATTGATGATGATGAAGAATCAAATTTAAATTTATAGAGCTTATGAAATTTTAAAGAGACTATACTAAAATTAAATTTTAGATAGTCCCTTTCAATTCACAATGGATAATTAACAATTTGGAATTTAAATTATAATTATATGTTATGAAGATGAATATTTGTCAGGTTAAATTTAATGAAGAGGAGAATTTAAATGAAAAAGAATATAAATAAGATTGTTGCAATTGCTATTGGGATTAGTATTATGAGTGGAAGCATTATTCCAGTATTTGCAGCAGATACTATAAAAAGCACTTCTACGGCAACTACCAATGTGCAAACAAATAATATACAAGCACAAACAAATCAAAAAGCTGTTCTTACTTTAGATGAGGCTATAAAGTCAGCAATTAGCATTAGTGATCCATTAAAACTTGATGAAAAGAAAATAAGTTATCAAAATAAAACTAATGATCTCAAGGAGAAACAAGATGACTTCAATGATGTTAGTGGGGACCAAGAAGATTTTAATGATGATACTAGAGATATTACTCTAAAAAAGCTAAAGCAACAAAGAGACTTTAATGAAGATAACTTAAGAAAAAAGGTTACTGATAAATATAATGAAATTGTTACAAGTCAAATAAATATAAGTAAGGCAGCTAAAGAATTAGAAGTTAAAAATAAAGGACTTGAGGATGATAAATCAAGGGAGAGTTTAGGGATGAGAAGATTAATTGATGTAAAATCAACTGAACTTGAAGTTCAAAACCTTCAAAATAAACAAAAAACAAATAAAAATAAACTTACTGATTTGGAATATAGTTTTAAAGTATTAACAGGCAAAGATGTAAATAAATATAGTTTGGAGCAAGATATTAAGTTTGAACCATTAAAAATAGATAGTTCTATAGATGAATATTTAGATAATTCTATAGATTCTTATTTAAAATATACTGAACAATTAGTTAATCTTAATAAAGATTATTATGATAAAGATTATGAGAAAGATAATGGAATAACTACAGATGATATGGAAACAGCAGAAAATAATGAGAAATCAGCTACTAAGCCTACGGAGCCATTAGCTACAGATCCTGATCCTAATGCGTATAAAAATTATACGGTTGCATTGAGTACCTATAATGCTACTAGGAATAAATATACAGGGATTTTAGCATCAAGATTAACATATTTAAATACTAAGCTAACTAATTATCAAGACGAAATTAACCTAAATGAAAATAAGAAAAAATTTAAAGATAGCTTAAAAGGATATTGTACAGATCTCATTACTTCTGAAGACAAGATTGATTATTTAAAGAAAAATATAGAAATAACTAATGAGAACCTTAGTAACTCAAAACTTAAATATGATTTAGGAATGATTACTGAGTCAGCTTATAATGATGAAGCTATAAAGAGTGAGCAGTCAGATCTTGACTTAAGAGCTGAAGTTATTAACTATAACAGCACAAAAGAAAAGATTCAAAAACCTTGGATTGCATTTTCAAATTAACAATATCACATAAAGATTATATAAAATTAATAATCTATGAGGAGGAAGATAATGCATAAAAAGATTAAAAATATAATTGCTGTGACTCTTATAATAGGAGCATTTTCATGTATATTGCCAGCTAATAGCTTTATCCCTGGAAATATTGAAGCTTATGCATCAACATATAAAAGTGCAAGTGAGGGAGAATTAAGTTCATTAACTATAAGAAGAAGTACAGGAAGTGAAATTGAATTACTTGATAGTTATTATGGTGATGAGGTGTCATTAAGTGCAAAAAAAGATTATTATGTAGAACTTACAGGTGCTGATGGGTTTGAAATATCTGCAGATGTTAAAGGAAGCGGATATGTAATTAAACAATTTACTTCTGCTGATAAGAAAGAAAAAGGAGAAGATGTTGGAGAATATATAAAAATTGATTCATCTTCTGAAAATATTTATTTAAGAACTTATAAAAATGACGATGCATATAAAGAAGCTTATGATGACGATGATGTAACTGATTGTGAAAAAACATATGTGATTCATGTGAAAAAGCCAGCTATTAATTCTGAAGAAGAGGAAGATACAGACCATGCATATCTAAAAAGTATGTATTTAAGTGATGGAGATATTGATTTTTCAAAGAGTAAGTATTCTTATGATGTAAATGCTGACGAAAATGTTAAAGAAATAATTATCAGAGCAACGCCAGAAGATGATAATGATTTAGTTGAAATCAATGGTCAATCTGTAGAAGAAGATAATAACTACGAGAAGACAGTAAGCTTAGATAAAGGAAAGAATACCATAGAAGTATATGTTGAAAATAATGATGATAAAGAAACTTATACATTTGATGTATTCAGAGGTAAATTATCAGCTTCAACTACTTCATCAACTCAAACAAGTACAAGCTCTACAGTAAATAATAATAATAATAATCTTGTTGTACAAAGTGATATAAAGAAGTTTAATGTATGGCAAAGCGTTGATGGAAAGTGGAAGTACATAGATGGTACTGGAGAAGTTCTAAAAGACAAATGGTGGTTCGATAAAAATACTGGAAAAGATTATTATCTTAATGAAGATGGATATAGGGCTACAGGATGGCTTTATATCAACAATAATTGGTACTATTTTAGTGAAAATGGAGAAATGAAAACTGGTTGGATTTCTTTAGATGGAAACTGGTATTACTTAAATAAAAGTGGAGTTATGCATACAGGCTGGTTACAAGACTCTGGTGGAAAGTGGTATTACTTAGACTTTGATGGAAAAATTATTAATAAGTAAATTTTTTAGGAGCCAGTTTAGTTGATAGAATGATATTGGCAGGAGTAGTTAAAAGACGTCCAGATGCAGAATATAGAATAAAATTTGGAAGTAATGTATAAATTTAAAATTTACTATGTTTTTGCATTTTAACTTGATGATATTGGCCCAGCCCCTGGGAGAACTAAAAAAAATAATAGATATTTATTTCAATTTGAAAAATAGGGTTTGCTGAGCAAACCCTATTTAATATGGCAATTTAATAGTAAAAGTAGAGCCTTTCCCCAATTCGCTATTCACGTCTATTATGCCCCCACATAAATTGATAATTCTTTTTACAAGAGCTAGTCCTAAGCCATTGCCTTCAGAAGAATGTGATTTATCTCCCTGATAAAACTTGTCAAAGATATGTTTTTGTACATCTTCGGGCATACCAACACCAGTATCTGAAATGATTGCTGTAATCCAGCCAGAAGAGTATCTTAAAGTGCATGAAATTATTCCTTTATCTGAAGTAAATTTTATTGCATTATCTAATATATTTACCCATACTTGATCTAGTAATTCTTCATTTCCATAGAAAGTAGTTTCATCTAAACTAATATCTAAGTCAATATTTTTTTCAGTCCACTTTGGTTCGAGAAATAGTAAAGCTTGTCTGATTTGCTCATCTAATTTGAAGTTTCTTTTTTCTACTATGATTCCTTGATTTTCAAGTTTTGAAATCTGTAGAATAGTATAGACCAATTTGGATAGCCTTTTTGTATTGTTAAGTATTTTATCAATATATTCATTTTTTTCTTCTTCTGTCAGATCACTGTCCTGAAGTAGCATTGTATAGCCATCGATAGATGCAAGAGGTGTTTTGAATTCATGGGATACATTAGCAATAAAGTCACTACGAAAAGTTTCAATATTATTGAGTTCGTTCATCATAATATTAAAATTGTGTGACATTTTTTCTAGTTCTTTTACAGGATGCTTTTCTTGATTTATTTTGATATTAAAATTACCCTTTGCGACTTCCATTAATGCTTCACTAATTTTTATAATTGGAGGTAATATTATCTTTACTAGGATAACTGAAATAATTGTTCCGACAAACAAACTAACAATATATAAATTAATAGTTGGCCAAAGTATTTTATTGTTGGGTAAGGTAGGAACTAAATTAAATTTTACATTTATAATAATTGAGATTATTGCTGATACTAACATAATTAAAAAAATGATTAATGAAGAAAAAAATATTGGTTTAAATGTGTTCTTATTATTCATGTTTCTTTACCACCTTATACCCAAGTCCTCTTACAGTTATTATTTCAAAATCATTATTACTTTTAAAACGATCCCTCAGACGATTAATATGTACATCTACTGTTCGAATATCTGTCTCTGAATCAAGTCCCCAAAATTCATCCATAAGTTCTTGTCTAGTGAATATACGATTAGGGTAAGAGGCAAGTTTATATAAAATATAGAATTCTTTTTGGGGAAGCATCATTGCTTCACCGTTTTGATACACAGACAAAGAATCATATTCCAATAAAGTTTCACCAATACATTGTTTTTTTTCATTAATAATTTGTGCTCGTCTAAGTAATGCTCCTACCCTTAGCACCATTTCATTAACATTAATTGGTTTAATCATATAATCATCGATTCCAAGTAAAAAACCACGCCTAATATCTTGAAAGCTTTCCTTAGCGGTAATCATTAATACTGGAAGATTAAATTGTACATCTCGAATAGATTGAATTAGTTCAAAGCCATCCATATTAGGCATCATAATATCAGAAATAATTATGTCAATATATTTCTTATCCAAAGCATCAAGTGCTTCAACACCATCTTTTGCTCTAGTTGTCTTATATCCATTTTTGACCAAAACGGTGCTGAATAATTCAGAAAGTTCTTTATCATCTTCTACAATTAAAATATGAAACATTTGAATTACCTCCTTAGTTGTATTAATTATGCTATGTTTTAATCGTTTTTTAGTATCATAAATTAAAGCATATATTATTATAACTAACAAATATGAATTGAATATAAACTCATACTATCATATATACATAGAATTTTTGAAAAAAGTTCAATTACTAAAATTAAAAATAACTAGAAAGTTTAAATTGAGTTAACAATCATATGCTACACTCCATATTAAATACTTATTAATGGTAAATATAAGTGAAGAATGAAAGAGTATCCAATGGAAGTTCTCAGCTGAAAGTATAATTCAGAAAAAGAATTCTGTCATTAATAATTATCGGATGAATAAAATAAATATTTAGTGTTATAAAATAGGAGGGCAAAAATGAAAAATGTAAAAAAAATAGTTATTTGTGCTGTTGTTATTATCGCAGTAATAGGTGCTATAGTAGTTAAAAATAAGATATCATCAAATGCAAAAACTGCAAATGTCGCAGTGACTGTAAGTAAAACGGCAGTGGAGGGGCAAAATGCAAAAATGTCAGAAAAAAATTCTGGTGATACATATAAAGCTAATTTGGAAGCGTATCAACAAGGCATTATAAACAGTAAGATATCAGCAAAGGTAGTTTCGGTATCAGTTGAAAATGGTCAATATATAAATCAAGGAGATACAATAGCTACATTAGATGATCAGGATATTCAAAATAATATAAATACTGCACAAGCTCAATTGCAAATAAATGAACAACAATTAAATTCAGCACAAGTATCCATGGAAAAATTTAAAATTAATGTGGATGATGCCAAACGTAATTATGATAGGCAAAAAGCTCTTTTGGAAAAAAAGGCTATATCACAAATGGATTTTGAAACAGCTGAGAAAACTTTAAATACTGCTCAAGCTGATTATAATTCAGGAAATGCTAATATTGAAACATCAAAAGCAAATATAGAAGCACAAAAAGTAAGCATACAAAAGTATCAAAGTGATTTGACTAATACAGTAATTAAATCACCTATAAGTGGGGTGATAAGTGATAAAGCTTTAAATATAGGGCAAATGACATCTCCTGGTACAGTACTTGCAAAGGCTAATGATATATCATCTGTATATGCAACAATACAAGTACCACAAGATAAAATAAGCAGCGTAAAAATAGGACAAGCAGCTACAGTTACAGTTGATGGAATCGACAAAACATATGATGGTGTTATACAAAATATGGACTTATCAGCGGATACTTCTTCTAGAGTTTTTAATTGCAAGATAAAAATAGATAATGGTGATAAATCACTATTACCTGGGATTTTCGGGAAAGTACAACTTATTAGTGAACAAAAGACTGAAATTATAACTATTCCAATTAATGCTTTAGTTGGAAGTGAAGGTAATTACTCTGTTTTTATAAATGATAATGGAAAAGCTAAAAAGCAAAAAATTACCATTGGAGAAACTGATGAAAATAACGTTGAAATAACATCAGGTGTGAAAGATGGAGATATTGTAATATGTTCTAATACAAGTTCGCTACAAGATGGTAATGAAATAGAAGTAACTTCTAAACAAGATGGCGGTTCAGAAGACACCGCTAATAAGTAGGGGGGATATAAATGAATATAGCAAATATGAGTATTAAAAGACCAGTATTTATTACAGTTATTATGATTGTCCTCACTATTTTAGGTTATACGAATTATCAAAAGCTAGTACTAAATGATATGCCAAATG
The DNA here is from genome assembly GCF_019977655.1 of Clostridium gelidum. Lineage (NCBI taxonomy): Bacteria > Bacillati > Bacillota > Clostridia > Eubacteriales > Clostridiaceae > Clostridium > Clostridium gelidum. The sequence continues at coordinate 1,294,952 of NZ_AP024849.1, forward strand.
CGGATATACCATATGTTTCAGTAGTAGTAACGGAATCAGGAGCAACGCCGCAGGAACTTGAAACAAAAGTAGCAAAAAAAATAGAAGATGCAGTTCAAAAAATTTCAGGTGTAGATACTATAACTACGACTGTAACATCAGGTATGTCACAAACTACTATAGGATTTGAATTAAGTAAAGATACTGAAGTGGCAGCCCAAGAAGTTAGAGATAAGGTTTCAAGTATTAGGGGGGAGTTACCAACTGATGCTAATGATCCAGTTATTTCTAAATTTGATATGTCAGCATCATCTATTTTATCTATTGCAGTTTATGGATTAGATGATAATCAAGCATTATCAAATGTTGTAGATAATACTATAAAGTCAAAATTATATACAGTATCTGGTATTGGATCAGTGGATGTATCAGGTGAAGATACAAGAGAAATTCATATAAAATTAGATAATGATAAGTTGATTTCTTATGGTCTTACAGCAAGTCAAGTCGTAAATAGTTTTAAAAATGATAATATTGATCAATCTAGCGGAAAAGTTGTTGATGGAGATAATGAAATTTCAATTACAACAAATAGTAAGATACAAAAAATTGAAGATTTTAATAATATATTAATAAAAAATAACAAAGGAACAGAAATTAGATTAAAAGATATTGCAAAAGTTGAAGATTCAATTGTAGAAAAGACTAGTCAAGCATATTACCAAGGAAATAAATCTATTGGTATAGATATAGTTAAGCAATCAGGGGCTAACACTGTTGAAGTTGCGGAAAATGTTAAAAATATTATAAGTCAAATTAAAGGTTCTTTACCAGAAGGTGTGCATGTTGAAATTGTTAGTGATAATTCACAATCAATTCAAAATACAGTAGATAGTGTTCAAGAAACAATCATAGAAGGATGTATATTGGCAGTTATAATTGTATTCTTGTTCTTAAATGAATGGGAAAGTACTCTTATAAGTGCGTTGTCACTTCCAATTTCAATTATAACTACTTTCATTTGTATGAAAATGATGAACTTTTCATTAAATTCAATGTCTTTAATGGGCTTATCACTGTCCGTAGGATTATTAATTGATGATGCTATAGTTGTTATAGAGAATATTGTAAGGCATCTGCATATGGGAAAAGGTCCAATAGAAGCAGCAAGAGATGCTACCTCTGAAATTGGATTTGCAGTAATAGCAACAACTTCAGCCGTTATTGCAGTATTCTTGCCTATAGCAATGATACAAGGAATGCTTGGAAAATACTTTATTGAGTTTGCAATGACAATTGTATTTAGTATGGCAGTTTCCTTATTTGTATCTTTTACTTTAGTGCCTATGATGTCAGCTAAAATGCTTAAGGTAAATAAAAAAGAGAGTAAAACATTTATTGGAAAGTTCTTTAAATTATTTAATGAGAAATTTGATAATATATCTGAAAAATATTCACATTTATTAGTAAAAGCTCTTAAGCATAGATTAATAATTTTAGTTGCTTGTGCAATTATGCTTGTTTTTAGTATAGGATTAGCTAGTACTTTAGGATTCACAATGATGCCATCAACTGATAAGGGTCAAGTGACAGTTAGTGCTGATTTTGATGCTGGAATAACTTTGGATTCAGCAACACAAAAAAATAAGCAATTTGAAGAAATTATAAAGAGCAAGTGTCCAGAAGTAAAATACATGTATTCTAATGTAAGTAAAAGTAAAACATCAATTAAACTTGAGTTAGTTGATAAAAAGCAGCGTAAGGATAGTTCAAGACAAATAGCTGAAAAGCTTAGAGAAGATTTGAATGAAATTCCAGGAACGCAAGTTACAGTATCAGCAGCATCAATGGGAGGTGGAGGAAGCTCAAAAGATATTACTTACAATCTAGTTGGTGATGATAGAGACAAGCTCCAGGCATTTGCTGAAAAAATAAAAGTGGAAATGGATGAAGATCCAAATGCGAGAGATGTTAGCAGTAATGATAAATCAGGTACTCCTATAGCTAAAATGGATGTAGATCGTGATAAAGCAGCTGATCTAGGTGTTAATAGTTCAGATGTGGCTAATACATTGAGTATACTATTCAATGGATCAACAGTAACAAAATATGATGGAGGAAAAGATAGATATGACGTTAAAGCATATCTTGATGAAGGTCAGCGTAAAAATCTTGGAGATCTTAATGGAATTTATGTTTCTGGTACAAATAACAGTCAAATTCCAATAACACAAGTAACTAAGAAAGTTATAGGAACAACATCATCAGAATTGCATAGATATGGTAGACAAGCACAAATTGAAATATCATGTAATGTTTCAGGTATTTCATCAGGGACTTTCCAAAGTAAATATTTACAAAAAATCCAAAGTCAGCTACCAGAAGGAATTTCATTATCCCTTGGTGGAATGAATCAAATGATGCAAAAAAGTATGGTTAGTTTAATACAAGCGATAGTATTATCAATTCTTTTCTTATACTTAGTTATGGCAGCACAATTTGAAAGCTTCATTGATCCGGTAGCTATAATGTTTGCATTGCCACTTGCGATTATAGGAGCATTGATTGGATTATTTATTTTCGGAAGTGAGATAAGTATGACCGCGTTAATAGGTATTGTAATGCTTATGGGATTAGTTTCGAAAAATGGAATATTGCTTATAGATGCTACCAAGGAAAGAATGAAGGAGGGTATGCCTATAAGAGAAGCATTAAAAGGAGCTGGACTCGTAAGATTACGTCCAATAATAATGACTACGCTAGCAATGATATTTGGTATGATACCGTCAGCTGTTTCTACAAGTTCGGGTTCGGAAATGAGTGCACCAATGTCACAAGCGATAATTGGAGGATTAATTACAGCTACAATATTAACCTTATTTGTAGTGCCAATTGCATATACAATACTTGATGATTTGAAAAGAAAATTTAGTAAGATTACTCATAAAGAATCATCAAAGATTAATGTTGAGTCTGATTTAAACTTATAGATATTGCAAAAATTTAAAGAGACTATACTAAAATTTGATTTTAGATAGTCCTTTTAAATATATAGCTAAATTTACAATTAACAATGCACAATTATAGATACATTCAAATCAGTACAAATTGAGATGAATTTAATGAAGAGGAGAATTTACATGAGAAAGAATATAAATAAGATAGTTGCATTTGCAATTGGTATTAGTATAATGAGCGGGAGTATTATGCCAGTATTTGCAGCAGATATTACACAAAGCAATATTGCACAAAGTAGCGTTGCACAAAGTAATACAACACAAAAGACCCTTACTCAGAGTACTTCTACTACTAATGTAAAAACAAATAATATACAGACAATAACAAATCAAAAGGTTCTTCTTACTTTAGAGGATGCTATAAAATCAGCAATTAGTATTAGTGATACATTAGCACTTGATGATAAAACAATTAGTTATCAAAATAAAACCAATGATCTTAAGGAAAAACAAGATGACTCTAATAATGTTAGTGGCGATGTAGAGGACTTTCACAATGATACTGCTGATATTCAATTAAAAAAGGCACAACAAAAAAGAGACTTTGATGAAGATAGCTTAAGAAAAAAAGTTAATGACAAATATAATGACATTGTTACAAGTCAAATTCAAATAAATAAGGCAGCTAAAGAATTAGAAGTTAAAAATAAAGGGTTTGAGGATGATGAAACAAGGGAAAGTTTAGGAATGAAAAGATTAATTGATGTAAAGTCAACTCAACTTGAAGTTCAAAAACTTCAAAATGAACAAAAAACAAATCAAAATAAGCTAAAGGATTTAGAATATAGTTTTAAAGTATTAACAGGCAAAGATGTAAATCAATATAGTTTGGAACAGGATATTAAGTTTGAGCCCTTGAAAATAGACGGTTCTATAGATGAATATTTAGATAATTCTATAGATTCTTATTTAAAATATACTGAACAATTAGTTAAGCTTAATAAGGATTATTATGATAAGGATTATGAGAAAGATAATGGAATAACTACAGATGATATGGATACTGCAGAGACAGCGGCAAAATCTGCTACTAAGCTTCCGATGCCGGTAGATACTACTGATCCTGATTTTGCTACTAAATATAAAGCATATACAGATTCAGTTGATACCTATAATAATACTGTAAATAAATACACAGGAATTTTAGCATCAAGATTAACATATTTAAATACTAAACTAGGTAATTATCAAGATGAAACTAATCTAAATAAAAACAAGAAGGACTTTAAAGATCAATTAAAAACATTATATACAAATCTTCTTACAGCAGAGGATAATATTAATTATTATAAGAAGAATATAGAAATAACTAATGAGAACCTTAGTAACTCAAAACTTAAATATGATTTAGGAATGATTACTGAGTCAGCTTATAATACTGAAGCTATAAAAAGTGAGCAGTCAGATCTTGACTTAAGAGCTGAAGTTATTAACTATAACATCACAAAAGAAAAGATTCAAAAACCTTGGATTGCATTTTCAAATTAACAATATCACATAAAGATTATATAAAATGAGTAATCTACGAGGAGGAAAATAATGCATAAAAAGATTAAAAATATAATTGCTGTAACGCTTATAATAGGAGCATTTTCATGTATATTGCCAGCTAATAGCTTTATACCTGGAAGTATTGAGGCTTATGCATCAACATATGAAAGTGCAAGTGAGGGAGAATTAAGTTCATTAACTATAACAAGAAGTACAGGAAGTGAAATTGAACTACTTGATAGTTATTATGGTAATGAGGTGTCATTAAGTTCAAAAAAAGATTATTACGTAGAACTTACAGGTACTGATGGGTTTGAAATATCTGCAGATGTTAAAGGAAGTGGATATGTGGTTAAACAATTTACTTCTGCTGATAAGAAAGAAAAAGGAGAAGATATTGGAGAATATGTAAAAATTAATTCATCTTCTGAAAATATTTATTTAAGAACTTATGAAAGCGAAGATGCATATAAAGAAGCTTATGATGACGATGATGTAACTGATTGTGAAAAAACATATGTTATTCATGTGAAAAAGCCAGCTGTTAATTCTGAAGAAGAGGAAGATACAGACCACGCATATCTAAAAAGTATGTATTTAAGTGATGGAGATATTGATTTTTTAAAGAGTAAGTATTCTTATGATGTAAATGTTGACGAAAATGTTGAAGAAATAATTATCAGAGCAACGCCAGAAGATGGTAATGATTTAGTTGAAATCAATGGTCAATCTGTAGAAGAAGATAATAACTACGAGAAGACAGTAAGCTTAGATAAAGGAAAGAATATCATAGAAGTATATGTTGAAAATAATGATGATAAGGAAACTTATACATTAAATGTATATAGAGGTAAACCATCGACTTCAACTACTTCTTCAACTCAAACAAGTACAAGCTCAACAACAAATACTCAAAATTTTAATGTACAAAGTGATATAAAGAAGTTTAATGCATGGCAAAGCGTTGATTGAAAGTGGAAGTACATAGATGGTACTGGAGAAGTTCTAAAAGATAAATGGTGGTTCGATAAAAATACTGGGAAAGATTATTATCTTAATGAAGATGGATATAGGGCTACAGGATGGCTTTATATCAACAATAACTGGTACTATTTTAGTGAAAATGGAGAAATGAAAACTGGTTGGATTTCTTTAGATGGAAACTGGTATTACTTAAATAAAAGTGGAGTTATGCATACAGGCTGGTTGCAAGACTCTGCAGGAAAGTGGTATTACTTAGACTTTGCTGGAAAAATGATTAATAAGTAAATTTTTTAGGAGCTAGTTTTTATGGAAAAGGATAATCAAAATAATAAATTAGAAAATGATTTGGATATACTTAAAGAAATATTTATAGTATTAAAATTAACAAATAAGTACTACCGTATATTATGCCAAAAATTTAATATAACAGAAATGCAATTTGAAGTACTATATTTGTTACATATAAGTGGAGATAATGGTTTAAAAATGTCTGAATTAGGGTATAAGTTAGAGATGGCAAGATCAGGAGTAACACTCTTAGTTGATAAAATGGCATTAGCAGGATTGGTTAAAAGACGTGCAGATGTAGAGGATAGAAGAATCATAAAAGTAATGATAACAGAGAAAGGAAATGAAATTATGAAGGAGATATTCCCAAGTGATGAGATTTTTAAAGTATCTTCATTAGATTTTATGCAACAAGATGAAAAAGAACTTTTATGCAAGTTAATAATAAAAACAAAAGAAAAATTAGTAAGTAAAGTATCTATGGTATAAAAATTATCTTGAGTTTTAAATAATTATTACATATTGGTGCTATTACAATTTCACCTTTATCATGAAACCCATTAGAATCAAAATATTCTAATGGGTTAATTTAATTGAAATTACTAAAATTCACAGTATTCGAAGTTTGCAGATAGTTTCGAATAATCTAAATTAAAAAATTAAACTGATAAATTCTTATAACATTTCTAATATTTCTATTGTATAGTTTTCTTCTGGAGCATTAACTTCAACTATATCGTGAACTTTTCTGCCAAGTAATGTTTTTCCTAAATCTGATTCTATACTTATATACATATTTTCGGGATCTAAATCCATAGTGGTTACCAATGTTACAATAGTTTCATATTCATCCTCTATAAATTTAATTCTAGCTTTACTATTAATTCCGAGTGTTAATTTATCTACATTTGTATCATCTATTAATGTTGCTGTTGAAATCATAGTTAATAAATATTGAATTCTATTATCATTTTCTCTATAGTTTGCACAGGCTTCTTTATATTCTGCATTTTCTGACCTATCGCCATGGGCAGCAGCTACTAATTTTTCCTTTGCTATTTCAGCTCTTTTTACGGTCATCCTATATTCTAATTCTTCTTTTAAATTTTTAATATTTTCTTCTGTTAGTTTATTATTCATAAAAAACTAAACCTCCCCTGAGCATATGATAATAATATTATATAGTATATAGAAAAAAATGAAAGATATTTTAAAATTATAGAGTTGTTACAAATTGTAATTAATACAAGAGTAAGATATAATAAAGCCAAAACCTTATTACAGTTACATAAGGAATATTCTTTAATATCCTTTATGTTATGATGAATTATAAGAAAACAATTTGGAGGCATGAACATGGACAAGAAAGATTTTTTTGATTTAGAAGATCAAATTAGAGATACAGTAAAAAGTGCATTAAATGCTATAGATTTTGCTACGTTAAAAAAAGATATTGGTAGTAAAGCTGATGATACTTTAAATGACGTAAAATCAAAGTTGAAATATAAATCAGATGAAGTAAATGTAAAGATAAAAGATAAGTCAAAAGAATTTAGTGAAAAAATAGAAGATTCAATACAAAATAAATATAGAAATACTAGTCCAATAACTAAAAAAGATAAAAATAAAGCGCCAATGTATATTAGTAAAAGACCAGTTGGAAGAATATCAGGAATACTTTATACCATATTTGGTTTTGGTGGAAGTGGACTATTTGGTGTTTTGCTAATTATATATCTAATATTCAATTCTTCTCCTAGTGAATCTTTATCAATGAAGGTTGTTAGAGGCGTTTTCGTTTTAGGTGCTTTTTTTGTAGCAAGCATAGCTTTATTTTTAAGAGGCAGATATTTAAGAAGAAGAGTAAAGCGTTTTAAGAAATATGTAAGTTCACTTGATGGTCAGAATTATTGCTCAATTGAAAAATTGGCTACTTCAATTGAGAGAAAGAATAAATATGTTGTAAAAGATTTGAGGAAAATGTCTAAATTAGGCATGTTTAAAGAAGTACATATTGATGATAAACAGACCCATTTTATGCTCAGCAATGAAGTTTATGATGATTATATAAAGTCACAAGAATCTTTAAAACAGCGTAATGAGGAAGAATTAAAAAGACAAGAAAAATTAAACGAAGAAATAAATGATCCTAAAAAAAGAGAATTAAGAGATACAATTGAGATGGGAAAAAACTATATTAATCAGATAAAAAGTGTAAATGATGCTATACCAGAAGAAGAAATCTCGAAAAAATTGTATAGGCTTGAAAATATTGTGACTCAAATACTAGATTATATAGAGAATAATCCTAAAAAGTTAGCAGAAGTTAATAAATTTACAAACCATTATCTTCCTATTACTTTAAAGTTAGTTAATTCATATAAAGAGTTAAATGATCAGATGGTTCAGGGAGAGAATATAAAGAGTGCAAAGAATGAAATTGAAAAAAGCATTGATATAATAAATATTGCTTTTGAAAAGCTATTAGATGATTTGTTTGAAGAAATAGCGTTGGATATTTCTACGGATATTTCTGTTCTTGAAACTTTGTTTACACAAGAAGGATTAACTAATAATGATTTTAAAAAGTAATTTAGAAACAAAAGCAAGGAGGATATTAAAGTGAATAACGAATTTAAAGAAAGTACTGATGTAATGCCAAGTTTAACATTTGAGCCTTTTCAAGATGAGGTTTCTGTTACTAAAGTAAAAGAAGAAATTAAGCAAACAGAAGTAATTGATGATAGTAATTTTACAGAAGAAGAAAAAAAGATGGTAGATCAATTTGTAGAGAAAATTGAGATAACTAATTCAAATTCAATTCTACAATATGGAGTAGGTGCTCAAAAGAAAATTGCAGATTTTTCTGAATCAGCTTTAAATAATGTAAAGACTAAGGATTTAGGCGAAATAGGAGAAATGCTTTCTACTGTAGTATGTGAGTTGAAGAGCTTTGAAGCTCCAGATGAGAAAAAAGGAATTTTAGGTCTTTTTAAGAAAACTACAGGAAAGATTTCTGCAATGAGAGTAAAATATGACAAAGTTGAAGGTAATATAAATAAAATTTGTACTATGCTTGAAGGAAATCAGATACAACTTTTAAAAGATATTGCTATGCTTGATAAAATGTATGAAATAAATAAAGTATATTTTAAAGAACTTTCAATGTATATTTTAGCAGGAAAAAAGAAGCTTTTAAAATTAGAAAAAGAAGAACTTCCTATTTTGGCAGAAAGAGCAAGGATGAGTGGACTTCCAGAGGATGCACAGGAAACAAATGATTTTGTATCTCTTTGTAACCGCTTTGAGAAAAAAATCCATGATTTAGAGTTAACGAGAATGATTTCTCTTCAAATGGCACCTCAAATTCGTTTGATTCAAAATAATGATTCTTTAATGTCTGAGAAAATACAGTCTACAATTGTAAATACTATTCCACTTTGGAAAAGTCAAATTGTTCTGGCTCTTGGAGTTGCGCATTCTAGTAATGCAGCTAAAGTTCAAAATGAAGTAACAAATATGACAAATGAACTTCTACGTAAGAATGCACAAACACTGAAAATGTCAACTATAGAAACTGCTAAAGAGTCTGAACGTGGAATTGTTGATATTGATACTCTTCGTATTACAAATGAGTCATTAATTTCAACACTTGATGAAGTACTTCGTATACAAACAGACGGTCGTGAAAAACGTAAAGCTGCTGAAGTAGAATTAAAAAATATTGAGGAACAATTAAAAAATAAACTTTTACAGATTAGGTAATAAGAAAATTGATTATATAATAAATATAAAAGATGAGGGAGAAGGAGCAAATGTCTTAAGATATTTGCTCTTTTAGCAATTCAAAACAATAACAGATATGTATATTTTATAAAAATAAAAAGGAGATTTATATGAAAAATTCACAAGCATTAAAAAAAGATTTAGATAGAATTGATGGGAAAAGTTATAGGTTATATAAGGAGTTAGAAGGAGAATATGATTTCCATAATTACACACTTAGCATAGATCATGTTCAAGGAGATCCTTTTGCATCACCATCAAGAATTAGAGTAATAGTAAATCAAAACGTGGCGAAATTTCCAAGGGAACTTTTTAATAATAAAAACAAGAATATTGCAGTGGCAGATTATTTAACAAGAGAATTTTATTCCAATATAAATAGATGCAGTGAAAGAGTTTTTGGATCTGGAAAAAGTGGTTTAATAGCTATAAGTAAATGTCCACAAGAAATATTAGAGAGAACTTCAATAATTATAGATGAGGATAAAATTGAAGCAAGATTTTATGTTGGATTTCCAGCTAGAGGGCGAAGTGTTTTGTCTAGAGAGTTAGAAAAAATTTTATATAATGTTATACCAAACATTGTGGAGAAAACTTTAATATACAAGAATATTAATAGTGAAAAATTAATAAATAGAGTAAAGCTTGTTGAAGATCAAGAGTATATAAGAAGCGAATTACATGCTAAAGGATTGATTGCATTTGTAGCTAATGGATCAATGCTGCCTAGAGAAAGTGGAATATCAACAAAAGCATTAAGAAATGGTAAAACATTTGTTTCACCAAAGGAATTACAAGTTGAATTTAATACTCAGAGTAAAGGTATAATCAAAGGTATGGGTATTAAGAAAGGTATAACGCTTATAGTAGGTGGAGGATATCATGGTAAATCTACATTATTAAAAGCTTTAGAGCTTGGAGTTTATAATCATATTGAAGGTGATGGTAGAGAATTTGTTATAACGGATGAATCAGCTTTAAAAGTACGTGCAGAAGATAGTAGATGTGTAACTAAAACAGATATAACTTTATTTATAAGTAATTTACCTAATGGAAAAGATACTAAAGAATTTTGCAGCGAAAATGCAAGTGGAAGTACATCACAAGCTGCTAATATAATAGAAGGAATAGAAGCTAGCGCTAAGGTACTTTTAATAGATGAAGATACTTCAGCTACTAATTTTATGATGAGAGATGAATTGATGCAAAAATTAGTTTCTAAAGAAAAGGAACCAATTACACCATTTATTGAAATAGTAAGGCCTTTATATGAGCAAAAAGACATTTCAACAATAATAGTAGTAGGAAGCTGTGGAGATTTCTTTGATGTAGCAGATTGTGTAATACAAATGGATAATTATGAGACTAAAGACGTTACACAAAAAGCCAAAGAACTTAGTAATGGTCATATTATAAAAAGAATTAATGATAAAAATCTAAAAATAGATATTACATTTAATAGAGTAGTTAAGGCTGGAACTATTCAAGCTGGAGAAAAGGGCATTAAAATAAAAACAATAGGAATAGACACAATAAGTATAAATAAAGAAGACATAAATTTAAGATCTGTGGAACAAATAGTTGATAATGAGCAATTAAATGCTATAGGCTCAATTATGAAATGGGCAGAGAATAACATTGTGGATAAAGGTTTAAGTTTTGAAAATATGGTGGATAATATAATCTGTGAAGTAGAGAAAAGTGGATTATTATCTATAGAAAGAGTAAAAGGTGGAAGCGGAAGTCTAGCTAGGCCTAGGAAGCAAGAAATAATGGCTACATATAATAGATATAGAAATCTAAAAATCTAAGCATAATTATCATTTTCACTACATCCGTATAATTCATTTAGAAATCTAAGCATTTTGTAAAATATGTTATAATAAGCGTTGTGAAAACTATATTCTAATGAATAATAGTAAAAAATTGTGATGCAAGAATTATCTGGTTATTTATTTGGAGGTGTACTTTGAAAATTGATATTATTGGAGCTGTTGGTAGTGGGAAGACCATGTTATCACATAGGATAGCAGAAGAATTTCATATTCCTTGTTATGAACAAGATAATGTAGTTTGGATTAGGACAATAGACGGTGATGTTAGGCGTACAGATGAAGAAATAGAAAGAATGTTCATGGATATATTGATGAGTAAAAATTGGGTAATGGAAGGTTCACCAAGAAAACTTCTAAAAAAACGTTATGAATATTGCGATTATATTATTTTTTTAGATACACATTATTTTATAAGATTATATAGAATTTTAAGACGATGGATTCGGCAACGAACGGGAAAAGAATTATATAACACCAAACCAACATTAAAATTTTTATGGATGAATATAAAGTGGCATCATGAATTTAATAAAGATAAAAAACAGTTATTATGTGAATTGTTACAATGTGGATCAAGATATAAAAGGTTTAAAGATGCAAATGGTGCTATGAATTTCTGTTATAATACATACGAAATAAAATGAGTTTAGTTGTGCGAAAACTCAAAGAAATAGTTTTTACACAGCATAGGTTAATTCTCAGTTTTCTTTTATTGAGCATTATAGGTGGATAATTCACCTATATTTTTTGTGTGCTATATTAAAACATAGGCTAAAATAAAAAAAGGTATTGACAGATAAGCGTGAAGAAGATATTATAAACATATAAATTAAACGCTTACAAATGAATATTGTGATTGTTACTGACTAGATCAGGCGAAACCTTAATTAATGAGAAGAGATATTCTTGATCTCTTTTGATTAATTAGGGTTTTTATACTCTAAAGTACCATAATTGAATAGATCGGGGGTTAGGGATGATAATAAAAAAGATATTTAATAATAATGCCATATTAGCTAAAGATTCAGATAAACATGAATTTGTTGTTATGGGATGTGGAATTGCATTTAAAAGGAATGTAGGAGATAAAGTAGAAGAAAATTTAATAGAAAAAACCTTTATTCTTAAACAAAAAGATGCATCAGAAAAATTCAAGTTATTATTAGAAGATATCCCTACAGAACATGTATCACTATGTTATGACATTATTGAATATGCAAAAAACATATTAGGTGTTGAATTAAATGACTATATATATGTTACCCTTACTGATCATATTAGCTATGCATTAAAACTATTCGATGAAGGACTTAATAGACCAAACGCATTAATTTGGGAAATTAAGAAGTTCTATACTAAGGAATTTGAAATTGGATTAAAAGCTCTAGAGTTTATTGAAAGTGAAACAGATAAGAGGTTGCCAGAAGATGAGGCAGGTAATATAGCACTTCATTTAATAAATGCACAAGTTAATAACTCTAGTAATAAAGTAGAAGATATCACTCATCAAACAAAAATGCTACAAGATATTTTAAACATTGTTAAATATACATATAATATTACCCTTGACGAAAAGTCTCTTAACTATGGAAGATTTATTACACATTTAAGATTCTTTTTTCAGAGATTAAATAAAAATGAAAAAATAGAATCAGAAGATGATTTTTTATTAAAGCAAGTTCAAGTAAAATATAAAAAGGCTTATGAGTGTATGCAGAAAATAGAGAAATATTTAGAAATAGAATTATCAGATGAAGAACAATTATATCTGACTATTCATATTCAACGTGTTACTCAAAGATAAATTAAATAATTTGGATTGTTACTGGTAAAGCAGGCGAGACCAATATAGATAGTATTAAAATACTTACTATCTATTATTGAGTCTCGCTTTTTTATATAAAAATAAATTAAACAAGGAGAGATATATATGAAATATGAAAAGTTAGCACAAGACATAATAAAAAATGTCGGTGGTAAGGAAAATGTTAATAGTTTAACTCACTGTGTTACACGTTTACGTTTTAAGCTAAAAGATGAAAGCAAGGCAAATACAGAAGTTTTAAAAAATATGGATGGTGTTGTAACTGTTGTAAAGAGTGGTGGACAATATCAAGTAGTTATTGGAAATCATGTACCAGATGTTTATGATGAGGTTACTACTATAGGTGGTTTTCAAACAGCTACTTCAGAGGGAACAGAAGAAAAAATGAGTGCATTCAATAAATTTATAGACACTATTTCAGGCGTATTTACACCAATTTTAGGTGTATTATGTGCAACTGGTATGATTAAAGGATTTAATGCATTATTTGTAGCATTGCATATACTTAATAATACTGATGGAACATATCAAATTTTAAATGCAACAGGCGATGCTTTATTTAATTTTTTCCCTATCTTTCTAGGGTATACAGCAGCTAATAAATTCAAAGCTAACAAATTTATGGGTATGGTAATAGGTGCAGCACTTGTTTATCCATCATTAGCAGGGATAACAGCAGCTCCGGCGCAACCATTATATACATTGTTTGCAGGTACAATATTCCAATCACCAGTTTATATAACTTTCTTGGGTATTCCGGTTATATTGATGAGCTATGCATCAAGTGTTATTCCTATTGTTTTAGCTACATATGTAGGAGCTAAAATCGAAAAGGCATTCAAGAAGATAGTGCCAGACATGGTAAAGACATTTTTAGTTCCATTTTTTACATTATTAATTATTGTTCCATTAACATTTATAGTCATTGGACCTATTGCAACTTGGGCAGGGCAATTGTTAGGCGCAGGAACACTTTACATTTGTAATTTAAGTCCAACGCTTGAAGGTATATTATTAGGTGGATTCTGGCAAGTATTTGTTATGTTTGGATTACATTGGGGGTTAGTACCAATAGCAATTAACAATTTTGCAGTACTTCATTACGACCCAGTTATAGCATCATTATTTGCAGCTTCTTTTGCTCAAATAGGTGTAGTAGGAGCTATAATTATTAAAACAAAAAATAAAAGATTAAAAGCAATTGCTATACCAGCATTTATTTCAGGATTTTTTGGTATTACAGAACCGGCTATATATGGAGTAACTTTACCACGTAAAAAACCATTTGTTATAAGTTGTATTGCAGCGGCAATAGGTGGTGGTATCATGGGGTCTATGGGAAGCGTATGGTACATGATTGGGGGATTTGGTATATTTGGTATACCATCTTATTTAGGACCAAATGGATTAGATACAGGATTCTATGGTGCAATAATTGGTATGATAGTAAGTTTTATTTTAGGTTTCGTAATGATGTTCTTTAGTAAACTAGAAGAAGAAGAAGCTAAAGAAGAAAAAACAGAAAGTCCTTTAGTTAAACAAGAAATATTAGTTAGCCCATTAAAAGGAGATATTAAACCTTTATCAGAAGTAAAAGATGAAGCATTTTCAAAAGGAGCACTCGGAAAGGGTATAGCAATAGAACCAACAGAAGGTAAAGTAATTGCTCCAGTAAATGGAGTATTAACAACATTTTTTCCAACATGCCATGCGTTGGGAATTACAAGTAATAATGGTGCTGAAATATTAATTCATGTAGGAATGGATACAGTACAATTAGAAGGTAAACACTTTACTCCTAAAGCCAAACAAGGGGATGTTGTTAAAGTAGGAGATGTATTATTAGAATTTGATATTAAGGCTATAAAAGAAGCAGGGTATTCAGTAATAACACCTGTAATAATTACGAATTCTGACAGTTACTTAGACGTTATTGAGACTGATAAAAAAGCAATTAACTATAAAGAAGATTTATTAACAATAATGATATAAAGCATATTTAAAACATTTATAGGTTCTTACGAGTAAATTGTATGAAAGATTATAGACTACATTTTTTAGATGTAGTCTGTAGTCTTTATATATGGTAGTATATGTATAAAATAATAAACTGCAATTTATGTAGCATATGCTACAGGAGATGCATGGAGGAGAGAAAGTGATGAATAAAAATACGTTTCCAGAAAATTTTCTTTGGGGAGGAGCTACTGCAGCTAATCAATGTGAAGGTGGATATCTTGACGGCAATAAAGGATTATCTACAGTTGATGTAATTCCAGCAGGGAAAGATCGTTTTCCTGTAATGCTTGGAAAAATGAAAATGCTGAAATGTGATGATGAACATTTTTATCCAAGTCATGAAGCTATTGATTTTTATAAAAATTATAAGGAGGATATAGCATTATTCGCAGAAATGGGTTTTAAGACTTTTCGTTTATCTCTTTCATGGACACGTATATTTCCAAATGGTGATGATATAAATCCAAATGAAGAAGGTCTAAAATTTTATGATGATGTTTTTGATGAATGTTTAAAGTATGGTATTGAACCATTAGTAACAATAGTTCACTTTGATGTGCCAATGCATTTAGTAGAAACAATTGGTTCATGGAGAAGTCGCAAAATGATAGATTATTATGTAATATATTGTGAAACAATTTTTAATCGATATAAAAATAAAGTAAAATATTGGCTTACATTTAATGAAATTAATATGCTATTACATTTGCCATTTATTGGTGCAGGTTTGGTATTTGAAGAAGGGGAAAATGAAGAAACTACCAAATATCAAGCAGCACATAATCAGTTGATTGCAAGCGCAAAAGCAACAGAAATAGCACATAAAATAAATCCGGAATTTAAAATAGGTTGTATGTTAGCGGCGGGGAATACGTATGCAAATACAAGTGCTCCAGAAGATGTATGGAAAGCTATGGAGAAAGATAGAGAAAACTATTTCTTTATAGATGTACAATCTCGTGGAGAATATCCAAACTATGCAAAGAAAATGTTTGAAAGAATGAACTTTACTTTGGAAATGGAAGATGATGATGAGGCCCTTTTAAGAAATAACACAGTTGATTTTATTTCATTTAGTTATTATGCTTCAAGATTGACTAGTGCAGATCCAAAAATAAATGCAGAAACAGAAGGTAATGTATTTGCTACATTAAAGAATCCATATTTAAAAGCAAGTGAATGGGGTTGGCAAATTGACTCACTTGGACTGCGAATTACTATGAATTCGTTATATGATCGATACCAAAAACCTTTATTTATTGTTGAAAATGGATTAGGGGCTGTAGATATGCCTGATGAAAATGGAAATATAGCAGATGAGTATCGTATTGAGTATTTAAGAGAACATATAAAAGCTATGAAGGATGCTGTAAATGAAGATGGTGTAGATCTTATGGGGTATACACCTTGGGGATGTATTGATTTAGTAAGTGCATCTACAGGAGAAATGAAAAAGCGTT
This sequence comes from Clostridium gelidum, assembly GCF_019977655.1. Taxonomy (NCBI): domain Bacteria; kingdom Bacillati; phylum Bacillota; class Clostridia; order Eubacteriales; family Clostridiaceae; genus Clostridium; species Clostridium gelidum. The sequence goes on from NZ_AP024849.1 coordinate 1,311,636, forward strand.
ATGGTTTTATCTATGTAGATAAAGATAATGAAGGCAATGGCACACTAAAACGTTCTAAGAAAAAGAGTTTTGATTGGTATAAAAAAGTTATAGAAAGTAATGGTGAACAATTATAAAATAATATAGAGATCCCATAGTATGAAAAAACTCATATCATTAATAATAGTGATATGAGTTTTTTCATTTTAAGTGTAATGAAAAATATACAAAAAAATTCAGATGCAATAGTAAAATACGAAGTTTTTCAGCAATTATTTATTAATAATTAATTACGCAAAAGTTACAATTAAATGTAGACAAATGGTATAATATATAAGAATAAAGAGATAATGAATATTATCGATAATATAAATATAAAGATCAATTGAAATTATAGAATAGCTGTTTAGTTTAAAGGAAAAATAAAGTTGAAGTGAGGGGTAGATATTATGAATAATAATATATTATTAGAATCAGGTACTGGAGAAGTAGAGGTAATTGAGTTTATTGTTAATGGCAATCATTATGCAATTAATGTAGTAAAGGTTAAAGAAGTAATACAAATGCCTAAGAATGGGCTTACAAAATTACCAGATCCTAAGCCAGAAATAGCTGGACTTATACTGTGTAGAGATGAAATTATTACTTTAATTGATTTGAAATATATTATAACTAAGAAAATAACTGAAAATGTTGGCACTAAAATTATAATATGTGAATTTAATAAAATTAAAGTTTCATTTAATATTGATGATGTAGTAGGAGTTCATCGTATTAAATGGAGTGAAATAAGAAAACCTGACGATTTATCAGAAAATTCATTAGCTGTTGGGAATATACTTTTAGATGGTAAGGTACTAATTATGCTTGATTTTGAAAAGATAGTTACAGATATTTGCCCTAGTTCGGGAATAAGTGCGGACAGGCTTATAGAAGTAGAATACAAAGATAGATCAGACGCAAAATTAGTTTTAGCTGATGATTCAGCCTTAATTAGAAGACTTTTAAAAGATACTCTCACAAAAGCTGGATTTAAAAATTTAAGAATTTTTGACGATGGTAAACAAGCATTAGATTTTCTAACAAGATTAGCAGAAGAAAAAGGTGAAAGTTTTAATAAATATGCACAAATACTTATTACTGATATAGAAATGCCTCAAATGGATGGACTTACACTTACAAGAATGATAAAAGAAGATGTAGTTTTGAAAAAATTACCCGTAGTAATATTTTCATCACTAATTACAGCAGAGTTAAAACATAAGGGAGAATCTGTAGGAGCTGATGCACAATTAAGTAAACCTGAAATAAGCGAACTTGTTGATACTATAGATAGGCTATTAAGTATTTAACAGAATTAATAATAAAAAGTATATATCAAGGGTATAGGTAAGAAATTCCGTACCCTTTTTAGTTTGATTTATTATCTCAAGGGGGATGGAGTACATTTAAGGCGTATCTATTAGATTAATCAATAATATTCAAGAGAAAAAACAATTGATTTACAAGTGGAAAATATTGTATAATATAAAATGTAAAACAAGTGATTAGATTAACTTAAATTAGGGGGTTCTTATGGAAGAAAAAATTAGTTCTAATAAAATTATGCGAGGTATTATAATTTCTTTTTGCACTTTACTTGTTATAATGTTTGTTTCTGTTAGTAATAGCATTAGTGTTTCTGCTAAAACTGAGAAAGAAATAACACCTGAAGTCTATACCTTGACGTTAGAAGAATTAGGCGGAGTTAAAGAAAAAATTAGTGGGTCTGATATTGGGGTGAAATATAATTCAGAAACTCCTAGAGTAATAACTTATGATGATGGACTGTTACAAAAACGAATAAATAAACTATCTTGTCTTGACAGCAGTAAGATATTTAAATCTCAAAATGCTACATTATTTTATCAAAATAATGGGTATGTAATTTCAAGAGAAGTTTATGGAAATGAAATAAATAAGAATGTTTTATATGAACAAGTGGTAAAGGCAATTAAGAGTGGAGATACAACAATAAATTTGGAATCAACAAATTGTTATGAAAAGCCTAAGTTTACTGCAACTTCTTCAGAAGTTGCTTCTGCTAAGGATACATTAAATAAATATGTATCTTCAAAAATAACTTATAGTTTTGCTGGACTTACACAATATGTAGATAGTTCTGTAATAAAGAACTGGCTTGGAGTTGATGGAAATTCTCAAGTTACAATTGATGCGGGAAAAGTAAAAAATTATGTAGATACTTTAGCAAGTGCTTATACTTCATCATTAGGAATCAGCATAAAAGTTAATGGTGGTTATGAGGGTAATAATCATAGTTGGATAATTGATAGTACAGAAGAAACAAAATCATTAATTGAGAATATAAGAAATGGACAAGCTATAACAAAACAACCAATATATGCTCAAACTTCAGTAGCTAGCTATTTTAGCAATGTTGGTGAGACCTTTGTAGAAATTGATATGGCTAAACAACATCTATGGTATTATAAAAATGGTTACCTTGTTGTAGAAGGAGATATTGTTACGGGTAATGTAAGTGCTGGGCATTCAACTCCGGAAGGAGTCTATCATTTTTACGGTAAACAAAAAGATAGTGTATTAAAAGGAGAAGATTATGAAGCACCAGTTTCCTTTTGGATGCCATTTGTTAATCAAATTGGACTTCATGATGCAAGTTGGAGATCAACGTTTGGTGGAGAAATTTACAAGACAGATGGTTCACATGGTTGTGTAAATGCACCATATTATGTTGCAAAGGCAGTATATGAAAATATTAATATAGGAGATAGTATTATTTGTTATAATTAGTGAATATATAAGCAACAATAAATAAATTGCTACATGGACAAAAATATAAATAACTAAGAGGCCTGCAGATCATCATAAAATGAGGATTTGCAGGCTTATTTTTATGAAATTTTAGAAGAGTCAGAAATATAAATAAATTTATACATTAATTTGGTAATTTAATAAAGGATTATGGAATTAAATGTAGAAATACAAGAGTATAGCAAGTTTGAAAAAGTAAGTAATTGGATATAAAATAATATACATAAGGAGATGAATTTTATGTTAAAAACAATTCTTTTTGTTGATGATGAATCACAAATATTAAGATCTATTGCAAGAATTTTTATGGATACAGAATATGAAATAATTACAGCAGAAAGCGGAAAAGAAGCTTTAGTCATTCTTGAAAATCAAAAAGTAGATGTAATTGTCAGTGATATGAAGATGCCTAATATGACTGGTTATGAGTTACTGAGTCAAGCGAAAAAACGATTTCCTAATATAGTTCGTATAATTCTAAGTGGATTTTCTGATGAAAGAATTGTATTTGATGCTCTGCAAAAGAATATAGCAAAACTATATATTCTGAAGCCATGGGAGAATGATGTTCTTATTAATACTATAGAAAAAGTGTTTCAGATAGAAAATGTACTAAGGAACAATAAGAATGTTCTGAAGCTTGTAAACAATGCAGAAGAATTGCCTACTATTAAGACGTCTTACCAAAAGATTCTTAATGTAATAGAAAGTGAAGAAGAAATATATAAAATAGTTGAGGCAATAGAATATGATAACTCTATTGTTATAAAACTCCTTCATATTGTAAATTCATCATATTATGCAGTAAAAACAGGCTCAATTAAGAGAGTAGTAGCGTTTCTCGGTTTAGATAATATAAAAAATATAGTAATTGCATCAGCATTTATAGATGGATTAACATTTAATGATAAGGATAATAAAAGATTAGAGGTATTGTGGGAACATGCATTTATTGCAAATAGAATTATCAGTATAATATATAAGGAATTTTTAAATAAGAAGATTCCAGAAACTGAAATGAATGCAGGATTATTGAGTAATGTTGGGATTATTTTTATGATACATTCTTTTCATGATAAATATATGGAGATATTACAGGAAGTTGAAATTCAACATACTAGTCTAATTGAACTTGAAAATAAAGCTTTTGGAACAAACCATCAAGAAATAGGAGGGTACCTTCTACAGTGGTGGGATATTCCATTGCCAATTGTTGAAGCAGCACTTTATCATCATAATCCTTTTGATGATAATATAATTAATAAACAAATTGTATTTGCAGCACATATTGCAGAAAAATATGCTTGGGATATAGTTGGGGAAAATTATTATATTGAATTTGACGAAAATGTTTTCTGCGAGTTGAAAATAAATAAAGAAGAGTTTGAAAAGACAATTAAAGAAACTTTAGAATTAAGTGGATTAGTTAAGGCATAATGCCAATCAAAGGTAATTTGCTGAGCTTTTTTGGGGAGGTATAAATAATGGTCACTGAACAGTTTGCCTTTTATAAATTAGATGAAATAAAAAATATTGAATTATTGGGGAAGTTGGTAAATTCGAATTTAGTTCTTATGTTTGGTTCAAAAGAATTTATTTGTAATAAAGACGTATTTAATACAATAAGAATTAAATATCCTTGTGCAAGTATAATTGGGTGTACAACTGCTGGAGAGATATTTAAAGATCAAGTGAATGATAACATATTAACAGTTACGGCTATCTCTTTTGAAAATACCACAATAAAATTTTTTTCTTCAGAGATGGTAGAATTCAACAAATGTTATGAAAAAGGTTTAGAAATTGCAAAATCAATTCCAACTGAGAATTTAGCACATGTGTTTTTAATAGCTGAAGGAATAAATGTAAACGGTAGTAAAATAGTAGAAGGGTTAGTAGATGGACTTCCAGAACATGTGAAAATAACAGGTGGATTGGCGGGAGACTATGAAGGATATAAAGAGACTTTTGTAATTGCCAATGACTATGCTAAAAACAATTTAATTGGAGTGGTAGCTTTTTATGGAGATAAAATTAGGATTGGATATGGTTCGGTAGGAGGATTTGATACATTCGGAATAGAGAGAATTGTTACAAAGTCAAAAGATAATATATTGTATGAATTAGATGGAAAGCCTGTATTAGATTTGTATAAGGAGTATTTAGGTGAATATGCAAGTAAACTTCCAGTTAGTGGACTGTTCTTTCCTCTAAATATAAGGTCTGCTGATAATAAATATAATTATGTTAGAACTGTTTCTGCTGTTGATGAACAAAATAAAAGTCTTAAATTTGCCGGAGAAATACCAGAAGGTTATCATGGAAGACTTATGAGAGCAAATTTTAATAATCTTATAACTGGCTCCATGCAAGCAGCAGAAAATTGTCTTAATATTGTCAATTACGAAAAACCAAACCTTGCAATTTTAATAAGTTGTCGTGGAAGAAGAGTTATTTTAAATCAAATGATAGATGAAGAACTTGAGGTGGTAAGAAGTATATTCGGTAGTGATGTCATAGTTACTGGGTTTTATTCTAATGGAGAAATAGCACCTTCAGGCAAAGATAAAGTAACTGAATTTCATAATCAAACAATGACTATCACACTTATTGGGGAGGAATGATATTATGGAGGAGTTTCATAAACTATTAAAAAGGCAATTATCAAAGTATATTGGTGAAGATGAAATACCAGAAAAGTTTATACCTTTCATTGATGCAGTAAATTCTGCGTATATTGAATTTGAAAAAGATAAAATTTTAATGGAAAGAAGCCTGGATATAAGCTCTAGAGAATATAAAGAAAATATTCAAAAAATAGAAAAATTACAAACTCAAATTATTTATCAAGAAAAAATGGCTGGGATAGGACAACTTTCAGCAGGTATAGCTCATGAAATTAACAATCCATTAGGTTTTGTTAAAAGTAACATATATACTTTGAAAGGTTATAAAGATAAGATTAAAAAGCTTTTAGAATTGTATTTTAGAATTGAAGAGGATTTAGAAAATTCTGATAAGAATTTGTATGAAACAAATTTTTCGGAAATTATTGAGTATAAAAATAAAAACAAAATTAAGTTCATTTTTGATGATATAGATGATATTATATCCGAATCTAAAGATGGTATAAATAGAATAGAAAATATTGTAAAAAGCCTTCTTGGCTTTGCAAGAAAAGCATCTTCTTCAGAATTTAATGAATATGATATAAATAGTAATATTAAATCAACAATTACTATAGCATATAATGAAATTAAGTATTATGCAAAGGTTGAAGAAAATCTTGAAGAAGTGCCAACAATAAGAGCACTTGAGGGAGAAATAAATCAAGTACTTCTAAATATGTTAGTAAATGCGGCACATGCAATAAAATCAAAGGGAATTCAAGGTACAATTAGAATTCATACATATTATGAAAATGACTATGTAAAATGTGAGATTAGTGATAATGGAGCAGGTATTTCTGAGGAAAATGTAAATAATATTTTCAATCCATTTTTTACAACTAAACCAGTTGGCGTGGGGACCGGTCTTGGATTAAGTATTTCACACGATATAATAGTAAATAAGCATTCAGGATCTATAGAGGTAAACAGTAAGCTGGGAGAAGGCACAACATTTATTATTTCATTACCTATAAAGATTCCAAAGTGTAAGGATAATTTCAATGAGTGAAATATTAGTTTAGGAGTGTGAAATTATGAAAATACTTGTTGTTGATGATGATAAATTTAATCTTACTATCGCAAATGATTTTATAAAAAAAGCCCCTATAGAATGTGAAGTTATTCTTTGCAATAAGCCAACAGAAGTTCAAAGATTAATGGAAGAAAATAAATTTGATATTGTACTTCTTGACATAGTAATGCCTAAGATGGATGGTATTGATGTTTTAAAGCAAATAAGGGCAAATTCTGAATATGATAATGTTCAAATTCTTATGCTCACATCACTTACAGATAGTGATAGTTTTAAGAAATGCTTTGAAAATGGTGCCGATGATTATATAAACAAACCCATCAAGGAAGTGGAATTTTATGCGAGATTTAAGGCAGCTGTAAAAACTAGAAATAATTCTCTTATGTTAAAAGAGATGTTTGAAAGAATAAAAAAACAAAATAAAGATTTGAAACAACTCAATAAAACTTTGAAGGATACACAATTTCATATGATACAAAAGGAAAAACTTGCAGCTATTGGAGAATTGGCGGCTGGAGTTGCTCACGAAATTAATAACCCGTTAGGCTATCTTGGAAGTAATTTAGAAACTCTCTCGAATTTTGTATTAAGGATTCAAAAAATGATCAAAGAATATAGGGATTTAATTGATAATATAGATTCGAAGGAGAAAACTATTGAAAAAGCTGATATCAGTGAAAATATATTAAATATAAAAGATATGGAGAAGAAATTAAAGCTTAACTTTGTAATAGCTGAAATTGGTGAAATTATTAAAGATTCAACAGATGGAGTAAATCGTGTCTCAAAAATAGTAAAAAGTCTTCAAAACTTTGCTAAAACAGGTTTTGATGATGAAATGGCTATAAATGATTTAAATATGATTATTGATGAAGCTATATTAATCTTAAATTGTGATTTGAAAAGCGTAGCCACAATAGAAAAAAAATATGGTATTATACCACAGGTATTATGTAATAGAAGTCAAATAGGTCAGGTGATTTTAAGCTTAATTACAAATTCACTACAGGCAATAAGGAGTCAAAATAGATTAGATGGTGAGATAATTATACAAACTTTTAAGGAAAAAGATATGGTGTGTTGTGAAATTTGTGATGATGGTCCAGGAATAGAAGAGGATATACTTAATAAAATATTTGACCCATTTTTCACAACTAAAGAAGTGGGAAGTGCAACAGGAGTTGGACTCAGTATTTCACATGACATAATAGTTGAAAAGTATAATGGGGAATTTAATGTTAAAAGTATACCTGGTAAAAAGACGATATTTACATTTAAATTTCCAGTAGGTAAATTATGAGGAGGTTTTTAAATGGGTACAAGAAAAGTTTTATTTGTAGATGATGAAGAAAATATTCTAAGCTCCATAAGACGTGGACTAATTGATGAAGACTATGACTGTTTATTTGCTTTAAATGGTATAGATGCCCTTGAAATAATAAAAAATAATTCAATAAGCGTTATTGTTACAGATATGCGTATGCCCAAAATGGATGGTCTTACACTGTTAAAAGAGGTAAAAAAAATATCTCCTACTACTGTAAGAATAGTTTTATCAGGATATACTCAATTGCAACAAATACTTGCAACTATAAATCAAGTTGATATATTTAAATTTATAACAAAACCATGGAAGCTGGAAGAAGAATTTAAAGTTGTAATTGAGCAAGCCCTTCAATATTATACTCTTGTTATGGAAAGCGAAAATTTGAAAAAGGCGCTTGAAAATAAAAATGCTGCATATAAGAATATGCTAAAAAATATTGAAGATAGGATAGCATCGGCAAAAAATGAAAGTAATATAATAAAGCAGACAAGCAAGGTTATTTTTGAACATTTATTTAAAATAATTGATAATGAAATGAATGAGGATAAGACTAAACTTAATTATGAATTTGAAAGAGATTTTTGTAAATTTTATAGTCAAAATATAACCTCTGAAATTGAAGAATTAAATGTAGTTAATTTACTTGATAATTTCACATCATCCTTAATAGATTATAATAAACAACTTAAAGTTAAAGAGGACCTTAAATTTCCAGAAAACTATAAAATTAAAACTAACAAAATAATAGTTGATTGCTTTATGAAGTATATAATTATGTCTATTATAAATTCTAACAATAGTTACACCATGAATATTTATGGTGATATAAAGTATAATCTGGACAAAGAAATAATTGAATTTATATTTGATATAGTGGATTTAAAAAATCAAAAAGTGCCATCAGATAATGATATACATTTTATAGATGGAGATAAAATCGATTTTGTAAGTACATTTATGAATGAGTATTTAAAAGTATATAATGGAGCATTTAAAATAAAGAAGATTGATGATAGATTGATAATTAAGATTGAATTAATAAAAGATGCAAATTAAAATAAAGAAGAATATATATTTTATATTAAAATTAATTGATGAATATAAATAGTATATCTTTTATATGCTATTATTAAAAATAACGTATAAAAGAGGTGTGAGTTTTTGTGGGAATTAGAATTATTAGGAACTGATTTATATCATATTATTCATTGTTTTTTTATGTATAGCTTTTTAGGTTGGGTTATGGAAACTTGTTATGTATCTATTTTGGATAAAAAGTTTATAAATAGAGGCTTTGTAAATGGTCCGGTTTGTACTATTTATGGATTTGGGGCTTTAGCTGTTTACTTTATATTAAAACCATTCGAAAATAATATTTTAATATTATTTATTATGGGAATTATAGTTCCGTCTATTTTAGAATATTTTACAGGATGGTTAATGGAAGTTATATTTAAAACGACTTGGTGGGATTATAGTAATTATAAGTTCAATATTAAGGGCAGAATTTGTTTATTTAATTCTATTATTTGGGGTTTATTAACAGTAGCTTTATTCTTAGTCATTCAACCTTTTGTTAACTTCATTGTTTCTCTTTATCCTGTATCAGTAGGTAAGCCCCTTGCAATTATAGCAGTAGTAACTTATTTTATAGATTATGGAACAACTAGTTATTATGCAATGGATTTAAAGGTGAAGTTAAACAATATGTCAGATATAATGGATGAATTTGTATCCTATGCTCACTTGAGTAAGCTGTATGAAACAAAAGAAGATGTTATGGAATATTTAGAAAAAAGTAAACCAATTGAGCTTATTAATGAAATAAAAGAAAAATTAGCAGAATCTATTCAAGTAAATAAAGAAAATTATAAGGAAAAAATTTCGGAAAAATTCATTATATTAAACGATAAGTATGATTCTTTAAAATCTAAAAGTAATATAATACATAATCGTCTTTTAAAAGCCTTTCCAACGTTAAAAGTAAAAGATAAAGATAAATATGTAGAAGAATTAAAAGCGTATATTTTTAAAAGAAAAAAATAATATTAAATTATTTATGCACTATAGGAATTAACTTAGTGTTAGCTAAAATCATAACAGAATCAATTCTCTCTTTGTTCAGTTTTTTAATTCAAAAAAATATGTGTTTGTTCATAATAATAGACATGAAATAAAATAGTAAGAATAAAAAAGGCAAATTGCAGCAACTGACTTATTAATATTAGATTACCAATAGCAAAAGTACTTAAAAATATGTGAAATATATTTAGAATATATAAGAGAAAAAGGATGTTCTAAAGTGGATTAAAACTACTTTAGAACATCCTTTTTATATCTAATGATTTTAAGGGAAAGTGTCAATAGATCCTACTATAGAGAAATAATATTTCGTGAAAAAAATATTGACGAAATAAACATGTCGTATTATTATAAAAATAGAGTATACAATAGTATTGTTATTAATCAAAGAATAAATTAGTTTGTTATGTAAATACATATAAGGAGGTGCTGCATTATGAATGATAACGATTTAAAAAAAAGTTGTGCTAAAGAAGCTATGAAATACATAAAAGATGGCATGATAATAGGTCTTGGCGGAGGTAGAAGTATAGCATATTTAATAGAACATATAAATGAAGATAAAAATATTAAAGTTAAGATAGTTACACCTTCAACAAAAACAAAGTTTCTTTGCATAGAAAATGGATTAGAAGTTATGCACACTTGTTCTGTGGATAAAGTGGATGTAGCTTTTGATGGCTGTGATCAAGTTGATGAAAATTTAAATGCATTAAAAAGTGGTGGTGGAATTCATACTAAAGAAAAACTAATTGCTAGTATGGCTGAAGAATATATTCTTCTTGTAGACGAAGCTAAAGTTGAAAAATCATTAACGTTTAAAGCTCCAGTTGTCCTTGAAATTTTAGAGGATTCATTAAAGTATGTTGAAAAAAAAGTATTAGAATTAGGTGGAAAGCCAGTAGTTAGAAGCAGTGATATAAAAGATGGGTTTACTATAAGCGATAATGGAAACTTACTGATGAATGTAAATTTCAGTGATGTTAAGGATATTTATGAACTTAATAACAGTTTAATAAATATTTGTGGAGTTATAGAAACATCTCTGTTTACGAGTGTTATCACTAAAGCAATTATTGCTGGTGAAAAAGGTATTAGAGTAATTTCTAAAAGATAAACTATATATATTAAATAAATAACTTGAAGCTGTAGAAAATAAAATATAAGTATGAGGTGAAAGATATGGATAAAATAAATTGGGCAATACTAGGTCCAGGAACAGTTGCAGTAGACTTTGCAAAGGCTATATCAGAAGTTAATGGAAGTATATATGCAGTAGGCGCAAGAAGTCTTGAAAAGGCAGAATATTTTTCTAGTAATTATAATGTTGAAAAAGTTTATGGAGATTACAATGAAATGCTAAAGGATGAGAAAATTGATGTAGTTTATATATCAACTCCTCATTCTAATCATTATGAGTATATAATGGAAAGCCTTAAAAACAATAAGCATGTGCTTTGTGAAAAAGCTATTACTGTAAATGGTAATCAATTAAGTGAAATAGTTAGTTTGGCAAAAGAAAAAAACTTAATTGTTGCAGAAGCTATGACTATTTATCATATGCCATTATATAAAAAGTTACGTCAACTTGTTGATGACGGAAAACTTGGTAAGATAAAAATGATTCAAGTTAATTTTGGAAGTCTTAAAGAATATGATGTTACAAATAGATTCTTTAGTCCAGATTTAGCAGGAGGTGCGTTACTTGATATAGGTACATATGCTTTATCATTTACGAGATATTTCCTTTCAAGTCAACCAAAAGAAATTTTAACTACAGTAAAAAAATTTGAGACTGGAGTAGATGAACAATCTGGTATAATACTTAAAAATCAAGATGATGAAATGGCAGTAATTTCACTAACTATGAGAGCAAAACAACCAAAGAAGGGTATTGTATGCGGAGAATTAGCGTATATAACTGTGGGGAATTTTCCAAGGGCAGATACTGCTACTATTACTTACCCAGACGGAAAAATAGAAGTTATAGAAGAAGGTGATACTTCAAAAGCCTTAATTTATGAAGTTGAAGATATGAATAATTGCATTATGAAGAAAAGTAGCAATGATACATTAGGTTTATCTGTTGATGTAATGACTATAATGGATGAAGTTAGAAAACAATGGGGATTAAAATACTCTTTTGAGTAGCCACTTTGTTGTTAAAGGAGTAATTAACAGGTGAAAGATATAGAGAAAAATGTATTAGATAAGATTTTATGTATTTATAAAAATTTGTATGAAGCAGAAAAAAAAATTGCTGATTATGTTATCAATAATAAGGAAAAGGTCATTGAAATGACAGTTTCTGAACTAGCAACTCAAAGTAATGTAAGTGAAGCTACCATAGTTAGGTTTTGCAAAAAATGTGATTTCAAAGGGTTCCACGATTTAAAGATAAATATTGCTAAGGAAATGGTAAATTCAAAGAATGATAAGGTATCTAATGAATTAGATTCTAATAATATAGCACAATCGCTTCAAAATATATTAGCAAATAAAATTGAAGAATTGAAACAAACTATATCAATGATCAATGAAGATGATATTAAAAACATATTAGATGCAATTAAAAATGCAAGGATTGTGCAATTTGCAGCAGTTGGAAATACGATACCTGTAGCAATGGATGGAACCTATAAATTTAATCAATTAGGAATAGCATCTGTTACAAACACCATATGGGAAACTCAACTTGCATTTGCATATACCTTAACTAATGAAGATGTAGTTATAGTAATATCTAATTCTGGATCTTCAAAGAAACTTGTGACCCTACTAGAGATTGCAAATGAAAGACATGCTACTACTATTTCTATAACAAATCATGAAAATTCTCCAGTGGCGAATGAAAGTAAGTATCACATAAATACAGCCACAAGGGAAAAATTATTTTTAGATGAATTTAGCTTTTCAAGAGTTTCTGCTATGGTTGTTATAGAAGCTTTATATTTACTTTTAACAAGAGATAAAAAAGATGCTTATAGTTGGATTAGTGAGCATGAACAATCTATTGCAGATGATAAGCTTTAAAATTATGAAAAATAAGTAAAACCAATTAGTTAAGTGGATTTTATATGAAATAGAATTGAGAGGATGATAAAAATGAAAAATATAAATATGGGGAATAGTGGAATTGAAGCTTCAGAAATTGGACTTGGATGCATGAGAATGGCAGAACTTGAAAAGAGTGATGCAGAAAAGGTAATTAAAACTTCACTAGATGAAGGAATTAATTTTTTTGACCATGCTGATATATATGGAAGAGGAAAGTCAGAAGAGGTTTTTGCAGATGCAATTAATATGAATCCAACTATAAGAGAAAAAATGATTATTCAAACAAAATGTGCCATAGTGCCTGGAGTAATGTATGATTTTTCAAAAGAACATATTTTAAATTCAGTAGATAAAAGTTTAAAAAGATTAAATACAGATTATGTGGATACATTACTTTTACATCGTCCAGATACACTTATGGAACCAGAAGAAGTTGCAGAAGCTTTTTCTAAATTATATAAAGAGGGCAAAGTCAAAAAGTTTGGTGTAAGTAATCATAGTCCAATGCAAATTGAATTGCTAAATAAATATTTAGACAATAAAATAATTATCAATCAATTGCAATTTGGTATAATGCATACTGGAATGATAGATTCTGGATTAAATGTGAATATGAAAATAGATCCTTCAATAGATAGAGCTGGAAGTATATTAGAATATTGCCGTCTTAAGGATATAACAATTCAAGCCTGGTCTCCTTATCAATATGGATTCTTTGAAGGGGTATTTTTAGATAATGATAAATTCCCAGAATTAAATAAGAAAATAAATGAAATTGCTGAGAATAAGGGAGTAACTAATAATACAATAGCAACTGCATGGATATTAAGACATCCAGCAAAAATCCAAACAATAGTAGGTACAATGAACTCAAATCGTCTTAAGGAAATATGCAAAGCATCAGATGTAGAGTTAACAAGACAAGAATGGTATGAGATATACTTAGCAGCAGGTAATAAGTTGCCATAAATGTAAGTAAAGAAATAATAAGCTATCATAAAGTGGAATCAAATTCTATTTTATGATAGCTTATTTTATTGTAATTATATATTGCATAATAGGAGTTAGCTAATTATTAAAAATAAAATATTATAGAAATCATAATGTATAATATTAGAAATAAGGGAATTAATTTTAAAAATATACAAACAAATTAAAAAAGTTGTAATGGAATGTAAGAAACAACGTATTAACATATGTAAGCAACTTAGCTAAGTAAATAAGATTGCAAGAGGAGGAGATTAATAAGGTGGAACCAGTTACCGTTGTGGATTTTTCACACCAAAATGAAAAAATACATGAGAATATAGATAAAAGGGAAGAGTTTACAGAAATTTTTCAGCTTTATTATAAGAGAGTGTATAACTATACCTATTATAGAGTTAATTCACAGGAAGCAGCTGAAGATTTGACTAGTAATATATTTGAAAAAATTATAGTAAGATTCAATACTTATGAAAATGAAAAATCAAAATTTGAAGTTTGGATGTTTACTATTGCTAGAAACACTATAAATGATTATTTTAGAAAACAAAAAAGATATAAAATTATATCAATTGATAGTATTCTTGATTTAATGTCAAGGGACAAAGGTCCAGAAGACTTAATGATTAATAAAGAAAGAAATAATAAATTATTAGATGCACTAAATGTTTTAGATGCAAAGGAACGGAATATTATTGCATATAAATTTGGTGGGGATCTTAAAAATACAGAAATTGCAAAAATATTAAATATTAGTGAAAGTAATGTAGGAGTAAAGCTCCACCGGATTATGAAAAGATTAAAAATTGAAATGGAAAAGGAGGCTAAATAAATGAAAGAAATTAAATTTCAAGGGAAAAGAGAAGATTTTATAGAAGGTATAGATGATGAATTTCAAGATTTAGCTAGACAATTAAGTAATATGGATTTTAGTAAAGAAAGTAATAAAAATTCTGTGTTAAGTACCAATTTAAAAAATCTCAATAATGAAGGAGATAGTAATATGAAAAAAATAAACAAAATAAAGAAAACAGGTATCGCAGCAGCATCATTATTAATTGCATCAACATTATTTGCGCAAACAACTTTTGCACAAGTTGCAGTAAACAAAATTATTAAAACAATATCTTTAGGACATATAACAATGGTACAAGAAGAGGATGATGAACTTAAGGAAGTTGAGTTGCCAGATTCACTTAAAGGAAATGTTCTTGATAAAAATAAAAATCCTCTTGAAAAAATAACAAAGAATATTTATGCACAAGGTATATACACAAAGGATGGAGAAAAAATTTACAAAATTGATTTCGAAAATGGAACAATTGTAACAGAAGAACAAGCTAAACAAATTGAAGAGAAAGCAAAAGAGAATACGTTATGTGTTTCAGATAGCAGTACATTAAATCAATACACTTGCTTTGATGTTAAATTGCCTTCATATTTACCTAATGGATATACATTTGATAGAGCAGAATTTACTAAGGACGAATCAGGTAATGTAAAAGATAGCAAATATGCAGAATTATATTTTAAAAATCAAAAAACAGGAAAGGAAATATATATGCAAGAAAGATTTGCATGTGAAGAAACTAGGGCAGAAGGAGGTTCAGATGATATTGAGAAAATTAATATTAATGGTGTAGATGCTATATTATCAGACGGTAAGAATATTGATTGGGAAGCTAATAACACTGTATATAATTTAGTTGGTAAAAACATTGGTAAAGATGAAGCTATAAAAGTTGCTGAATCAATTAAATAAGGAGAAATTTAGTTAGCCAAATAAAAGGTATACACATTATAAAATACATGAAAATGTACATTTAAGAGGTCTGTAGATCCTAGTAAGATATAGGATTTACAGACTTATTTTTAATTGTTCTTTAACACTTAATTTCAGGTGTTTGTAAATAATGGAATACTTTTATTATAAGTTTTGGCTAATAATTTCTCATGGGAATTTTTTGAGATTTATAACAATTATAAATTATGGAGGTATATAATTTTGAAGAAGTTATTTGTAACACTATTACCACTGTTAATAGTAGCAATAGTACTTTATGTTATATTTAAACCTAATCCAATGGACAAGAGTATGACTTATAATAGTAATGAAAAGTCCGGTGATTGCCTAATTTTAGTAAATAAGAGTAATACATTACCTAATGATTACATACCTAAAAATTTGATAATGCCTAATGTTAAATTTGCATCATGTGCATCAAATGAGGAAAAAATGATGCAGGGTGAAGCGGCTAAAGCATTGGAAGAATTATTTAAGAGTGCTAGTAAGGAAAAGATAAACTTATATGGGTTATCAGCTTATAGATCTTATGAAACACAGAAACAAGTTTATGATAAAAGAGTAAAAACAGTAGGTAAAAAACAAGCTGATAAATATGTAGCACAACCTGGAGCTAGTGAGCATCAAACTGGACTTGCAATTGATGTAACTAATGGAGATGGTGCCAAAGATAAATTAAAAGTAGACTTTGGACAAACTAAAGAAGGAAAGTGGTTGAAATCCAATGCTCAAAATCTTGGATTTATTATGAGATATCCTATGGAAAAAGAAAATATAACGGGGTATAGTTATGAATCTTGGCATATCCGCTATGTTGGAGCAGATGTAGCTAAGAAAATATATAATAAGCATATGGTGTTAGAAGAATATTTAAAAAATAAATAAGATGAATTCATGTGCTTAAATAATTTTAAAATAAATTTTTATTATAAATGAACCAATTGATAAGTTAAAGGCTCTTATATATAGATGCATCTAAAAAAGCTTTAGAGAAGGAGAAATTAAGTTGAGTGAAATAGAGCTTGTTAAAAAAATCCAGTCTGGTGATATGAATGCCTTAGGTGAAATATTTGAAATATATAAAAATGGGGCACTTAAATATTCATATCTTATTACAGGTAATAAATTTACGAGTGAAGATATTGTACAAGAAACATTTATAAAATGTTATATAAATGTAAATAGCTTAAAAAAATTAGAACAGTTTAAACCATGGTTTTTTAAAATTCTTACAAGAATTGCTTGGAAACATGTTGGTAAAGAAAAGAAAGCATTGCCAATAGAAAATATTTTTGAAAAAGCAGATGATGTAAGTATTAATGAATCAATAAATATGTACATGAGAAATCAAGAGGAAGAAGCACTCCATGTTGAAATTGAACATCTAGATTTAAAACAGAAAACAGTTATAGTACTTTATTATTTCAATGGATTGTCAATTAAAGAAATAGCAAAGGTTATGGGATGCTTTGAGGGTACGGTAAAGTCAAGGCTTCATAGTGCAAGAAAAAAATTAAAAGAAAGCTTATTGGATAATGAAGGATATAACAAAGTAAAGGCAAAGGAGTGTGAAGTTTAATGAAAAAACAACTAAGTGAAGATATAGATAAAAAAATTAAAAATTGCTTAAATAATAGAGCAGAAGAAATTTCAGCTTCACAAGATATGTTCTTTAAAATCAGAGCTGAAATCTTAAAGGAGAATAAAGGAGTGTTTTATAATATGAAAATTAAATTTTTAAGAGCAAGAACAGCTATAATAGCAGGGATTCTATGTGTAGTAACAACAGTAACTGTTGTGGCAGCAACAAATGGTGCATTTTTGGTTTCAAGATCTAACAAAAATAATGCAATTAAAAGTTTTCCAAGCACTGATATAGTAAAAAGTGCTGTTAATTTTTTACCTAAATATGTAGAAAACCTTAATGGCGGATTTAAATTTTATGAATTTAATTATATTGAGAATTCGTTAAAAAATGATGATGGGAATACAGTCGCTAAACCTAAAAGTGCATATTTTGCTTATAAAAGAGATGGAGCTAAGAAAAATCGAAATTTAAATATGTATGTAGATCTAATTGATAAATCAGAGTTTGACAATATGATAGAAAAAATAAAGGATAGAACTGAATATAATGACACTAAAATATATTATCATAGTATTAAATGTAAGGATGTTCCAGAAGATTACAAACAAACAGAAGAAGATTTAAAATTAATTAATGAGGGACGTTTAGAGATGGCATTTGGCAGTGATGAAATTGAAGAATATAATAGTCAAAGTGTTGAATGGTATGAGAATGGTATTGAATATAACATTATAAATAACTCTTATGATGATGTAGATAGAGATGCAATGATTCAAATGGCTAAGACTGTTATAAATAAATAGGTTTAAGTTAATAAACATAATAAGTTATTGATAATAGAGTGAGGTAAGTTACACAAAATATAACTTGCCTCACTTTTATTATTTATGAAAGAGATTATAGATAATATATTGAAAAAAACTGATAAATATGTAACGTATCCTAAGTGCGAGTACGCATCAAACTGGACTTGCAATTGATGTACCAAATGAGGATGGTGCCAAAGATAA